>JBDHZK010000041.1:0-18751 GCA_039811865.1 Propionicicella sp. | reverse complement strand
CGCCGCCGGCGCCTGTCGCCCTGGATCGCGATGATCACCCGGAGCCACACGCGGGCCCGAACCCTGGGCCAAGAAACCCGGATGAAACTGTCCGTGCCCCTGCCTAGTCTGGCGGTATGCGCGATTACCCACCCCGGATCACGACGCCGTCCCAGGCGCCTGACCAGGCCGGACGCGCGCCCGCGGCGCCGGACACCCGTTCGCCCGCGAGGTTCTTGTGGTGGCTGGTGCGGTTTTCGGCCGGTCCCCTGGCGGTCTACACGGCCTGCCAGATGCTTTGGTTCCTGGGCGGGGCCGCCAGCCCCTATCTCATTGGGCGAGCGATCGACACGGGTGTCCTTCATCTCGACCCGGCCGCAACGCTGGGGTGGTCGTCCCTGCTGTTGTTGGCAGTGCTGATCAGCGCCGCTGCTGGCATCGCCGCGCACACCTATGCGGTCCGGACGTGGCTGATCGGGCTCTACGGCGTGCAGAAACTCGCCACTCGCAAGGCGGCGCGGCTCGGACACCTCCTGGCCAGGCGGGCGCCCACGGGCGAGGTGCTGAGCGTTTCCTCCGGCGACTCGGTCACCTTGGGGGCCACCCTCGAAGTGATCGGCCGCTGCCTCGCCGCGCTCGTTGCTTTTCTGGCTGTCGCCGGCATCGTCCTGACCGTGTCGGTCAAGCTGGGCATAGTCGTCCTGATCGCCGCGCCAATTCTTGTCGGCGCGGCTGCACCCCTGCTGCGTCCGCTGCAAGCCGCTCAGAAGGTGGAACGTGGCCGATCGTCCGAGCTGACTGGGATGGCGACCGACATCGTTGCCGGACTGCGTATCCTGCGCGGCATCGGCGGCGAGGCCACCTTCGGCGACAACTACGCCCGACAGTCCCAAAGCGTGCGCAGTGCGGGCGTCCTGGCCGGCAGTTGGAGCGCGGCCGTGGACGGCGCCGCCGTCCTGCTTTCGGGGCTGTTGCTCGTCACCCTCACCTGGCTCGGCGCGCACGAGATGCTGGCCGGACGACTGACGATCGGGCAACTGGTCTCGTTCTTCGGCTACGCCATCTTCATGGTCTGGCCGATCGAAACGTTCTTCGAGACCGCGATGAAGATCACCCAGGCACTCGTCGCCGGCGAGAAGGTCGTCGCCCTGCTCGGCCCACAGTCTCCCTGGCCGCGGGGGAGCGCGCCGTTCCCGGCGAACCCGAGGCTCGTGGACGGGGTCAGCGGCGCCGTGATCGAGCCGGGGAAGCTGACCATGATCGTCAGCGGCGTCCCCGACGATGCCTCGGCGTTGGCCGACCGGCTGGGCCGTTACCTGCCCGCTTCGGCCGAAAGCAATGGCGATGCCGACGAAACCGAGGCGAGGGGCAAGGCGGCGCGCGAACTCCGGGAGGTGAAGCGAGCCCGACGCCAGGAACTGATCGAAGCGGACGCTCGACGGGCGACCGAACCGTGGGGGGTTACCGCGGACGGCATCGACTACAGCGAGTTCAGCCTGGATGAACTGCGTCGCACGGTGATGGTGAGCGAATCGTCCGCGCACGTCTTCGCCGGGACGTTGCAGCGCGTCCTCGACCCACACTCCCGCGCTACCCGCGCGCAGGCCGAGGATGCGCTTCGGACCGCGGCCGCGGAGGATGTCTACGACTCCCTTCCGGGCGGCTGGCAAGGCCGAATCGACGAGCGCGGCCGTGGGCTGTCCGGCGGGCAGCGGCAGCGCCTCGTCCTGGCACGGGCGCTGTTGGCGAATCCGGCCGTGTTGGTCTTGGTGGAGCCCACGTCCGCCGTCGATGCTCACACCGAGGCCCGGATCGCCGCGGCCCTGCCGGAGGCCAGGCGCGGGCGAACCACCGTGGTGACGACGGTTTCGCCGCTGCTGCTTCGCGACGCGGACCGGGTCGTGCTGCTGGTCGACGGCCGGGCGGTCGCCACCGGAACGCACGCGTCCCTACTGGCCGGCAGTGACGAATACCGCCGCGTCGTGGCGCGCGCGATGGATGCCGAGGAGGTCGCCAATGCCTGAACCGCGAAGCGTCTCCGATCCGCTCGCGACGTCCATCGAGACCTGGCAGGACGGCCCGGACCCGGTGCGGATCGACCCACGCCTGACGGCCTGGCGGTGGTCCGAGCAACAGGGTGCCGCAGCGAAGGCGCTGGCCCGCCGAGCCGGTGCCGCCCGGGACGCCCCGGGGCCCTCGCGACGCGCCTTGGCCGAGGCGGTGGTGGGGGCGAGCCCGGCGCATGGTGACTGGGCCGAGGCCGGTGGCGATGTCGCCGATCAGCAGGTGTTCGCGGAGTCGTCCGGCGCGGAAAGCTCGCGCGCGCCAGCGGCGCTCCGTGAGGCGCGACTTGGGCGACGCCTCGAGCCGCGCAGAACGGCCGAACCCCTACAGGCCAGCACGAGCCTGGACGACCACCCGAGACCGGGCTTCCAGCGCCACCACCCGCCCCAGGACGACTCTGGCTCGGCCCCCGATCGTACCGGGGGACGGTCCTGGCCAGACCTGTTGCCCGGCTCGGGCTGGACGTCCCGCTTGCTCGATGTCCGGAGCCGTTATCGCTTGCGGCGCGAGCGGGCCGAGGCGTTCTTCGCCCAGTCGAGAAGCCCCGAGCGCGGGCTGCCGGTAGCCGAAGCCGGCGCCGTGCGCGGTTTCATGGGCGAGTTGATGCACGGCCGAGGCGCGCTCGCCACCGCGCTCGTGGTCTTCAATGTTCTGGCCGCGGTGGCGGGGCTGGTCATTCCGCGCATCCTGGGCAATCTGATCGACCTGGCCACCGGGGGCGGCGCCCACCTCGTCAACACGCTGGACCAAATGGCTTTGGCGGTGGTGGCGGTGATCGTCGTTCAGGCGTTCTTGACCTTCCTGGCCCGCTGGTCGTCGGCGCGCTTCGGCCAGGGCCTGCTCGCTGCGGCGCGCGAGCGGATCGTTCGCACTGTGCTGGGTCTCCCCCTGGGCAAAGTGGAGTCGGCCAGCACCGGCGACCTCGTCACCCGCATCACCCGGGACGTGACGGCCATGAGTGAGACCGTGCGCTGGGCATTGCCGAACCTGGTCACCGCCGGCACCACGGTGGTACTGACGTTGCTGGCGATGCTGCTCAACTCGTGGGTGTTGGCCCTGCCCAGTCTCGCGACCGCCGCCCTATTGGCGGTGGCGTTCTCGCTGTACCTGCGCCGCGCGCCACAGGGCTACATCACCGAGGCAGGCACCTACTCGGCGATCAACTCGACGATGGCCGAGACGGTGGAGGGCGCCCGCACGGTGGAGGCCCTGCGGCTCGCCGAACAGCGCATCGAGATCGGCGACGACGACGTAGAGGAATCCGCGCAGGCTGAGCGGTACACGATGACGCTGCGGAACCTGCTGTTCACCGTCGTCGACATCAGCTACCAGACGCCGTTGATCGCGATCGTGCTGCTCGGCACGTGGGGGTTTGCCAACGGCCTGGTAACCCTGGGCCAGATCACGGCGGCGACGATCTACGTGCAGTCGTTGGTGGATCCGATGGACCGGCTGCTGCACGTCTTCGACCGGATCCAGGTCGGCATCGCGTCCACCACTCGGCTGCTGGGCATCGCTGCCGTCCCGGCGGACCGGACGGCGGGCGACGAACTGCCCAGCGGCGTCGAAGTCGTCGGACGCGATCTCCGCTTTGCCTATCGCGCCGGGCACGACGTCCTGCATGGGATCGATGTGACCTTGATCCCCGGGGAGCGGCTCGCTGTCGTCGGGCCGTCAGGATCAGGCAAGTCGACGCTGGGCCGGCTCTTGGCGGGAATCAACGGTGCCAGGACGGGGGACGTCCGCGTCGGTGGGGTCGATGTCATGGCGCTGCCGGTGGATCTGTTGCGTACTGAGGTCGCACTGGTCACCCAGGAGCACCACGTCTTCGTGGGGTCGCTGCGCGACAACGTCGTCTTGGCCCGCGATCAAGAACTGGATCCGGCGGCGGCGCAGGTGCGCGTCGCCGAAGCCCTTCGCGCGGTCGATGCCTGGGATTGGGTCGAGCGTCTCCCGGACGGGCTCGACACGCAGGTCGGATCGGGCAAGTTGACGCTCACGCCCGCGCAGGCGCAGCAGGTGGCGCTGGCCCGCCTGATCGTCGCCGACCCGCACACCCTCGTCCTGGATGAGGCCACGAGCCTGATCGATCCGAGCACCGCCCGGCACCTGGAGGGCTCGATGCACGCCCTGCTCGCCGGACGCACCGTCGTCGCGATCGCGCACCGGCTGCACACGGCACACGATGCGGAGCGCATCGCGGTGGTGATCGATGGGCGGATCGTCGAGTTGGGCAGCCACGATGAGCTGTTGGCCGCCGACGGTGAGTACGCCGCCTTGTGGCGCGCGTGGACGTCGTGAACCATGCGACGTCCGCGTACCGCCTCGCGGACGGCGCAATCCGACGGCTCTCCGGCCTGGGTTTACCAACGAAGCGCACTTCTCGGTCAAAGAAGCGCTCAGACCGGCCTTCGTCGGTGAGCCGGCGAAACCGGGCCGCTCACGCCACCAGGACGATCTTCCCCACGTTCGCTCCGGACTCCAGCAGCGTATGCGCCGCGACTACCTCGTCCAGGCTGAAGCGGGTCTCGCGCGCCGGCTGGATCCGGCCGTCGGTGATCAGCGGCCAAACCCGCTCGGCAACCGCCGCCGCAATCTCCGCCTTCTGCGCGACGGGACGCCCGCGCAGGCTGGTCGCGGTCACTAGGGCTCGCTTGACCAGCAGCTTGTTCAGGTCGAGCGTGCCGCGACGTCCGCCCTGCAGGCCGATAACGACCAGGCGTCCCTCCATTGCGAGCACGTCGACGTTCGGTTCCAGGTACTTCGCGCCGATGCCGTCCAGGATGACGTCCGCCCCGTGGGAGCCGGTGGCTTCGCGGACACCAGCCGCCCAGTCCTCGTGATAGTCCAAAGCGGCGTCGGCGCCCAGCGCGCGACACACCTCCAGCTTCTCCGCCGACCCCGCCGTCGCGATCACCAGTGCGCCCAACGACTTCGCATACTGAATCGCGAACGAACCGATCCCGCCGGTGCCGCCATGAATCAGGAAGAACTCGCCGGGGCGCAGTGCCACCGCGTCCAGATTCGATTGGACGGTCGCGGCTACTTCGAGCAGCCCTGCGGATGTGACCAGATCGACCCCACGCGGCGGGCGCACCACCTGGCCGGCAGGGACGGCGACGAACTGCGCGTATCCGCCTCCCGCCAGCAACGCGACGCACGGATCGCCCACCGACCAACCGCTAACATCCTCGCCCACCTCCGCGATGTGCCCGGACACCTCCAGCCCGATCACCTCACTGATCCCCGGCGGCGGCGGGTAGTGGCCCTGGCGCTGCAGCAGGTCCGCGCGGTTCACACCCGCCGCTACGACGTCGATGCCCAGGTCGCCGGGCCCGACGATGGGTTTGGGGACATCCCCGATCGCGAGCACCTCTGGACCGCCGGCTCCGTTCGCAATCACTGCACGCATGGCCACCAGCCTGGCACAGCGTCGGCGCGGCCCGGAAGGTCCGGACGCCGGGCCGCCGCACCCGGCGCGCGCCTGGTTTCCACCCGCCGCCACGTCACAGTGCCTCTACGATGGGCGTTCGGGCGAGGTCGCATAGTGGACTAGTGCAGCCGCCTTGAAAGCGGCCGAGCGGGTGACCGTTCCGTGGGTTCGAATCCCACCCTCGCCGCCCAACCCAACCCGGTCGCTCGTCGCTCCCTGACGCGAGCGAACGGCGCCTCCCCGGAGCGCGACCGGTCGACGCGCTGCGCGTCGCGGCGGTCGTCCCGCCACGACGCAGCGCCGCCAGGCAGACTAGGGGTGATGCAGATCGTCACCTTGCCCGCGCGACCGCCGGTGCGCGCGTTCGCCATTTCGGCGGGGCTCGCGCTCGCCGGCGGGCTTTGCCTGCTGGTTGGCGACCAGTTGCGCTGGCCGATCGTGGGGCAGGTGATCGGCTGGCTGCTGCTCGCGAGCGCCGTCGTCTTGGCCGGATTGGGCCTGTACGCGATGCGGGCCATGCGGGTCCAAGTGGAGTTGAGCGCCGCCGGTTACGCCTTTCGTCGCGGCAGTCAGTTGACCGCCGGACGCTGGGCGGACGTCGAGCGCGCCACCCGGTCCGTGCGCGGTGATCGGATCACCCTGCACCTGGCCGACGACAACCGCACCGTTCTCACCGCGCCCGGTGGCCCCGGCCCGGTGATGGACGAGCTGGCCAACGCGATCTCGCGCCACCTGGACGCCGACCGCGGCTACGGCACGTCCCAGGGGGCGGTGCCAACAGGCGAAACCGGCTAGGCCGACCCCCCAGGGGTTCGCCTGCGCTCGCCCGACGCCGGGGCATAGCATCGCCCCAGTCGGTGAGGCTGGAGGCAACGATGCAGTACCTGGTCCTGGACGTCGGCGGTAGTGCGATCAAATACGCGCTGAGCGACGCGAACTACAACTTCTCCGAGAGGGGCTCGTTGGCCAACGGAAACTGGTCCAATTCGGAGGAGTTCATCGAGGCCATCGGGGGGCTGTTCGACCCGGTTGCCGACAAGGTCACCGGCATCGCCATCAGCACCTGCGGCGAACTCGACCCCAAATCGGGGCTCATGTACACCGGCGGTTATCTGTCGTTCAACGCCGGCATGAACGTCATCGATGTCGTCGAGGCCCGCTGCGGCCGCCGGACTACAGTCGAGAACGACGCCAACTGTGCGCTGCTGGCGGAGTTCCACGACGGCGCCCTGAGCGACTGTACGAACGCGGTAGCCATCGTGATCGGGACCGGCGTCGGCGGCGCCGTCCTGATCAACAAGGCCATCTACCACGGCTCGCATTTCTATTCGGGCAACGCCAGCCCCATGATGGTGCGCATCGAGGGGCATTACGTTTGGGACAACGCGTTCGCCACCCAAAACGGCGTCCGCGGGCTCACGGAGGTCTTTGCCGAGGCAAAGGGGCTCCCGGCCGGCTCGGTGGACGGCCGCGCGTTCTTCGCCGCCCTGGCCGACGGCGATCAGGCTGCGGCCGGGATCCTGGACGCGTTCAGCGGCCGGCTCGCGGGCATGATCTTCAACCTGCATTGCGTCCTGGACGTCGACGCGTTCGCGATCGGCGGGGGGATCAGCGTCCAGCCGGTGCTGTTGGAGACGGTCCTGGCCAAGGTGGACGCCATCTATGCCGGAACCCGGTGGCCGTTACCCAAGCCCGCCGTTCGCGTCTGCCGGCACTTCAACGACGCGAACCTGCGGGGAGCGCTTTACCACCACCTGCACACCGCCCCGCTCTGACCAGCGGACGCGGGCGCCGCACGCCGTTCGAACAACGACGCCAACGCCCTCAGGTGCGACAGCGACCTCGGAATGGTCGATCGATTGGACGCTCGGTCGTCATTCCGGATGGTAGGCGCAGACGTCTTGGACGTTCTCCGTGCCGCCGCCCCCGGTCGAGGTGGGTTGGGCGGCCGCCGTGGTTTTGGTCCCGGACGGCTGGGGCGTCGTCGGAGCGGGCGGCGCCGCCGCGATCGCGGCTGCGATTCGGGCACGCATCGAGTCGAAGTTCGGGTGCGGGCTGGACCAGCCATCCACCCCGTGCTTGAACACGATGCTCCGGATACTCCCACGGCCCTTCACCGTGAGCGCCAGATCGAGCAGTCCGGGCAGGATCTCGGACGGGACGTCGGTCAAGATGATCTTCTTGCCCGCCGCGGCGATGCCCTCATACCGGGTCAGCAGCGTCGCCGGATCCGCCTGGCGGATGACGGCGTTGATCACGCAGCGTTGGCGGTCCATGCGCTGGAAGTCGTCGGCCCCGTAGCGTCCGCGGGCGAACCACAAGGCGTCCTGCCCGTTCAGGTGCTGGTTGGGGCCGGGTTCGAGCCAGCGCGTCGGCGGGATGTTCAGGTCGGAGTTGCCGCCCATCGCGACCCTGGTGTTCACGTTGACGGTGACTCCGCCGAGAGCGTCGATCAGCTGGACAAAACCGTCCAGGTTGATCAGGGCGTAGTAGTCGACCTTCAGTCCGGTTGCCTCACCAACCGACAGCTTGAGGACGTCCGCGCCCACGTTGCTGGTCGGGCCCAGGAAGTCGCGCCCCAACTCGGCGGGCACGTTGTCGTACATCGCGTTGAGGAAGTACTCGGGGTTGTCGGCGTTCTCGCCGTCGTAAAAGCCTTCGGGCCAGCGTTTGTACATCGGGGTGTTCGCCGGGAACGGCATCCGGGCGGTGTTGCGCGGGATGGAGACCAGGACGGTGTCGCCGGTCCGGGTATCGATGCTGGCGAGAATCACGGTGTCGGTGCGGGCCCCCAGGCTCGGATCGCGGCCCTTACCGGAGTCCCCGCCGAGGATCAGGACGTTGAGGCGGGGCTTGTTCTTCCAGGGGTCGCCCTGGTTGACGTCGATCGTCGGCCGGGTCTGGCTCTTGGTGTCCTGCTGCGAATGGAACACGGTGCCCATGAAGCTGGCGGTGACGTACGACAGGTGCGATCCCCAGGCCATCGGCGCGGCGATCGCGAATGACAGTAGGCCGACCAGGACCGCGCCAGCCGCCCGTTGGGCATTCGAGGGGCGACGGGGGCGCAGCGCCAAGTGGGTGTAGCCAATGGTCACCACCCAGACCAGCGCCCCGAGCGCTAGCACCCCGCAGACGGTGTACAGACCGGTCGGGGTCAGCAAGACCGCCTTCACCTGTCGCCGGGCGAGGAAGTAGGCGGCGACCAGGTTCAGCAGACCGAAGAAGAACAGCGCCATCAGGATTCCACCAGGCTTGCGTCGGCCCGCGTGCCACAGCCCGAGCCCCGGGATGAGGGTGCCGAGCACCGTCCACAAGAGGCTCGCGCGGAACCCGCCGGGGCGGGGGTCGTCCAGCGCCGCACGGCGAGGCGTGCCGGCCCCGTCGCCCCCGCCGGGACGGGCGCGCCGCGCACCACCATTTCCGTCTGCCATGGGAGCCTTTCGTCCGGACGGGTGTGTCGATGCTATCCACGGCTCCCCAGCGAGGGTATGTTCCGGCCGCCTCGAAGCTGAACCTTCGGTTCACACTGCCGCCGGGGAAGGGATTCCAAGACCGTTGGCCTGGGGAGTGGGTGCCTGCCCGAGATGTGGCTCAGTCTCCGTCGGCGCGTCCGGGGCAGTCGGGCGGGCTCGGCGCGTACCCGGCGAAGTGGAGTCCAGCAAAGTGGTGTACGGGTCCCGGCGACAACGGTGAAAACGTGCGGAGAGTCGCTCGACGACGCGAGTTCGCCCCGCGCCCGATGAGATCGAGTGCCATCCGCCGCACAGAATCACCGGTAGTGCGGATACGCCGCGTGCGGGCGCGCCGCAAGGCGGGGCTGCGCCGCTTTGGCGGTCCTGGCGCGGTCAGGGTAGGCTGCTGCGCGGCCGGGAGGTGTCGCCTAGTCAGGTCTATGGCGCCCGCCTGCTAAGCGGGTTTCGGGGTTATTCCCGATCGTGGGTTCAAATCCCACCACCTCCGCCACTTTCTTCCGGTCCGCGCAATCAGACCTTGCCTCGGGTGGTCGCACCCATCGCCTGCTCAGCCGCGGCGGCGGCGGTTCGGGCGCGGAGGCCCGGACGTCGAGCGGCGCCCCATCGCCGGTCGAGGTTCCGGACGGCCGAGCTACAGGTACCGCGCCAACAACAACGCCAACGCGGTCCGGTCGCGCTGCTGAAGCTTACGAAGCAGCGCGGAAACGTGGTTCTTCACGGTGCCCTCCGCGAGGACGAGCCGCGCGGCGATCTCGGAGTTGGACGCCCCGGTGGCCACTTGTGCGGCGACCAGCCGCTCGGCCCGCGTCAACGCCGCGAGCGGACCGGCGTCCCTCGTGGGCTCACTCGCGAACGCGGCCCGTGCGACGCGCGGGTCCAACACGAGTCCCCCTGAGGCGGCGGCATCCAGCGCCTGCAGCAGGCCGTCGATCGAGGTGCTCTTCAACAGGAATCCGGCGGCGCCCGCAGCCATCGCGGCGCGCACCACATGGTCGTCGTCGAAAGTGGTGAGCACCACAACGGGCAGTCCGGGATGTGTGCGCGACAGTTCGCCGACCAAACCCACGCCGTCCAGCACTGGCATCTGCGCATCGGTCAAGACGACGTCGGGCGCGACCTTTTCGACGACGGCGAGCGCCTCGCGCCCGTCCGCGGCCTCGCCGACGACGTCGACCGTGGCGGACGTGCTGAGCAGCAGCGCAAGACCGCGTCGCATCAGCTCGGAGTCGTCGACGATGACGACGCGCATCAGGCTGCCGTCGCCAATGGCAAGGTGGCGACCAGTTCGAAGCCGCCCTCGGGCGCGGAGCCGGGCGCGAGCGTCCCGCCGAGCACCTCGGCCCGCTCCCGAAGGGACCGCAGGCCGAAGCCTTCGCGGCCGCTCCAGCCGTGGCCGTCGTCCCTGATGCCGATCCGGATGCGTTGCTGGCTTTGGCGCACGTCGATGTGGACGGACTGAGCACGCGCGTGGCGCAGCACGTTGGTCAGTCCTTCTTGGACCAGACGGGTCGCGAACAGGCAGACCTCGTCGGGCAACGGGTCGAGCTGGCCGAGGTGCTTGACGTTCACCGAAAGCCCGGTGCCCCGGAACGCGTCGGCGATCTGTTCGAAGGTCTCGGCGCCGTTGCCGACGACCCGGGGCGGGTTCAAGGCCCGGACCCACACCCGCATTTCCTCCAGAGCCTCCCGAGCACTTGAGGCAGCACCGGCCACCTCGGCCCAAGCCTGGTCGGGCTCGGTGGCCCGGACGCGATCGGCGTACTCAAGTGACATGGCGATCAGCGTGAGCCGATGGCCCAGCCCGTCGTGCAGCTCACGCGCCGACCGGGCCCGCTCCTCGGCAAGCACCAACTCGCGTTCGGTGACCAAGGACGCGCGCAGGCGCTCGTTCGCCGAGCGGAGCTCAGCACTCAACCGATCGGCGCGGGCGCGCGCCTCTTCCAGGGCTCGCATGGCCGAACCGATCCCCAGCGCGAGCAGCATCAGCAGGGCGACCAAGCCCAATCTGATCAGTTGGTTGAGTAGCGGGTCGTGATAGGCGATCGCATCCTGGGCCGCCTGCAATGCCAACCAGGACACGGCCAGCGCGATCGCTGTTCGATTCCTGGACCCGGTGCACAGGAAGACCACACCGGCGAATACGAGGAACAACGCGAAAGCGCCAGCGTTGGGCAGCGCGCCGATGCCCAGCCCGACGGCACCGAAGGCCAGCCCGATCCTCGGCCGCCCCCAGGCGCGCTTCTTCGCGATCCGAACGATCACCGCGAGCGCTGTCAGGGCGACGATTACGGCGAGGGACTCGACCCACAAGCCGTCCGCCAGGACGGCCAATCCGCCGATCAGGCAGAACGCCGCGCTACCCGTGGCGACCAGATCCATGGCTCGACTCCAGCGACGGCCACGCGCATCGTTCGTTGTTGGCACCGAGTCCCCAGGCATCACGTACCCAACGGTAAGTCAGCGGACCTCCGGCGCCCGTTCTTGTTCAGCCCCCGGGTTTGCCGATCGGGTCAGCGCTCGTATAACACCACGATCCAGCCGCTCGTGAACGACCTCGTGGACTTAGGTCGAAACCCGTGGCTCCACAAGGTGGCGATGTCGGCGCGGGCTGCCGCCAATGGCCGGACGTAGCCCACCAGCCAGACCCGTCGGATTCCGTCCAGGCGCGCCGGGACGCTGCTGAGCGGCACCTCGGCTGCCCAGATCCGGTTCGACGCGGGGCCGGAGCCGAGGTTCAGGTCGGGTAGGCCGGCGAAATCCTCGGGATAGGCGAGTTGGGCGATCCGGGTCGAGCCACCGGTCGGTCCGAGCGTTTCGAACAAGACCGCAGCGTGCGTGGTGTCTTGCCGGCCGACGTAGCTGGCGACCGAATAGGTCGGCGACTTGGAGTCGACCTGGCGGCTTTGCCACCAAGGTTGGGCACCTAGCGCGACGATCACCAGCGTCGCCAAGGCACCCGCCCAGCGCGGCCGCATTCCGGCCAGCCCAATGCCCAGCGATAGCGCCAGGCCAGGTGCGGTGATGGCGAGGTATCGGGCCACGTACATCGGGGTCCCGACGAAGCTGTAGCCGACCAGCAGGACGACCGGCAGCAGCGTCCACCCGAGCAGCAGAACCCCGAAGCCAAGGGCGCCGACACATTCCCGTGTCCCGGCGGGCTCGGGGCGCGCCGCCTTGGCGAGCGCCAGCCAGAGGCCGGCGACGGCCAGCGCGACCACCAGCCAGGCGACCAAGATCAGGTAGTCGTCCCCGGGAAACCACACGTCGCGTGGTAGCTCCGCCAGCGTCGCCAGGGTCGGCCGCTGGATCCAGGCAACCTGACTCTGTTGAGCGGGCACCCGAAGCAGGACCGGTGCCGCCACCAGCGCGCCGAGACCCGTCGCGCCGAGAAACCAGATCCAGGTTCGCCGGGAGGAGCGGGCCACCAGCATGGCGAGGGGAAGCGCCAGGAGCGCGAGCGCCGAGTAGATGTAGACGGCGACGGACGCCCCCGCGGCCCCGGCGAACGAGACCCAGGCGAGGGCTTCGCCGTTTCGAGACGCGCGGGCAGAGCGCCCCATCGCGATGAGCCAGAGGAGCACGCTGAGCGTGACCAGGGCTGTGGCCAACGCCGCCGAGCGCGCCTCGGCGCCCATCCAGGTGACGCGCGGGAGGGCCAGGAAGACCAGTCCGGCCAGCACGCCGGCCCACAGCGACGCCAGCCGCCGTCCGAGCACGACGACGAGCGCTGCCGCCAGGCCGACCATGATCGCGGACGGCAGCCGCAACGACAGCGGCGACGCCTCACCCGCGGCCATCAGCCACGCTTTCATCAGCAGGTAGTAACCGCCGTGGACCGCGTCGATCGAACCCAGCGAGCGCCAAAGCTCGTCCAGCGGGCGGGTGACCATTACTTGGGTCGAGACCTCATCACGCCACAAGCCCGGTACCCCGCTGCGAGCCACCGAGACCGACGCCGCCAACAGGCCAATGAAGATCGGTGCCCAAATGTGCGAGTGCCGCAACCAGCGTGCGTTGGGGCGAGCCTCGCTCATTGCGTCAGCCTATGCCGCATCCCTGCCTTCCCCACGCGGCTGAGGCTCCTGTGGTGCGGGAGTCGCCGCGGAGATGTGCGGCGGTCGTACGTTGTTCATGGTTGGACGAGGCGGCAGACGTTCCTGATCCTGCGACCCGCCGCACGAAATCCCCGAACTGGGCGGGTGGGGCCGTGTGGCTGAGGAGTTCCATCACGGGGAGTCGCTGGCTTTCGGGTGCGTCGCTCGTCGCTACCCTCCGAGGCGTTCCTTGGCTAGCGAGCCCCCCGAGAGCGGGCGCTGGTCACCAGCCGGGCCGCAACCACAGCCAACTGATGGGCGGAAAGGGGAAAACGTGCGGCGCGTGCCCCCTTCCGCGAACCGGCCAGGCGGCCGTCGTGCGGGCTCGGGCCGAGCGCCGCACAAAACCACGTCGGCGGTGCCGCAGCGTAGCTAGGCGGACCGCCCTGCGGACCAGGTCTTGTAGCCGCCGTCGAGGTTGCTGACCTCGCGCCCGTGCTGGGTGAGGACGCGCGCTGCCAGGTAGGCCCGCAGGCCCACCGCGCAATGGACCACGAGCGGTCCGGAGGGTAGTTCGTCCAGCCGCTGACGCAGCTCGTCGACCGGGAACAGCACCGAACCGGGGATGGCCCCGGCGGCGTGTTCGGCCGGCGTGCGGACGTCCACGACGGTCGCGCCGGCGGCCTGGGCAGCCGCCAACTCGTCCCATTGGACGCTCGCGACGAGTCCGTCGATGACGTTGCGGTCGATGTAGCCGAGCATGTTGACGGGGTCCTTGGCCGATGCGAACTGAGGCGCGTAGGCAAGCTCCAGGTCGGCCAGCTCACTCGCGAGGAGTCCGGCGGTCATCGCGGTGGCGATGACATCGATGCGCTTGTCCACACCCTCGCGGCCCACGCCTTGGGCACCGAGAATGCGATCGGTCTCGGGATCGACCAGGAGCTTCAGCGCAAGTTGCGCTGCGCCGGGGTAGTAGCCGGCGTGAGAGACCGGGTGGGTGTGGATCGCGCGATACGGACGTCCGGCGGCCCGCAACCGCTTCTCGTTCCAGCCGGTGGTCGCGACCTGTAGCCCGAACACGCCGACGATCGCCGTGCCGAGCACAGGTTGGTCGCGGCCGCCGAGGCCGGCGATGACGTCCGCAACGAATCGTCCCTGCCGATTGGCGGTATTGGCGAGGGGAACCAGCGTGTGCGAGCCGTCCAGCCCGTCCCGCTTCTCCACGGCGTCGCCCACCGCGTAGATGGCCGAGTCGGACGTCCGGAACGCCTCGTCCACCACGATGCCGCCCCGCTCGCCGATCGCCAGTCCCGCCGATCGGGCCAACGTCACATCGGGCCGCACCCCGATCGCCGCCACGACGACGTCGGCCGGCACGGTGCGCGCGTCGCCGATAGTGACGTCGGCGGATCCGATCGCGGTAACGGACTGGCCGAGCACGAGGTCCACGCCGGCGGCGCGGATGCGGTCGTGCACGGGGGCAACCATCTCCGGGTCGAGAGGCGCCAGGACCTGCGGCAGCGCCTCGACCAGCGTCACCTTCAGTCCGCGATGGACCAGGTTCTCGGCGACCTCGACCCCGATGAATCCGCCGCCGATGACCGCTGCCGTGGTCGCGTCGGCGGCGGCTGCGGCCAGCGCGTCGGTGTCTTCGATGTCACGCAGGCTCAGCGCCCGCTCGATGCCTGGAATCGGTGGGCGCACCGGCCGTGCGCCCGGGGAGAGCACGAGTGCGTCGTAGCCCAGCTCAAAGGTGGTGCCGTCGGCCAAGTTGCGCACCTGGACGACCCGGGCGGCTGCGTCGATGGAGAGCGCCTCGTGGTGTACGCGGACGTCCAGCCCGAAGCGAGCGCCCAGCGACGAGGGAGTTTGCAGCAGCAGAGCCGAGCGCTCCTCGATGACACCGCCCACGTAGTAGGGCAATCCGCAGTTGGCGAACGACACGTAGCCGCTGCGTTCGAGGACGACGATCTCGGCCCGCTCATCAAGGCGACGAAGCCTGGTCGCTGCCGACATTCCCCCGGCGACTCCGCCGATGATCACAACTCGCACGCTCCGCAGAATACCCCGAGGGGTATTTGGGCGCCAATCGCCGCGGACCCGCGAAAAGACGGAAGCCTCGTGGATGCGAAAGTCGCACCCACGAGGCTCCAGGTCGCGGGGTCAGGCGTCGGCGTTGGCGATCCTGGTGCGGAGGGCGTCCAACTGCCCGTTGAGGGCGGCCGGGACCTTGTCGCCGAACTTCTCGAAGTACTCCTGCGTCAGGTCGGCCTCGGCTGCCCAGGCGTCCGGGTTGAGGTCGAACAGCGCGGCCATGTCGTCGTCGGAGATCTCCAGGCCCTCGATGTTGAGGTCGCCCGGCTTGGGCAGGCGGCCCGAGATCGCGTCGTCCGCCTCGACCTCGCCGTTGATCCGGCGCAGCGCCCACTCGATCGGCCGGGAGTTCTCGCCGAATCCTGGCCACAGGAAGTGGCCGTCGGGGGTCTTGCGGAACCAGTTGACCTGGAAGATCCGCGGCGCCTTGTCGCCCAGCGTCTCGCCGACCTTGAGCCAGTGACCCCAGTAGTCGGCCATGTTGTAGCCGCAGAAGGGCAGCATCGCGAACGGGTCACGGCGCAGCGAGCCCACCGCGCCCTCGGCGGCGGCCGTCTGCTCCGAAGAGACGGTCGCGCCGACGAAGACGCCGTGCTCCCAGTCGTAGGACTCCGAGATCAGCGGGACGTTGGTCGCGCGCCGCCCGCCGAACAAGATGACGTCGATCGGGACGCCGTGCGGGTCCTCCCAGTCGGGCGAGATGGACTCGGCCTGATCGGCGCGAACGGTGAAGCGGCTGTTGGGATGCGCGGCCGGGGTCCCGCTCTTCGGCGTCCAGTCGTTGCCCTGCCAGTCGATCAGGTGCTCGGGCAGCTCCTTGGTGAGGCCCTCCCACCACACATCGCCGTCGTCGGTGAGCGCGACATTGGTGAAGATCGTGTCATGGTCCAAGGACGCCAGCGCGGTCGGGTTGGTCTTCTCCGACGTCCCGGGTGCGACGCCGAAGAAGCCGCCCTCGGGATTGATGGCGTAGAGGCGGCCGTCCTTGCCCTGGCGCATCCAGGCGATGTCGTCGCCGACGGTCTCGACCTTCCAGCCGGGGATCGTGGGCCGCAGCATGGCGAGGTTCGTCTTGCCGCAGGCGCTCGGGAAGGCAGCGGTGAGGTGATAGACGCGACCGTCGGGACCGGTGATCTTGAGGATCAGCATGTGCTCGGCGAGCCAGCCCTCGTCGCGGGCCAGGACGGAGGCGATTCGCAGTGCGTAGCACTTCTTGCCCAGGAGGGCGTTGCCGCCGTAGCCCGACCCGTACGACCAGATCTCGCGGGTCTCCGGGAAGTGGGTGATGTATTTGTCGTCGTTGCACGGCCAGGGGACGTCCGGCCGCGTGTTGCCGTCGGCGTCCACCAGGGGGTAGCCGACGGAGTGGACGGCCGGCACCCAGTACTGACCCTCGCCGATCAGCTTCATGGCCTCGGCGCCCATGCGGGTCATGATCCGCATGTTCACCACGACGTAGGGGGAGTCGGTGATCTCGACGCCCAGGCGGGAGATGTCGCCGCCCAGCGGTCCCATGGAGAAGGGGATGACGTACATCGTCCGGCCCCGCATGGAGCCGTCGAAGACGCGCTGCAAGGTGGCCTTCATCTCGACCGGGTCGGCCCAGTTGTTGGTCGGTCCGGCGTCGGACTTCAGCGCCGAGCAGATGTACGTCCGGGACTCGACCCGGGCCACGTCCGAGGGCGTCGAGCGGGCGAGGTACGAGCCGGGCCGCAACCCTTCGTTGAGCTTGATGAAGGTGCCCGCCTCGACCATCTGGGCGCAAAGGCGGTCGCGCTCTTCGACCGAGCCGTCGACCCAGTAGACGCTGTCGGGCTTGGTGAGGGCTGCGACCTCGGTCACCCAGGCGACCAGGTCTTTGGGGGCGGCAGCGGGAGCTCCCGCTGCGATCTGCGCGGCGTCGACGGCCATGTCTCTCCTCGTGCGAGTTCTGCCGTGGCGGCCGGGGTCTGGCGGCCACGTCGGGATGAGCTAATCCTGCCCCGAAGGGGCGAACGCGGCGAACCAGGACCCGGAAATGGGCGCTGACCCCCCGGCGGTGCCGCCACCTTGGACAGATGGACCTCTGCCGAGGTGGTGTGCCCTCGAACTCTCGCGGGCGGACGCGCCCGCCGGGGCCTGTTGCCAGGAGCCCGTCAACCCAACCGTCGCTGCTCGGATGAGTTGGACGCCCGGAGCCAGGTGGCCTAGAGTGGGTTGCCGCAGGAACTGCGCTCGTGGCTCAACGGATAGAGCATCTGACTACGGATCAGAAGGTTGGGGGTTCGAATCCCTCCGAGCGCGCCAGCCGAGGCCCGGACGATCGTCCGGGCCTTTCGGTTTGTTCGCTGAGGTTTACCGCAAGGCGCCCCGAGGACGTGGCGCTGGCGAACCGCTTTGTCCACCGACGGTTTCGCCGGCGCTCGTCGCGCCCGGCCGCCGCCGGGCTAGGCCGCCCGCAGCCTCGGCGGCGTGTGGCCGGGGGCGAACCAGGCGACGTCCAAGCCGGCCAACCGGTCGCGGGAGCGGAGTCCCGCAGACAGGTCGCTCATCAGCGCCACCGGGAACGGCGCTAGCCAGCCGGTCGAATCGGTGTTCGCGGCGTCCCCGATGAAGGCGATCTCGTCGGTGACGAACGCGAAGTGTCCGGGGGTGTGCCCAGGGGTCGGGACGGCGGTGAGTCCCGGCGCGATCTCGGTCTCCTCCTCCAGGCGACGCAGGTTATGCGGCAGCTTCGGTAGCCCGGGCAGCGCCATCGCGCGGCGCAGGGCGGTGGGCGGCTTCGTCCGGCCCTGGAGGATGTCGACGTCGTCGCCACCAAGCCAGACGGTTGCGTCGGTGCGGCGCTGCCACTCGTACGCGGCGCCGGCGTGGTCGGGGTCGTAATGCGTCAGGAGGATGTCCGTGACGCTGCGGGGCGCGAAGCCGGCGGCGCGGACGTCCCGGGCGACGCGGTGGAGGCCCAACTCCAGTCCCGGGTCGACCAGGAGCAAACGGCCGGCGATCCGGACGAGGTATGCATTGGCGCCGACACTGGCGCTCAAGCGCCAGGTGTTCGAAGTGAGGGGTTGCACGTAACCAGGCTATGCCCGCCCCGCAGGGCGATGCGTTTGGCTCCCGTGTGCGGTCATCGGCGCCCGTGGACCAGCCGGGACGCTCGGCGGCTCAGTACAGCGGGGAACTGTAGTCGGCCATGATCGCCTCGTCGCGCCGGGCGGCGCGGGCGCCGACATCGGTGAGCTGGCCGTCCAGGCCCCAGCTCTCGGGCTGCCACAACTGCGAGCGCACGAACGCCTTCACGCAATGGCTGAAGATCTCTTCGATCTCGACCACCAGCGCCAGGATCGGACGCCGGCCGCGGACGCTCAACTCGTCGAACCAGGGCGCGTCGCATACGAGTCGAGCGCGGCCGTTAACTCGGAGGGTGTCGCTGCGGCCGGGGATGATGAACAGCGTGCCCACCTTGGGCCTGACCAAGATGTTGCGATATCCGTCCGCCCGCCGATTGCCGGGACGCTCAGCCAGCGCGATCGTCGCGTCGTCCAGGACGTGCACGAGCGTCCCGGCCGGGTCTCCCTTCGGGGACGCGTCCAGGTTGGACTCGGCATCGCACGTAGCCAGGACGCAGAAGCGGGCCTGGGCGAGAAAGCTCCGGTCGTCCTCGGTGAGAGTGCTGTGGACCTTCTCGACGGCCC
>JBDHZK010000040.1:0-18985 GCA_039811865.1 Propionicicella sp. | reverse complement strand
GACGCGCGAGCGGATCGTCGCCGCAGCGCTGGCCAGCATCGACGTCCATGGCGTGGACCAGTTGTCGATGCGCAAGCTGGGGCAGGTCCTCAAAGTGGACCCGATGGCCGTCTACCACCACATCCCCAACAAGGCCGCGCTCTTCGACGCCATTGTGGAATACATCTGGGCGGGCGTCGAACTGCCGGCCCGAGGCCCCGGGGAGCGCTGGCAAGGCGTCCTGCACGCCGCCTTCAGCGCCTTGCGCGATCGATTGCGCCAGCACCCGCGTGCCGTGGTTCTTGTCGGTACGCGGCCGTCGGTGACCCCAGCCAGCCTGCGCCTGATCGACGCCACCTTGGGACGCCTGAGTGCGGCGGGCCTGCCAGGCAAGGACGCGATGCAATTGATCGACTGCCTGTCCGGGTACACGATCGGCAAGGTCCTGGCCGAGACCGGCGAGGCGCTGGGCGGTGCGAGCGATGTCGTCGGACGAGCGTTGGCGGGGGTCACCCCGCAATCGCATCCGCATTTTGCGGCGGTGTTGCCGGGCTACGGCTTCGCCCCCGACGAGGAGTTCGATGCCGGTCTGCGGGCGCTGATCGCGGGCTGGCAGTTGCGCTGAGCCGGGTCGGCGATTGGCTCGTGCGCAATCCAGCGGGCAGGATTTCGCCATGCCCATCCTGGACGTCCCCCTTGACCAGCTGCGCCGGCGCACGAGCCTGAAGTGGCGCCACTACGGGCCCGAGGTACTCCCCTTGTGGGTGGCGGAGATGGATACCGCGACGCTCCCGGCCGTCCGAGACGCAGTCGGGGCCGCGCTCGAGTTGGGCGACACCGGCTACCCAACCGGCACGGCCTACCCGGCTGCCTTCGCCGACTTCGCCCAGGCGCGCTGGGGGTGGCGACCCGATCCCGAGGCAAGCATGCGCCGAGCCCCCGACGTGATGGGCGGCATCCGCGAACTGCTGGAACTGCTCACCATGCCCGGGGATGCGGTGGTCATCAACCCGCCCGTTTACGCGCCCTTCCGGTTCGTGGTCACCGATTACGGACGACGGCTGGCGCCGGCTGCCCTGACGGCGTCCGGCCGGCTCGACCTGGACGCGCTGGAGCGCGAGTTCGCGGCCGGCGCCAAGGCTTACCTGCTGTGCTCGCCGCACAACCCGACCGGCACCGTCCACACCAGGGCCGAACTCGCGGCCGTGGCCGAACTTGCCGCCCACCACGGCGTCGCGGTGATCGTGGACGAGATCCACGCCGCGTTGGTGCGTCCCGGTGTCGACTTCGTCCCATACCTGACCCTTCCGGGAACGCAGGCGGCGTGGGTCGTCACCTCGGCGGGCAAGACGTTCAACCTGGCCGGCTTCAAAGCCGGACTGTTCATCGCCGGCGCCGACGCGTTGCCGTGGGCTCGTCTGCCCGGCCTGGCGACAACGTCGACCGGCCAAATCGGCTCGATCGCCCACGCCGCCGCGTTGAATCACGGACGCGCCTGGCTGGACGAGCTGCTGGTCGAACTCGAGGCCAACAAGAGGCTTCTCACCACCCTGCTCGCCCAATACCTCCCGGGGACGCGGTACCTCGAGCCCGAGGGCACCTACCTGGCGTGGATCGACTGCACCCGACTCGGTCTGGCGAGTCCCGCCAAGGCGTTTCTCGACGCCGGGGTGGCCCTGAGCGCCGGGCACGTCTTCGCGCCCGAATGCGCGCAGTTCGTCCGGGTGAACCTCGCCACCGCCCCCGCGATTCTGACCGCGGCCGTCGAGCGGATGGGCAGCGCGGCGCGATCAACCCGCTAGGACCATTCGACGAGATCGAGGTCGACAGTTCCGGGTTCGGCGACCAGCAACGCGTGACGTCAGCCTGGCGGTTCGGCGCGCTCAGCGGCTGACGAGGACGGCCTCGGCGTCCGCCTGCGCCGACACGGTGCCGATCCCGACCAGTGACAAGAAGATGGTGGGTGCACTGGTGCGGGTGTGCACCTGCACCCGTCCGGCGACCACGCGCACCTCGCCCGGGACGCCGGCGGCGGCCAGGTAGGCCCGCCCGGCCGCCAGCGCGGCACCGGTGTCGGGACGTCCGGCGAGCCGTCCCGTGGCCGAGGCGTCGGACGCCGCGCGCGCGGCACCCTGCGCAGCTCGTTCGGCGCTGGCCCGTCCAGCCGCCTGTTGGCCGCCGTCGATGACGAGGCCCGCGACCAACAGCAACGCCAGCACGACGACCGACACGAACGCAGACAACGATTGCCCGCGGGCGTCGGTTTGCTTTTGCATGAGCACAAGTCTCACCCGCGTTGGCGATCCGGGGCGCACGTGTCCACAGCGAAAGGCCCCGCGCGAATGTCGGCCGCTTTAGGCTGGCCACACCGCTACATCCAGAGAGGGATTTCGTCAGCATGGTCAAGAAGGTTGCGTTGCTCACCGCGGGCGGATTCGCCCCCTGCCTGTCGACGGCTATCGGTGGCCTGATCGAGCGTTACACGAAGGTCGCCCCGGACGTCGAGATCATCGCCTACAAGTACGGCTACCAGGGCCTGCTGATGGGCGACTCGCTCAAGGTCACCGACGTCGTCCGCGAGAAGGCTCACCTGCTCGAACTGTTCGGCGGTTCGCCGGTCGGCAACTCGCGGGTGAAGCTCACCAACGCCAAGGATCTCGTCAAGCGCGGCCTCGTGGCCGAGGGCGAAGACCCCCTGAAGGTCGCCGCGGACCGGCTGGTCGAGGACGGCGTGGACGTCCTGCACACCATCGGCGGGGACGACACGAACACCACCGCCGCCGACCTGGCCGCCTATCTGGCCAAGCACGACTACGGCCTGACCGTGGTGGGTCTGCCCAAGACGATCGACAACGACGTGGTGCCGATCCGCCAGTCCCTGGGCGCGGACACGGCCGCCGAGATGGGCGCGCGGTTCGCCAAGAACGTCATCGCCGAGCACAACGCGGGCTCGCGGATCCTGATCGTGCACGAGGTGATGGGCCGCAACTGTGGCTGGTTGACCGCCGCCACCGCCCGTAAGTACCGCGAGTGGCTCGACAGTCAGGAGTGGCTGCCCGAGCTCGGGTTGTCCAAGGAAGGCTGGGACGTCCATGCGGTGTTCGTGCCGGAGGCCGTGATCGACATTCCGGCCGAGGCCGAGCGGCTGCTCAAGGTCATGGACACGGTTGGCAACGTGACCATCTTCATCTCCGAGGGCGCGGGCGTCCCGGCGATCGTGGCCGAGATGGAGGCCAAGGGCGAGGAGGTCGCCCGGGACGCCTTCGGACACATTCGCCTCGACTCGGTGAACCCGGGCGCGTGGTTCGGCAAGCAGTTCGCGGCCATGCTGAAGGCGGAGAAGGTACTCATTCAGAAGTCGGGCTACTACGCCCGCTCGGCCGCCTCCAACGAGTTCGACCTGAAGCTGATCCACTCGATGACCGATCTGGCGGTCGACAAGGCCCTCGAGGGCGTCCCCGGAGTGATCGGGCACGACGAGGAGAACAACGACGAGTTGACCGCGATCGCGTTCGATCGGATCAAGGGCGGCAAGCCGTTCGACATCAACCAGCAGTGGTACCTCGACCTGCTGAACGAGATCGGTCAGGGCGCTCCGCAGGCCGCGGAGCTTCCTGAGCACTGATCCCCGCGAGTTGTGCCAAACGCGACGCGCGTTCGCGAGATCGGGCTCCTGATCGGGTCGATTGAGCGAACGCTCGTCGCGTTTGACACGTCCTGGCGGCCCGATCGGCGCCCGGACCCAGGTTCCGGTAACTTCTTCAGGTGGCCACTCGCCCCTCACCCGCTCTCCCGGTAAGGATTCTCGGCAGCGGCGCCTACGTTCCTGATCGGGTCGTCGATTCGCTTGAGCTCGACGACCGGCAGGGTCGAACGCCCGGGCTGACGCAGCGCCTGTCCGGTGTGGTGACCAGGCGTTGGACCGCCGGCGAGACCACCTCTCAGTTGGCGGCGGCGGCCGTGAGCGCGGCGCTGGACGCTGCCGGTTTGGCCCTGCCAGAGGTGGACGCGTTGATCGTCGGGGGTGCGATCCCCGAGCAGCCGATGCCCACCACCGCCGTCCTGACGCTGGCCGAGTTGGGCCATTGCGGCGGCGAGATCCAGGCGCTGGACGTCAACGCCACGTGCCTGTCGTTCCTGGCCGGGCTGGAACTGGCCGCCCTGGGCATCGCGGCGGGACGCTGGCGCCACGTCGCCTTGGTGGGCGCCGAGATCGCATCGGTGGGACTCAATCACGCCGATCCCGAGTCCAGTGGCCTGTTCGGGGACGGAGCCGCGGCTGTCGTCCTCGGTCCGAGCGAGGGCACCTCGACGATCTCGGCCCTGCGCTTTCGCACCTATCCGGCCGCGGCGCGGCTGTGCGAGATCCGGGCCGGCGGCAGCCGATTCAACGTGATCAATAGCCCGCCCTCCCCGACCGACTACCTGTTCGCCATGGACGGTTCGGCCGTCTTGCGGGCGGCCCGGCGCCATCTGCCGACATTCGTGGACGAAGTCCTGGACGATGCCGGAGTTCGACGCTCCGACATCGATGTGGTTGTCCCGCACCAGGCCAGCGGGATGGGCATGCGCTGGTTGAAGGCCGGTTTCGGGTTTCCCACCGAGCGGATCGTCGACATCCTGCCCCACCGCGGCAACCAGGTGGCCGCCTCCATGCCGACCGCGCTGCACCACGCCATCGAAAGCGGGGCGCTCAACCGCGGTGGTCGCGCTCTCCTGCTGGGCACCGCCGCCGGTCTGCTGCTCGGCGCGGCGGTGGTGACCTACTGAGCGTTCGGCTGGGTCCCTGCAACAATCAGCGCATGCGCTGCGGTGGCGGTGAAGATGAGTGAAATGCCTAGTGTCCGCGTCGATCTGATGGTCGCCGGCTACTGCCGGCAGCGGGAACGCTTCGCGCGTTCGGGGGGTTCTTGGTGGCGGAGCATCCGGTTTCCGGCGCTGGTGGCGCTGATCCGGGCCTACCCTGCCGACCTCGACGATCCCCCGGCCAGCCTGCCCCCGCTGCTGTTCGACACCGGGTACGCCCCCCGCTTCTTCGAAGCGACCCGGCGCCTGCCCGCAGCGATCTACCGCTGGCTGACCCCGGTGAACTGCCGCTCCGACGACGCGGCGGTGACCCAACTGCGGGGGCTGGGCGTCGATGCCGCCGACGTGGGGCAAGTCGTCGTGTCGCACTTTCACGGCGACCACGTGGCTGGCCTCAACGATTTCCCCAGCGCCAGAATCATCCGCGGGGCGGGCTCCCTACCTTCGGGCTGGGCCAGCGAGCGCCCGCTTGCGGGCCTGCGGCAGGGCCGCCTGAAGTCGTTGATCCCCCAGGACCTGGGCGACCGCGAGGTCGTGCTGGGCGCCGACACGGCCGAACCCGTGCCAGGGCTGGACGGCTTCGTCGGCCAGTGGCTCCTGGACGGGGCGGCGTGGGCAGTTCACCTGCCCGGGCACACCGCCGGACATCTGGGGCTGTACCTGCCGAAGACCCAGGGGCCGCCGCTGCTGCTGGTCGGCGATGCGTGTTGGTCGACCCGCGCCTACACCGACGGGCAGCTGCCCCACCCGCTGGCTGCCCGGATCAACGAATCCGAAGCCGACTACGTCGGGACGATCGCTCAGCTCGGCCGCCTGCAGCGCCACCGGCCCGACCTGCTGATCGTCCCGTCGCACGATCAGCAGGCGGTGGATGCCGCCCGCTCGGCGTTGTCGTGAGGAGACGACTGGGCCTGGTGACCGCGTACCTCCAGACGCGTTCGCGCCGGTTCTCCACGCGCGAGGCGCTGCTGAGTTGGCAGGCACGCCGGCTGCGGATCGCCCTGACCCGGGCCGTCCGAACCTTCCCCGCCTACGCCGGGCTGCCCGCCCGGCTCGACGCCTTCCCGACCGTGGACAAGGCCGACTGGCTCGATCGCTTCGAGGATTTCAACGCTGCGGGCCTCACGCTTACCGAGTGCCTGGGCGCCGCGCGCGCCGCGGAGTCCGGCCGTGACTTCACCGCCACCCTGCGCGGGCTGTCGGTGGGGTTGTCGACCGGGACGTCCGGCCGGCAGGGCGTGTTTCTCACCTCGCCGGCCGAACGGGACCGATGGGCTGGGACGATCCTGGCCAAGGCGCTGCCCCGCGGCCTGCTCGCGGGCGCGAAGGTCGCCCTGTTCCTGCGTGCCGGCGGGCCGCTCTACGAGGCGGTGGGGTCCGGTCGCGTGCAGTTCCGGTTCTTCGACCTGGCGCTGCCGCTCGAGGGGCACGACCAGGCGCTGGACGACTTCGCTCCCACCGTGCTGGCCGCGCCGCCCGTAGTTCTGGAGCGGCTCGCGGCGCGACTGGCGGCTGGGCGATCGACCGCGGCTCCCGAACGCGTCTATTCGATCGCCGATGTGCTCGACGCCGACGTCCGAGCCCGGATCGAGGCGGGCTTCCAACGTCCGATCGGCCAGATCTATCAAGCCACCGAGGGCTTCCTGGGCATCTCCTGCGATCGCGGCACCCTGCACCTCAACGAGGACCTGCTGCACTTCGAGCTGACCGACCTCGGGCAGAGCCGGGTCGCTCCCGTGGTCACCGATCTCTACCGGACGTCCCAGGCGATCATCCGGTATCGGCTGGGGGACGTCTTGGTGCTGGGCGCGCCGTGCCCGTGCGGGTCGGTGTGCACGCCCATCGAGGCGATCGAAGGAAGGGCCGACGACGTGCTCCGCTTCGGCGACCAGGCGATTTTCGCCGACTTCGTCCGCGGGGCGGTGCTCGGCGCCCAGGGGGTCGCCGACTTCGGGCTCACCCAGACCGAGGACGGCTTGCAGTTGGCGGTCACGCCGGCGCTCGCGTGGCCGGGCGCCCGCGACGCGCTGGCTTCGTTGCTGGCCGCACACGAGGTGTCGGCGCGGATCGAGCCCGCTCCCTTCGTCGTCCAGTCACCAGCCGCCAAGCGACGCCGCGTCCGAAGGATCAACTGAGCGTCTACGACCAGGTCGGGACACCGCGGGCGGCTCGGCGAGACCGTCGTGGCGATCAGGCCAGGGCCCGCCGGATTGCCGAATCGACGGCCCCGCACGGATCTGACGCCCGGACGGCTGCCTGCAGTCGCGCCGACGCGGCCCGGTCCAGGCCGGCCAGCACCTCGTCCAGGGCGCCAGCCGATCGCGCTCCCACCTGCCTGACTCGGAGCCCGACGCCCGCGTGGACCAAGCGCGCGGCAAAGTCGAACTGGTCGTAGTCCTGCGGCCAGACCAGCGCCGGCAGGCCCGCCCGCAGCGTGCTGTACGACACTCCCGCACCGCCGTGATGGATCACCGCCGCGAACCGGTGCAGCACCTCGTCATAGGCCAGAAAATCGCTCAGGAGCACGTTCGGGGCGATCCGCTCGACCCGCTCCGCATCCCCGTCCGGACGTCCCATCGTGACGACGAACTCCACGCCCCGCCGCAACCGCGCCAGGGCGAGCACCCGCTCCACCAGAATCCGCTTCACCCAGGGCAAATGAGTTCCGACGCTGACCAGGACGCGGGTGGCATCGGCGTCCAGGAAGCTCGGGACTCCGCGGGCCTCGGGAGCGGCCGTCACCGGGCCGACGAGTTGGAGAGCCGCCGGCCAATCCCGATCGAATTCGAGTTCGCTCAGGCCCAGACCCAGGATGGCCGTTGGCGAGTACGCGCCCTCGGTGCCGTCCTGGCGGTAGGCCGCCAAGCCCAGCGGCCGCATCCGAGGCGCGAAGGCAGCCGAGACCGCCAGCTTGAACGCCCTGATCGTGGCGCGCCCGGCGGCGTCGCGGACGCGCCCGAGCGGCCCTTCCGGTGGCGACCACCCGCCGCAATAGGACGGCGTGCCCGTCCGGGTCTCGATCGCGAACGGCGTCGGCATCGTCGTTAGCCAACCGATACCGGCCGCTGCGGCGATCGGCCCGGCTACCGGCGCGGTGAAATCGGCGAGCAGGGCATCCGGGCGGAAGGCTCGCACCGCCCGGCGCAGATCGGCCGAGGCTGCGGGTAGGACGTCCAGGTTGGCCGAAAGCTGCCGGGCCAGCCGAAGCGGGTTGGAACCCACCTTGACCTGCGTATCCGCGACCGCCTTCAATGCGGCGGGGTTTCCGGGCAGTAACCCGTAGGTCTCGAAGTCGAGGCGCCGGAGCAGGGGCGTCCATTCCGAGCCGGTGGCGAAGGCGATCTCGTGGCCGCGCCGGCGCAGGTGTTTCCCGATGTCGATCAGCGGGAAGAGGTGTCCTGGGAACGGTGGGGCCACCAGCAGCAGACGCTTCATGCCGGGCGGCCCGGCCCGGGGCCGGGGATGTTCGGGGTCAACGCGGTGCGCCGGTCAACGCAGGCCGCCCTCGGCGTCCACGCGGAACTGCTTGCCGCGCCAGGTGACCGAAGCGGGACGTCCGAGAGCGGCAACGGCGTGCAGGGGTTGCACGAGGTCGGAAACGATCTCGGCGGCCAGGCCCGCCGCCGACGTCCGCGCCCCCCACGCCCGACGGCGCCAGCCGGCCATGGCTACCGCTTTGGCGACCACCACACCGGCCGCGGCTCCCGAGGCGGGCGCCGAACCGGACGCCAGCGCGCAAACCAGCGCGGCCAGCGGCAAGACGACGGGCACGCTCACGAGCCCGACGGCCGCTCGGGCGCGGGGGTCGTCCGGCAGGTCGCGCAGCAGCCGTCCGGCGAACAGCATCCACCGCCGCATGATCCGCCGGTACTCCCACCCGCCGGGAACGGTGGTGGCCAGCGGGTGCGCGATCGCCGTTTGGGCGATCCGCCGGCCGGCCCGCCGATACAGCAGCGCGAGTTCGTAGTCGTCGCACAGCCCGCGCTCGATCGCCGCGAACCCGCCCACTTCGTCCAACGTGGTTCGCGGCGTCAGGTAGAACATGCCGTTGATGGTCACCGGATCGGTGAGTTCGGCCACGGGCAGGTAGGTGAGCAGCGAGTTGGCGTTGACGAAGGCCGCCACCAGCGCCCCCCAGACGGTCTCGCCGGGCCGGTAGTACGGCAACCCGGTGACCAGGTCGGCCTCGGCAAGGTGCGCCGCGGCCCGGGCCAGCGCACCCGGCGGCAGCACCGTGTCGTCGTCCAGGACGGCGACCAACTCCCCGCAGTCCGGCAGGGCAAGGGCGAGCTTGAACACCTTCGGATTCACCCCGGACGGCGCCGGCGGGCAAACCCTCACGGTGACGTTCCGGGCTCCGGCCGAAACCTTCGTGGCCACGCGGATGCCTTCGGCGTCGTCGGCATCGACCAGCCACACGAAGTCGGCGTCAGGATGGTTGGCGAGATTCTCCGCGAGCATCGTCGCCAAGCCGGGATCGCCCGACAGGATCGGCTGCAGGACGCTCACCCGGGCCGCCAGCTTTGGCGCCGAGGTCGGCTCGGCCCGCAGCCGGCGATGCGCCAAGCCGGCCCGGACCAGCGTGCTGGCCGCGTACGCCGCGCTGAGCCCCAGCGACAGCCCCGCCAAGGCGCGCCGCGTCATCGGCTCCCCCACCAGGCGACGATCCGGTCGACGCACTCGTCCAGGCCGACGGCCGGTTCGCCCAGGACGGTCCGCGTTCGAGCGATGTCGAAGGTCTTCGACCAGGCGAACATCGACACCCCGAACTGCGTGATGGGGGGCTCGCGGTAGCCGCCGAATCTGGCCGAAGCCCGCTGTGCCGCGCCCGCGAGCGCCATCGCGAGCGCCACCGGCATCCGCCGCGTCGGAGCCGGGATGCCCAGGCGGGCCAGGACGTCCGACAAGAACGGGTACAGCTCGACCGGCGTCCCGTTGGTGAGGTTGAAGTCCCCCCCGGCTTCGCGCTCCAGCGCGCGCAGCAGATACTCCGCGGTCGTGTCCACGTCACTGAGATCGCAAACCACCGGCGCGTCCCCGGGGCGCACGAACAGCGGCAGGACGCCCCTGCGGGCGGCCCGCACCAAGCGTGGCAGGACGACCGGGTCGCCCGCGCCGATCACCGCGCGCGGACGCAACACCGACCAGCGTCCCGGGTAACCGCGAGCGAGCCGCTCCCCCGCCAGCTTGGTCCGGCTGTAGACGTTGATCTGGCGCTCGTCGGGGGGAATCGGGCTGGCCTCGGTGAGCCCGAGCTGGTCGCTGCGGGTGTAGAACACCGACGAGCTCGACACATACGCCACCGGTGGGGTGCCGTGCGCCCGCGCCCAATCCAAGACGACCCGGGTGGCGTCCACATTCGCCGTCCAGAACGCCTGCGGGGCCGCCCATGGCGAGGCGAGCGCCGCGCAGTGCAGGACGGCGTCCACGCGCTCACCCAGCGGGAGCCCCTGGGTCAGGTCGGCGCGAACGTACTTCGCCACGGCGGACGCCGGTTCGGCGGCTCGCCCGACGCCGACGACGTCCCAGCCGCGCTCGCGGGCGCGCGCGGCCACGCGGCCGCCGATGAACCCGTTCGAACCCGTCAACAGCAGACGCATCAGCGCCGTCCCAGATGGTCGACCAGGCGATCAAGGCCCTCGTCCAACTCGGCGGTGGTGCCGCAGAAGCTGATCCGGACGAACCGGTGCCCCCCGGTCACGTCGAAGTCGATGCCGGGCGCCAACGCGACGCCGGTCGCGGCCAGGAGGTCTGCGCACCAGCTTCTGGAGTCGGCCGTCAGGTGACCGACATCGCAGTAGGCGTAGAAGGCGCCGTCGGGCGGCGCGAAGTCGGTGATGCCCAGCTCGGGCAGGCGGCGCAGCAGTAGCTCGCGGTTGGCCGCATACCTCGCCACATGCCCGTTCAGTTCGACCGCCGCGGCGGGAGTGAACGCCGCGGTCGCCGCGGCCTGCGACACCGCGGGCGCACAGATGGCGAGGTTGCCCTGCAGCAGTTCGATCCGGCGATGCAGATTCACCGGCGCCAGCAGCCAGCCGAGTCGCCAACCGGTCATCGAGTGGTACTTGCTGACCGACCCGACCACCAGCGCGTCCCGGTTGAACTCCCAGGCGCTGCGGCAGCGCCGCCCGAACGAGATGCCGTGGTAGATCTCATCGCTGATCAGCAAGACGTCGTGGTCGGCACACCAGTTGGCCAGCCGCTCCAACGCCAGGGCGTCGATGATCGTTCCGGTGGGGTTCGCGGGGCTGGCCACGATCACCCCGGCCGGTTTCTCGGGCAGCGCCGCGAGTTGCTCGACCGTCGGCTGGAAGCGCGTGGCCGAGCAGTCCAGGTCGAGGACGCGGCAGCCGAGCGCCAACACATCGTTGCGGTAGGCGGGGTAGCCCGGGCGGGTCATTGCCACCAGATCGCCGGCCTCGAATGCCGCCAGCAGGGCCAGCAGGAATCCGCCGGACGAGCCGGTGGTGACGATCACCTCGTCCGGATCTACCCCGATGCCGTACGCGTCGGCGTAGTGATCGGCGATGACGGTCCGCAGGGCCGGTGTCCCCACCGCTTCGGTGTAGCCCAGGGCGTCCGTGGCAAGGGCGGTGCGGGCCGCGTCCAGGACGACCGCGGGAGCCGGGGTGGCCGGCTGCCCCACGCACAACAAGATGCGGTCGCCGTGCGACTCCTGGCGCCGGGCGGCGGCCTTGAGTACCTCCATGACGTAGAAGGGCGGGACGTCCCCGCGTCGCGAGCCGCGGCGGCTCACGTCGGGTCCTGCGCGTAGGCCTGCGGCGGCGGGCACGAGCAGACCAGGTTCCGGTCGCCGTAGGCGCCGTCGATCCGGCCGACCGGCGGCCAGTACTTGTCTGTGCCGGTGGCCCCGATGGGCCCGGTGTGGACGCCCGCCGGGAAGCCGCCGAGGCTGCGCGGATAGGCGTGGTTCCAATCATCGGCGGCAATGCGGGCCAGCGGATGCGGGGCGTTGGCGAGCGGATTGTCGTCCGCCGGCCACGCTCCTGCCTCCAGGAGGTCGATCTCGTCGCGGATGGCGAGCATGGCGGCGACGAACCGGTCCAACTCGGCCTTGGACTCCGACTCGGTCGGCTCGACCATCAGCGTCCCGGCGACCGGGAAGCTCATCGTAGGCGCGTGAAAGCCGTAGTCGATCAGCCGTTTGGCAACGTCGTCGACGCTCACGTGAGTCCGCTTGGTGATCTCCCTGAGGTCGAGGATCACCTCGTGGGCGACCAGAGCGTTCGCACCTGCATAGAGGACGGGGTAGGCCCCACCCAGAGCCTTGGCCAGATAGTTGGCGTTGAGGACGGCGGTCTGCGCCGACGTCCGCAGGCCGTCGCCGCCCAGCATGGCGATGAACGCGTAGCTGATCGGCAGCACGCCGGCGGACCCGAACGGGGCGGCGCTGATCGGCCCGCAGCCGGTCGGCGGACCCGCCTGGCCGAGCAGCGGATGATTCGGCAGGAACGGCGCCAGGTGCTCCCGGACGGCGACCGGCCCGACGCCAGGACCCCCGCCGCCGTGCGGGATCGCGAACGTCTTGTGCAGGTTGAGGTGGCTGACGTCGGCGCCGAACTTGCCCGGACGAGCCAGCCCCAACAGCGCGTTGAGATTTGCACCGTCGACGTAGACCTGGCCACCGGCGGCGTGGACCAGGTCGCACAACTCGACCACGGTGTCCTCGTACACCCCGTGGGTGGACGGGTAGGTCACCATGATCGCCGCCACCTTGTCGGTGTGCTTGGCCAGCTTCGCGCGGAGGTCGTCCAAGTCGACCGATCCGTTCGGGGCCGTGGCCACCACTTCGACGCGCATCCCGGCCATCGCGGCCGAGGCGGCGTTCGTCCCGTGCGCGGACGCGGGGATCAGGCAGACGTCACGGCCGGCGTTCCCCCGCGAGCGGTGGTAGCCGCGGATCGCCATCAAGCCCGCGAACTCGCCCTGGCTACCGGCGTTGGGTTGGATGCTGACCCGGTCATAGCCGGTGATCTCAGCCAGCCAGCCCTCCAATCGCGCGATCAGCGCGAGCATGCCGGCGGCATCGGCGACCGGCACGAAGGGGTGCAGGTTCGCAAAGCCGGGGTACGAGATCGGTTCCATCGCGGCGGCCGGGTTGAGCTTCAACGTGCACGAACCGAGCGGGATCATGCCCCGATCCAGCGCGAAGTCGCGGTCGGCCAGCGCCCGAACGAACCGCAGCATCGAGGTCTCGCTGTGGTGGGCGCCGAAAATTGGGTGGGTGAGGTAGTCCACCGGACGATCGTGTCCGGCAAAGGCGTCCTCGCCGGCGATCGGGCCGAGGTAGCGCGCGCCGAACGCCCGGGCCACGGCCGCCAGGTCGGTGGGCGTGGCGTCTTCGCCGACGCTGACGCCGACCCGGTCCGCGTCCGCCAACCGCAGGTGGACGCCGTCTCGGCGGGCGGCGGCGACGACCTGCGCAGCTCGTCCGGGCACCCGGATCGTCAGCGTGTCGAAGAAGTCGGCGTGCTCGAGTTCCTGCCCGGCGCTGCGCAGGGCCTGCGCCAGGCCCGCGGCCTTGGCGTGGACATCCTGCGCGATCGACCGCAGCCCCCGCGGCCCGTGGTAGATCGCATACATCGCGGCTGCCACGGCCAACAGCACCTGCGCGGTGCAGATGTTCGACGTCGCTCGCTCCCGGCGGATGTGCTGCTCGCGGGTCTGCAGGGCCAGCCGGTAGGCCTCGACGCCGTCGGCGTCCTTGGACACGCCCACCAGGCGTCCCGGCAGTTGCCGTTCCAAGCCGGCGCGAACCGCGATGTACCCGGCGTGCGGCCCACCGTAGAACAGCGGGACGCCGAATCGCTGGCTGCTGCCGACCGCGATGTCGGCGCCCCACCTTCCCGGCGGTACGAGCCGGGTCAGCGCCAACAGATCGGTCGCGGCGATCACCTGCGCGCCGTTCTCGTGCGCCTTCGAGGCGATCAGCCGCAACTCCTCCGGGCTGCGCAGCCCGCCGTCGGCTCCGGGGACCTGGACGACCACCGCGAACGCCTCCGTCCGCTGCAGTGCCTCCACCAGCGGCCCGTGGGCCACCGCCACCTCGAGACCGACAGCGGCGGCGCGCGTCCGGACTACGCCGATCGTCTGCGGCAGCGTCTGTTCGTCGAGCAGTACGGTCGTCCCCTTGCGGGTGACCCGTCGCGCCAACGCGACGGCCTCGGCGACGGCGGTGCCTTCGTCCAGCAGGCTGGCGCCTGCGGTTGGCAGGCCGGTCAGGTCGGCGATCATCGTCTGGAAGGCCAGCAGCGCCTCCAGCCGGCCCTGGCTGATCTCCGGCTGGTAGGGCGTGTAGGCGGTGTACCAGGCCGGGTTCTCCAGCACATTGCGCCGGATCACCGGCGGCGTGATCGTGCCGTGGTACCCGAGGCCGATCATGGCCCGGCCGGGGAAGTTGGCCGCCGCAAGTTCGGCGAGCTCGGCCTGCGCCTCGGCTTCGGTCAGCGGCTTTGGCAGGTCCGGGGCCGCATCGGTGCGGATCGCCGGAGGGACGGCGGCGTCGGTGAGTTCGGCCAACGTGGCGTAACCCAGGGCCGCCAGCAACTCCGAACGCTGCGACTCGTCCGGGCCCAAGTGGCGATCAGCAAATCCCGCGATCTCGACCGCGACCATTCATACCTCCGCAACCGAATCGGCCCGCCCGGCTTCGACCCTGACGAACACAGCCAACGCAACTACCGCGCCAACGAACGTCCCAAAACGATCTCGGCGGGAGCACGTCTGCGGACCCAACCTATCGGTTGGGGGGCAAACGCCCGAAGGTGCCTAGCCGGCGAAGCGCGCCCGCCGGCGCCTGGTCAGTTCGTCGTCTGTTTCGGCAGATTCCTCGGCCCGCTCCGTCGGTAGCTGAGCCAAGCTGCCCTCGATGTCGCGCCAAACACCGCCCAACGCGATCGCGAACATCCCCTGCCCGCCCTTGAGCAGGTCGATCACCTCGTCGTCGGAGGTGCAGTCGTAGACCGACACACCGTCACTCATCAGGGTCACCTGCGTGAGGTCTTGGACGCCGCGGGCCCGCAGATGGTCGATCGCGACCCGGATCTGTTGCAGGGAGATCCCGGCGTCGATGAGGCGCTTGATCACCTTGAGGATGAGGATGTCCCGGAAGCTGTAGAGGCGTTGCGTGCCGGAGCCACCGGCCGCGCGAATCTCGGGGACGACCAGCCCGGTTCGGGCCCAGTAGTCGAGCTGGCGATACGTGATCCCGGCCGCGCTACAGGCGACCGGTCCACGAAAGCCGAGGTCGTCCGGCAGCGGGGAGAAGTCTCCGTCGAACAGCAGGTCCTGGTCCACGTGGACGGCGTCGAGCCGCTCCCTGTTGGGCTGGGTCGAGCCGGTCACTGCTGCCTCGATTCGCTGAGTTACGTCGATGTCATGCGACGCTAGCCGCGCTTGGCCGCGCCGGTCAACGACACGCCGCACGGGTTTGACTGGCTGCCGAGTCTGAAGTAGAGGCTCAGAGTTGGTCCGAGTTCGCTGGCCCTAGAGTGCCACCATGACGCTGCCCGCGGCCGAGCGCTACAACCCCGCCTTCGGCCGGGTGCCCCTGGCCTTCGGCGTGGCCGAGGCGCGCGCCCTGCCCGGGCCCATCCTGGTGGAGCTGATGGTCGCCATGGGCGAAGACCTGAGCCCGTCGGCGGCGAAGTCGATGCTGCACCGAATGGTCACCTTCGGCATGCTCGACCTGGCTCGCTCGGGCCGGGTTGGAATCTATCGCCTCGCCGGCACGATGCTCGAGGGTTACGAGGCGATGCGGGACAACACCCGGCTGCGTTCCCCGGAGCCATGGTCGGGGAGCTTCCACACGGTGATCTACGACATCCCCGAGGAGCAGCGCAGCTTGCGCGACAAGTTTCGCAATCGCGCCTTCCGGCGCGGCTACCGGCAACTGCGCCCAGGCGTCCTGATCTCGCCCACTGACGAGACCAGAAGGCTTTCCGAGGTGATCGATCGCGATTCGATGATCGTCTCGGGTTGGCTCGCCGTCGAACTCGGGGAGGCCCGGCAGATCGCGGCGGTCGCCTGGGACCTGGACCGGCACCGATCGGCCTACGAAGCTCTGATCGCCCGGGTCAACGAAGTGCTGGACGGCACCGCGGCCCCCGAAGGGTCCCAGGCACTGCGCGTGACCCACGAACTGATGCAGCCCCTGGCGGACGTCCGCTTCAGCGACGGCGACCTGCCCCGGGAGTTGCTGCCGCCGGACTGGCCCGCCACCGAGTTGTCCAGGCTGATGGGCGCCTGCTTCGGTCGTCTCGGCCCATCCACGAATACCTATGTGCGCGGCGTTGTGGAGCGGTCGCCGCATCGCCATCTGATCCGGCCCGATCTCGCCCATCCGGGTCAGGCCGGCCCGCTGGGCGACGACGCGCACTGATTCGAGAAAGCACGGGGTTCGTCCGAGCGCATGAAACACTCGGGGCTCGTGGCGCCTACTCGGGAGTCACTAACGGGCGTGGGTGGGCGCAGTTGTCCACGCTGACTCGGGACGAAGATGGGGCCGCAACGCGGCCTGATAGGGAGTCGAGATGGACGCAGGTGCGGCTTGGCGCCAGACGGTGCAGCAGCCCGGAGCTCGGATCACGGGCCTGCTCGCGGTGATCTACGGACTGGGAGTCGCCTTCGGCGGCTTCGTGTGGGGTGATGCCTTCAGCCCGATCTGGCTCATGTGGGGCTCGCTGGTCGTGCTGATCGCCTTCGTGCTGCTGATGGTGATTCCCTTCTTCCGGGCGCTGAGCGCGAGCGCTTGATCCGGCGCTGCCGGGGGGCTTGACTTTGCCCCACAAACCTGCGCACTCTGTTTGTCGTGCAAAGTTTGTCCGACAAACTAGGAGCGAAGGTGACCACGGTGACCACAGATCCCCCCGCGGGGAGAGAACGTCTCAACCCGGCGGCGGGTGCCCCGTACGCGAAGGATCTGTCCGCTTCGGCGACGATCCTCGGCTTTGCCAGCGTCGCATGGCTTGCCTGGGGATCGACGATGGCACCCGATCCCGTCGCGATCACGATGGGTATTGCGATGCTGCTTGCCTTGGCTCTCGGCGTCTGGTCGATCCTGCTGCGCCGCAAGGCGCCGGCGCCCTCGCTTCACCACGGTGAGACATTGCGCTCCTGGTGGGTCTGGTTCGCGGTCGAGTTCGGCGCCATCGCCGCCGGAAATGTTGTTCTCGGGCTCGCCGGACACTACGAGTACGCGATCTGCTGGACCTACCTGGTGATGTCCCTCCACTTCATTCCCCTGGGGCGGGCCTACCGGATCGTCGCGTTGGCCGTTCTCGGAGCGCTCGGTGCGGGGATCGCCCTCGCGGGGGCCGCGCTGCAGGGATTCGTCGGCATCCCCAGCGGCCCGGTCGTGGGCGGGCTGGGCGCGCTCGCCATGATCGCCTGCGGCGTGCTGCTCAATCTCAGCGCCCGTGTCAAGAATCGTGCGGCACACTCATGAGTTCCGACACCGATGGGATGGACCCGGCGGCCGCCCTCGAACTGATCGAAGCCGAGGGACGCCGGATCCGAAAGGCGCTGGATCCCCGACTCCCCTGGCAACTGCTCTCCTGGGGACTGGCCTGGCTGATCGGGGCGGGCGCACTGTGGCTGGACGTCCGCGACCAGCGCCCCTACGTCGGGCCCGGCGGATTGAGCGCCGGAGTGTTCGTGGCACTCCTGGCGGTCGCGGGCTTGGTGACCGGCGTCACCGTTGCCAAAGGGACGGCCGGGGTTGGCGGGCGGGCGGCCCGAACCGGACATCGGATCGGCCTAGTGTGGGGGCTGGGCTGGCTGAGCTTCATGGCCTGCGGGGCAGCGGTCGTCCACGAAGGAGCGGCCCCAGCGGTCGCCGGCGTCCTGTACGCCGCCGGAGCACACCTGGTGACCGGCCTCATCTACGCCATGAGTGGGGCAGTTTGGGACGACCCGGTGCAGGTCTGGCTGGGGTGCTGGCTAACTATCCTGGCGGGGATCGCGGGCTTCTTCGGCCCCGTCGGAGTGCTGCTGGTCGAGGCGCTCGGTGGCGGCGGCGGTTTCCTGGTCGCCGCCTGGTGGGCGCGGCGACGGTCGGTCCGAAATGGTTGACGAACTCGACCCCGTGATCCACATCCCAGTGCGGCTACGGATCATGGTTGCGTTGGCCCAGCTTGGCCCTGGCGACGAGATCACGTTCTCCCGACTTCAGGCACTGCTCGACTTGACGGCGGGGAACCTGATCACCCATCTGCGCAAGCTGGAGGAGGCCGGTTACATCGCGACGATCAAACGCGGACGCTCCACAGGCGCTCAACTCACCGACGCGGGCCGGGCGGCGTTCACCGCCTACCGAGCGGCGCTGCGAGAACTGCTCGGCTGAGGCGAGCGAACCGGCGCCGCCCGGAGCGTCGCATGCGGCGTTGGGGCCTAATCGGCGCCCCGACCATCAATGGCCGGCCGGAGCGTCGAAGTCGTCGGGGTTGATGGTGTCGAGGAATTCTCGGAACTTCTCTACTTCCTCCTCGGACTCCTGAGCCATCTCGACCCCGGCATCGTCCAACACGCGTTCTGCGCAGGTGATCTTGGCGCCGACCCGAACCGCTAGCGCGATGGCGTCGGAGGGGCGAGCGCTGACGGTGATCGCCCCGAGATGCAACTCGGCGTAGAAGGTGCCGCCCTCCAACCCGACGATGGAAACGCTGGTCAACTCGTGCCCGAGCGCCCGCAGGGAATCGACGAACAGGTCGTGGGTCATGGGGCGAGGCGGGGTGATGCCGTCCAGAGAGCTGGCGATCGCCGCCGCCTCGGCGGTACCGATCCAGATCGGTAGATAGCGTCGCCCGCCGACCTCGCTGAGGAGAAGCACGGGCGCGTTCAGCGGCATCTCCATCCGCACCCCGATCACGTCCAGCTCGCGCATGCCGTCAGCCTACTTGCGAGGCCCCAAGGGCGACAGCACGAGTCGAGGTCGCGATAGCTGCCAAGCGCACCGCGTCTGCTGCCCCCGACCCGGGCACGCACCCCAGCTTGGGACGTCCGTGGGCGCGGCCGCTGCTTAGGGGGAGCCCTCGCTGAGGGCTCCCCCTAAGCACCGAGGACTCCTCTTGAACGGAGGCCCTCGCCACCTAACGCAGGCCCTCGCTGAGGACTCCCCCTAAGCACCGAGGACTCCTCTTGAACGGAGGCCCTCGCCACCTAACGCAGGCCCTCGCTGAGG
>JBDHZK010000039.1:0-19090 GCA_039811865.1 Propionicicella sp. | reverse complement strand
GATTTGGGCCGCTTAACCGGCCCAAATCAACACGCTCTCTGCGCTGGTTCGCGGTCAGGCCCGAAGGGTGACCTTGTAAGCAGCAAGTTCGGCGGTCGTCGCAGCAGCGTCCACGTTGTGATGGAGCGGGTACCCACCGACCGGCACGTGCGCATGGACGACCGTGCCGGGATAGACCTTCACGAGGCCGTACCCCTGCATGCCGTCGACGATGCGGCAGGTCTCCAGCGGTGCTCGCAGGTCGACGCAGTGGCTCGTCGAAGTAGCCGTCGTCACGGGGATGCCCGCGAAGGTCGCGGCCACGACCAGGTGCAGGTGCCCGGCGAGGATCAGCCGGACGTCGGTACCGCGTAGAACGCCAGCGAGGGCGGCCTGATCGGCGAGTTCGTAGGCTGCGGCGATGTCCGGCAACGGCGGGATCGGCGGATGATGCATCGCCAGGATCGTCCCCGCCGGAGCCGGCACAGCCAACACCTCAGCCAGCCACCCCAACTGGTCGGGCGTCACCGCCCCGCCATGAAAGGCGGGGATGGTCGAGTCGAGGACGACCACCCTCAGCCCGTCGAGGTCCACGACGTAGTCGACCGGTGCCGCACCCGGAGCGTCCAGCAGTTCGCGCCGCATCGCGCCGCGGTCGTCGTGATTGCCGATCACCCAAAGCAGCGATGCGCCCATCCGGGCGGCGACCGGCTCCACCGCGGCCCGCAGCCGGACGTAGGCGTCCGGGTCGCCGGTATCGGTGAGATCGCCGGTCACCAGGACGGCGCTCGGTCGCACACCGCTGGCCTCCACGGCGGCCAGGACGTCGCCCAACCGGCGCTCGGGTCGCTCGCGGTCGGGGTGGTCGTGGGCGAGGAAGTGCGTGTCGCTGAGCTGGATCAGCGTGTGACTTGGCCGTGGGTACTCCGAAAGGCGTGGCATGCAGGCATCTTCCACGCTTGAGGACCTTCCTGCTCGGTTCAACTCGTGCGCTGTTGCGTCGATCACCGAGCCGCTCAGCGCAACGGGCAGGCCGCCACGGGGCGTCCGCCGACGTTGTCCTTGGCCCAGTCGGCGACTCGGTTGACTGCGGCGACCCCCGAGTCGAACGAGCCGTCCCCAGCTCTGGCGATGATGGCGATCGCTATCGGTCCGCCGTCCAGGACGACCACGCCCAGTTGCCGGACGAGGTAGCCGTCACCGTCTGGTCCCCAACCGCCCTTGAATCGAGCGGCCGGGAGGCGACCCAGACCCCAAGATTGCGAGGCGGCGATGTGCGCCAGATCGTCGGCCACGACGCCGGTCTGATCGAGGCAGCCCAACCGCGCGGCGAACTCCGCCTGCTCGGCCAGCGACCACTGCATCTGGCCGGGGATGGTGAAGCCCGCGCGCAGCCGCTTGGCCGGGACGACCGCGGCCACCCCGGCCGAGCGCAGGATCGCCGTCGTCTTCGCCGCCGCCACGCCGGACGTCCCAAGGCGCGAGAACAGCGCTTCGGCGGCGGCGTTGTCCGACTCGCGCAGGGCCCGCCGGATGAGTTCACGGGTGCCCGGACTCGGGGTGGGGTCGTCCGCCAGCACGGCCAGGGAAACCGGTACCTTCGCGGTCGACCAGGCGACCCCGGTCCGCAGCGAACCCAACGCTGCCACTTCGTGCGAGCCGACCTGGGCGTATGCCAACCCCACACGCGCGCCGAGGCCGGCCTCCAGCCGCGCGAAGGATGCCCGCAGCTCCGCGTCGTGCGGTGTCGAGGTCCGCGGCGCGGTGCCGGACCGCGTGGGGTGGGCGGGCGAACTGCCGATCGTGCTCGCCGGGGTGGCCTCGGGCGAGGCTGAGGACGCCGAGTTCGGCGCCGGAGAGGGCGAGGTGCCCGACCCGGGGGGCGGCGCGCAGGCGGTCAGCGCGGCCAGCAGGAGTGCCGCCAGCGCGCGTCCGCCTCGATTCATGGGGCCCCTCCCGCTCATCGGTTCGACATCCAGCGTCGCACGGCCCGCCGCCACGCCATAGTTGGGCGGGCTGACCAGCGGAGGCAACATGAGGACTTTGGTAACGGGTGGGACCGGCCTGCTCGGCGCCGCCGTCGTGACGGCGCTGCGCAGCACCGGGCGAGATCCGGTGGTGCTGGTGCGCGACGCCGAGCGGGGACGCGCGCTACTCGGCGACGTCGAGCTCGTCGTCGCCGACGTCACCGAGAAGGCGGTGTGGGACCGAGCGCTCCCGGGCGTGGACGCCGTCGTGAACTGTGCGGCCTACCTGCGCGATCTGCTTCGCCCAGGTGCGAGTGCCGAGCCGCTGTACCGGACCAACGTGATCGCCGTTGCGGACCTCTTGGCGGCGGCCACCCGACACGGCGTGGCCACGGTCGTCCAGATCGGCTCCAACACCGCCCTGGGCAGCGCGGACGGCCGACGCGCCGTCCTGGACGAAACCGCACCGTGGCGGTCGGCGGCGATCACGCCGTACTCGGCCAGCAAGATCGCCGCCGAGGCGGTTGTCGCCGCGCACGTCGCCCGCGGGGACGGGCCACGCGTTCCGATGATCCTGCCGGCGTGGCTGATCGGGCCGTACGACGCCGCGCCGTCGTCGGCGGGTCAGCTGATCCGAGACATCGCCAAGGCCGCGCTGCCGGGGCTGCCGAACGTCGTTCTGCATCCCACCGACACCCGGGACGTGGCGCTGGCTTGCGTCGCCGCCCTGGACGACGGGGAGTCCGGCCGGCGCTATCTGGTCGCCGGACCTGCGATGTCCATGCCCGCGGTCGGCGCGGCGATCGCGGCCCAGGTGGGGAGCCGGGCGCCGGTACCGCTGCCCCCAAGAGTCACCTTGGCCGCCGCGGTAGCGATGGAGCGGATCGCCAAGATCACGGGACGCCCGGCGGCCGCCAGCGCCGATGCCGTCCGCATCCTGCTCTCGGACGCGCGCTACGGCTACGCGTCGTCGCGGACGTCCGCGGAGCTGGGAGTGTCTCCCAGACCCTTCGCCGAGACGGTCACCGACTCCGTGGCCTGGTTGCGCGCGGCCGGTCTCCTCGCAGGCTAGTCAGCCGGTGGCGTTGCGACCCTTCGACGAGCTCGGTGGCCGGCCCTCGACCCACCACCGACCCACGAATCGCCTAGCCAGGCCATGAATCGCCCCGCTTCAGCTGAGCGACCCTCTGAGCCCGCGTCCAAGGTGCGATTCCACCCAGCGGCGCAGGACGGCCCGGAGAACACCGCTTGGCACCCGCCTGCGTTAGCGTGGCGGCCACGACCCGCCGATCGCGAGGAGGCCCGATGCCAGCATCCCGAGCGGCCAACCCACCGGTGGCTTCGAAAAGCTGGCGCGGGCGGATCAACAGCCACGAGACGTTCTCCCACGACAGTCTGGACGCACTGGGCTACGACTGGGAGCGCATCGGTGACCCCGGCATCGCCCCCAAGCCGCCGTTCAAGGTCTACCTGCCGGGCACCGCGGCCGAAGTCGGCGCCGCCATGCGCGAGGCCAAGCAGTTGGGCCAGACGCTGCGGATTCGCAGCAAGGGGCACTCCAGCAACGACCTGGTGCTGGCCGAGGGCGGGGGCGTCCTGCTCACCCACTTCCTGAACCGCATCCGAGGTGTCGACACCGAGAACCTCACCGCGGACGTCGAGGGTGGCGCGATCACCGCGCTCGTGGACGACGAGTTGGCCGAGTCGGGATACGGACTTCCGGTGGTCGGCGACCACCGCGACATCAGTGTCGGCGGCTTCGCCTCGGTTGGCGGGATCAGCCCGGCGTCCCATCGGTTCGGTCTGTTCATCGACAACGTGCGCGAACTCGACTACGTCGACTTCGACGGCGAGTTGCACACGTGCTCCCCGACGACAGACGCGGACGCCTTCTACCGAGTGCTCGCCGGACTGGGCCGCCACGGGGTGATCACCCGGCTCCGGCTGCGGATCATCAAGGTCGACAAGTACTCGACCATCTGGGAGAACCGGCAGCGGGTCTTCCGCTCGCGGGCCGACTTCGTGGCGGGCACCGCGCCGCTGATCGCCGATCCGGGCGACGCGATGATGGAGCGCGGCGTGTGGATCGACTTCGCCCGCGAGCGCGGTCGCCACTTCGGCATCGGCCAGTTCTCGACCTACCACGACACCTCCCAGGACGCCGCCCGGCGCGCCCTCAACACCGCCGCCTACGGCGTCCTGCACGGCATCGGGGTCGCGGCGGGACGCCTCCCGGCCTCGCTGGACCGCGTCCTGAAGTACGTCGGCATGGCCGGCGTCGTGGCCAGCCCGCGGTACGCGTCCATCAAGAACATCGAGTTCTTCACCGACAAGACGCTCGACTCCACGGTGGGTGACCCGACGCGGATGCTGATCGCGTTGGCCCCGGTGGACCGTTACGAGCCCATCTTCGCCGACTTGTGGGACCTCATGTCGGGCTACCGGGAGCGATCCGGATGCTTCACCTTCATCGGGGTGTACGTCAAGAGCATTCGCTCGCCCTACCTCGCCACCGGTGGCCAGGATCGCTTTTGCGAGCTCATGTTCTACCCCGGGATCAACCCCGAGAAGCTGCCTCCCCCGCTGCTGGACGAGATCGTCGAGGCGTTCGACGACATCGTCATCGCGCACGGCGGCTACCGGTATATGCACAGCCGCACCACCAGGGACGCCGCCAAGCGGGCCGTCTTGGACCCGAACCTTCGGCACGCGGCTCGCCGCGCCGGCTTGGAGCCATGATGAAGCGCGAGATCCCCCTCTACACGTTGTCCGGTGTCTCGAACGCCGAAGTCAGCACCCACTACTTCACCACCGGGGACGGCCTGGGGCTGAGCCTGCTGCGCTTCAACCGCGACCCACACAACGACGCTGGCGACTCGGTGATGATCGTGCATGGCCTGACCACCTCGACCGACATGTTCGTCATGCCCGAGCACGAGAATCTGGTCACGCACCTGCTCGACAACGGCTTCACCGATGTGTGGTGCCTGGACTTTCGGATGAGCAACCGGCACTCCTACAACCTGTTCCCGCACCGATACACCTTCGACGACGTAGCGCTGTACGACTTCCCGGCCGCCGTTCGGACGATCCGGGAGCGCATCGGCGCTCGCCGGTTGCATGTCGTCACCCACTGCCTGGGCGCGGTGACCTTCCTGTTCAGCCTCTTCGGCAAGGCCGTGGACGACATCACCAGCGTCGTCGCCAACAGCGCGGGCCTGACGCTGCGTGTCCCCGCCTGGAGCCACCTGAAGCTGCGCATCGCGCCGGAGTTGGTCGAGTACGGCCTGGGCCTGCCCTACCTCAGCCCAACGTTCCCGGACGAGCCGCGCGGCACCCGCGGTCACCTGCTGAGCAGGGCGGTTTCGATCGTCCACCCCGAATGCGACGTGCCCGGCTGCCACATGCTCAGCATGATGTGGGGAGCGGGGTGGCCGGCCTTGTACCGGCACGAGAATCTGGCGGACGTCACGCACCGGCGCGGCGCCGATCTCTACGGAGCGACCAGCATGCATTACTACCGGCACGTCCGAAAGCTCGTCCGGGCCGGATCGCGGCCGCTGAAGTTCGACCCGACCAACGCCGATCACGACGCGCTGCCCGACGACTACTTCGTCTACGCGCGCGAGATCACAACGCCAATCCTGTTCACCACCGGCGACCGCAACCGTGTCTTCGCCGACTCCAACGTCGTGTGCCACGCCCGCCTGGCCAAACTCGGCGCCCACTGGCACGAACTCAAGGTCTTCCCGGGGTACGGACACCAGGACGTCTTCATGGGAGCCCACGCCGCCCGCGACTGCTTTCCGTCGATGCTGGACTTCATGCGTCGGGCGTCCGTTGTGGCGACCGGAAGCCGACGATGACGGTGCGGCCTTGGGTGATCCGCACCGAGACGCTGTTGCCCGGCAGCGCCGAACGGGTCTGGGCCGAACTGAGTGACCTGGCGTCCCATCGGCGCTGGAATCCCTTTCTCCGCTCGGCATCCGGGCGTCTGCGGGTGGGCGAGCGGCTCCGCATCCGATTGGCCTTGGACCATCACGCGCCCCTGGTGCTTAGGCCGATGGTGACCGTCGTCCGGCCGCCACGCGAGCTGCGCTGGCTGGCTCGGATCGGACGTCCCGGCCTGTTCGACGCCGACCGTAGCTTCGAGATCTTCGATCACGACGATCGGTCCGTCCGGTTCGTGATGTCGGAGACCTGCAGCGGCATCCTGGCCCCCGTCTTGGCGGCAACCAACCTTGAGGCGCAGCTGTATCGGGGCTACGACAAGATGAACCAAGCCCTCCTGACAAGGCTTTCGTCGCGGCCGTAGCGGTTGGCGAGGTTCCGGCATCGGTCACTTTCCCCATGACACACTGGTTCGACGGGGGTAATCGGCGATGACTTGTCCAAACTGCGGCACCCAGAACGAGCCCGGTGCTGCGTTCTGCGAGTACTGCGGCGCGGCGCTGCCCGCACCCGATCCCCGTCCTCGTGGTGTCCGGGCGTGGTTCATTGGCGTCGTAACGGTGATGCTGGTGATCGCCGCCGGCGTGACTTTGGGACTCGTCCTGCTGCGAAACGGCATCACCTTGCGGCCACCGTCAGCCACCCCGCACGCGACCGGGGCAGCGGTCACGCCGGTGAAGCAGGAATCTTCGCAGCCCGATGGCCCGGCGACTCCGACCACGGGCGAGGCGACCACGCCCCAGACCGGCTCCGCGCCGCCGTCGTCATCGATTTCGACGCCCGGCCTGCCGAGCGCAGGCCCGACGGATTCGCCCGGTCTGCCCGGCGGCACGGCCACGACGGCCTCGCTCCCGCAGCTTCCGCCGGGCATCCGCGCATGCAACGCCGACGTAGGCGCCGGGTCCAACACCTCCTGCCCCTTCGCCCAGAACGTCGCGGCGGCCGTATGGGCGGCCGGTCCGGCCAACCCGCTGCAGGTGCAGGCCCATTCGCCGGCGACCGGCCGTGACTACGTGATGAGTTGCATCCGCGGGCCGTGGATCGTGTGCAAGGGCGGGACCAACGCGGTGGTCTACGTCAAGCCGGTCTGAGCCCAACTAGGACTTGCGCGTACTAGTACCTGCTGGTTGCGCTCCGGGAATCGAACCTTCGATGAAGCGAACGGACATCGGCAACAGGGCGGTTATGGGGCCTTGCCTCGTCAGCCCTTGCCGAACAGGCCCGCCCGACCAGCGCGACCACCTCGGCGGAGGCGGGTGAGAACTACCAGCCGGGGCGGTGCAGCAAGAAGAGTCGACCCTCGCCCAGGTCGTCCCATTCGGCGTCGAACTCCAGCCCGACCACGGTGGCGGTCGGGAAGCCCTGCCACAGGCGCTCGTAGAGTTTCGGGTCCGACGTGGTCTCGTCGGCCAAGTCGTGAGCCAGGTTCGGGACGCCGGGGGCATGGCCGACGACCATCGCGGTGGTCAGGGCGTCGGGCAGCATGGCGATGTGCGCCAACAGCGCGAACCCGGGTGCGTTGTACAGCTCGTCGAGGGCCTGGACGGCGGCTGCAAGCCCCAACTCCGCCGCGGTCTCGGCGGCCCGAACCGCCGACGACGCCAGCACGACCTGGACTCCGGCGTCCCGCAACGCCTTGCCGGCCCCCTGGGCCTCGGCCCGGCCGTCGGCGGTGAGGCGGCGGGCATGGTCGCCTCGGCCGGGAGCGAAGTGCTCGGCCTCGGCGTGGCGCATCAGGTAGAGGATCCGCTTGACCATGTCCGCACCCTAGCCAGGGACAGCGACCCGCGGCCGCCGGTCGGCAAAACACGACGCGCGTTCGCGAAATGCGGCCGAAACGGTCCCGAATCCAGCGAGCGCGCGTCGCGTTTGACTCAGCCGCGCTGCGCGGTCAGGCGAGGTTCACGTGGTGATGCTCGAAGTGCGTGCCCTTAGCGCGGTCGTAGCTCTTTTGGATCTCGGCCTCCGCCTCTTCGCGGCCGACCCAAGACGAGCCCTCGGTCGACTTCCCCGGCTCGAGGTCCTTGTAGACGGTGAAGAAGTGCTCGATCTCAAGTTGGGTGTAAGAGGGGACGTTCTCAAGGTCGCGTAGGTGGTCCTGCCGGTGATCGGCGACGGGGACGCACAAAACCTTGTCGTCGCCCCCCATCTCGTCGCGCATCCGGAACATGCCGATGGCGCGGCATTCGATCAGCGCGCCCGGGAAGGTGGCCTCGGGCAGCAGCACCATGGCGTCCAGCGGATCGCCGTCCTCACCCAGGGTGCCTTCGATGAACCCGTAATCCTGCGGGTACTGCGTCGCCGTGAACAACGTCCGGTCGAGCCGGATGCGACCGGTCTTGTGGTCCATCTCGTACTTGTTCTTGGTGCCCTGGGGGATCTCGACCGTCACGTCGAAATGGATCCCGACCGGACGCTGGCTCTCGTCGTTCGCCACGGATGACCTCTCTATGCTGAGGACGACAATGTCTAGACGAGCCTAACGGGGCCGGGCGGGTTTCGCGCATCGAACGCGGGGTTGGTCGATCGTCCCCGAAGGCGGCTCCGCGCTCCGCCACCGGAACCGGGAGTGACTGCATGGCAAACCGACGGCGCGGGCCGCGACCCCTAGTCATCGCCTTTTTCGCGATCGCTTTGGCGGTCTGTGTCGTGTTGGGTGCCCTCTATTGGCGGCCCATCGTCGCCGCGGTGGCACCTGGAGCATCAGCGTCCGGCTCGTCGTCCCCGTCGGGGGCGCCGGCCACCGCGACCGCGTCGGGGCCGGCGCAGCTACCCGATGTCCTGCCCGCGGACGTCCCCGCATCGCCGCCGGCGGCGGGGCCACTGAGCACTCGGCTGGCGCAGATCTCACGCAAAGGCATCGGATCGATCGGGGCGGCGCTGATCGACCCCACCTCCGGCAAGGCGATCTACGGCGAGCGCGCGGACACCTTGATGCTGCCGGCATCGAACCTGAAGGTGCTCACCTGCCTCGCGGCCCTCGACGCCTACGGGGCCGGACATCAGTTCAGGACGAAGGTGGTGAGCCCGGCCCCCGGCCGGATCGTTCTGGTCGGCGGCGGCGACCCTTACCTGACCTCGAACCGCAACCCCTACTACCCCAAGCGGGCCACGCTGGCCGACCTGGCCGAACAGACGGCTGCGGCTTTGCGCAACAGCGGGACCAAACGCGTCCAACTCGGCTTCGACGCCTCACTGTTCCCCGGAGCGGGCTGGAATCCGACCTGGCCGGAGCACTACATCACCGAGGTGGGCCCGACCTCCGCACTGTGGGTCGACGAGGGCAAACTGCCGCAGGATCGACGCAGCACCGACCCAGCCTTGGACGCCGCGAAGGCGTTCGCCGCCGCCTTACGAGCCAGGGGGATCTCGGTGCCGGTGGTGGCGCGGCAAGCAGCCCCCGCGGGTGCCGCCCCCGTTGCGCAAGTGGCGTCCACGCCGCTGGACGTGATCATCCAGCAAGTGCTGATCTACAGCGACAACGACGCCGCCGAGGTGCTGCTTCGGCACCTCGGGTTGGCTGCCGGCAAGCCCGGCTCGATCGCGTCCGGGACCCAGGCGCTGACGGATCGGCTCACGAAGCTGAGCCTTTGGCACGCCGGCTCGCGGATCGCCGACGGCAGCGGCCTCTCTCGTGGCAACCGGGTCACGCCGAGCATGCTCGCCAACGCATTCCGGCTCGCCTTCGCCACCGATCGCTATCGACCGCTGCTCACCGCATTGCCGGTCGCCGGCGTCGAGGGGACGCTGTCGGCCCGCTTCGACGACCCGTCGGAGAATCCCGGCCGCGGCATGATCCGGGCCAAGACGGGTTACCTGAACGGAATCCACGGGCTGAGCGGCTACCTCCGGACGGCCGACGGCTCGGTCGTCGTCTTCGCACTGCTGATCAACGGTCCCGGCGAGAACGCGCAGTCCGGGCGAGACTGGCTCGACCGAACGACGTCCGCGGTCGTCCAGTGCGGCTGTCGCTGAGCGGCGGACCGCCTCCTAAGGTGAACCCATGAGCAGGCTTCCGCCCATCGACTGGGACGCCGCCGAGCGAGTCGGGCAGCGGCTGATCCCTGCCGGACCGGTGCCGACGCGGGAGGTCGCGGAGCAGACTGTCGCCGGGCTGCGCTCGGCCTCGGCGCGTGCCGGCGCCCACGTCGCCGAGACGGCGCGGCTGCGGCCACCGGCCTCGGATGCCCCCACCCTCGTCATCGACCGCGCCTCCTGGGTGCGCGCGAACGCCCGCGCCATGCGCGCGCTGCTGGCCAACCTGGACCCGGCCGATCCCGATTTGTCCTTGTCGGCACGGGTTCAGGCGCGCACCATCGGGGCCCAGTTCGGCGCGGCCCTGTCCTACCTCGGCACTCGGATCCTGGGCCAGTTCGAGCCGTTCGGCGACCCGCAGCGGCTGCTGCTGGTGGCCCCGAACATCCTCCAAGCCCAGAGCAAGCTCGCGGTCGATGCGGACGACTTCCTGATGTGGGTGTGCCTGCATGAACAGACGCATCGCTTCCAGTTCGCGAACGCGCCGTGGCTGCGCGAGCACCTGATCGGCCAACTCGACCGGTTCCTCAACGCGGACGGCGTCGGCGTCCCCAGGCTGCCCAAACGCGGTTCGCGGCCGGTAACGATGCTCGACGTCTTCACCAGCCCCGCCCAACGGTCCAGCTTCGACCAGGTGTCGGCGACCATGTCGGTCTTGGAGGGGCATGCCGACGTGATCATGGACCGCGTGGGCAGCGACGTGGTCGGTTCGATCGCCGTGCTGCGGCGGGCCTTCGACGCCCGGCGCAACCAGCAGGGTTGGCACGCCGTGGCCCGCCGCCTGCTGGGCCTCGACCTCAAACTCGCGCAGTATCGCGAGGGCGCCGCCTTCTGCCGGCGCGTGATCGGGGCCGCCGGAGTGGATGGGCTGAACCAGGTCTTCGTTGCCCCCGGCCTGCTCCCCAGCTTGCAGGAGCTTCGCGATCCGGACGCCTGGGTGCGCCGAGTCTGCCGCTGATGGCCAAGCGCGCCCTCGGCCCGGCCTGCCTGCTGATCGTCCGGGCGGTCCGCTCGGCGCTCGACACGGCGCCGGACGCGAAGGGTGCGCTGGTGGCCTGCTCCGGCGGCCCCGACTCCCTCGCGCTGGCCCTGTGCGCACCGATCGCGACGCCCAACTGCGGTGGCGCCCTGATCGTCGACCACGGGCTGCAGGCCGGCGCGACCCAGGCGGCGCGGCGAACCGCGGAGACCCTGACCCAACGGGGCGTCCACGCTCGGGTCGTCCAGGTCGAGGTGGGCAAGGGCGGGGGCCCCGAGGCGGCCGCGCGAAGTGCGCGCTACGCGGCGCTGGAGGCGGCGGCGCGAGCCGGGGAGGTCGTCCTGCTCGGCCACACCCTGGACGACCAGGCCGAGACGGTGCTGCTGGGGATGGCGCGCGGCTCCGGGACGCGATCGCTCTCGGGGATGCCGGTGCGCCGGGGCCGGTTCGTGCGTCCCCTGCTGGGGTTGCGGCGCGCGGTGACCGAGGCGGCGTGCACCGAACTGGGGGTCACGCCGTGGCGCGACCCGCACAATGCGGAGCCCAGGTTTGCCCGCGCTCGGGTACGCGCCAGCGTCCTGCCCACACTCGAGGCCGAGCTGGGACCGGGCATCGCGCAGGCGCTGGCCCGCACGGCACAACTCGCTCGCGCCGACGCCGACTTGTTGGACGAACTCGCGGCCAGTCACGATCTCGGCATTGAACCAAGCTGCGCCGAGTTGGCCGCGCTCCCGACGGCGCTACGCGGCCGCGTCCTGCTGCGCTGGTTGCGCTCGCTCGGCGCGACCGACCTCGGTGCCGATCACGTTCACGCGGTCGAACGTCTGGTCACCGATTGGCATGGCCAGGCTGGTGCCGAGGTTCCCGGATTCGGCATTCGGCGAAGCGGCGGACGGCTGGTGGCGTGGACCAAATCTGACCACGCCGCCGAACCCACCGCCGGCCTTCGCTAGGGTTGCGCGCGTGGATGCGGCGGACATCGGCGGCGACCTGACCGAGGTGCTTTACACCTCCCGGCAGTTGAGCGAGCGGCTCGACGCGATCGCCGCCCAAATCGAGGACGACTACGCCGGACGCGACCTGCTGCTGGTCGGCGTCCTCAACGGCGCGCTGATGGTGATGGCCGACCTCTCGCGCAAGTTCAAACGGCACTGCGAGATGGACTGGATGGCGATCTCGTCCTATGGCTCGGGGACGCAGTCCAGCGGCGTGGTCCGCATCCTCAAGGACCTCAATACCAACATCGCCGGACGTCACGTACTGGTGGTCGAGGACATCATCGACACCGGCCTGACCCTGGCCTACCTGATTCAGAACTTGAAGTCTCGCGAGCCGGCGAGCCTCAACATCATGACGATGTTCCGCAAGCCCGACGCACTGCAGTCGAAGGTGGATGTGGCCTACGTCGGCTTCGACATCCCCAACGAGTTCGTGGTCGGCTACGGCCTCGACTACGCCGGCAAGTACCGCAACCTGACCGACGTCGGCACCCTCGCCCCGCACGTCTACTCCTGAGCGCCGGCGTCGCGACCGGGCCGGAGAAACGAGCCGGTCCTGATCTCCGCCTGTGGGCGTTGCCAGGCTTGGGTAAGGTCTGGATGCCCGATTCTGCCGACACCTAGGTAATCCATGAATGCACAAAGGCTCCTGCGGGGCCCCCTGATCTGGATCATCCTCGCCGTACTCGCGGTCGGGTTGGTGATCGACTTCATCGGAAACGCCAACGGTTACCGCAGCGAGCCCACGTCCACGGTGGTCTCCGCGATCAACGGTAACGACCCGTTGAAGTCGGTGACCCTGGTCGACGGCGAGCAGGAGATCCGAGTCGAGTTCAAGGACGCGAAGCAGACCAAGATCCGCGCCAACTGGGTCGGGACGCAGTCGCAGGACCTGATCAAGCGCCTGAATGAGCGCGTGGCGAACAAGACCCTGGACGAGTGGCGCGGCGAGAACCCCGAGCGCGGCTTCTGGTCGGCCTTCTTGTTCACCGTGCTGCCGTTCCTGGTGATCGGCGCGTTGTTCTTCTTCATGTTCAACTCGGTCCAAGGCGGCGGCAACCGCGTCCTTTCGTTCGGGAAGTCGAAGGCGAAGATCGCCAACAAGGACACCCCCAAGACGACGTTCGCCGACGTCGCCGGATGCGCGGAGGCGATCGAGGAGCTCCAGGAGATCAAGGAGTTCCTCGCCGAGCCGCAGAAATTCCAGGCCGTCGGCGCCAAGATTCCGAAGGGGGTCCTGCTGTACGGGCCACCTGGAACCGGCAAGACCCTGCTCGCCCGCGCGGTGGCCGGGGAGGCAGGCGTCCCCTTCTTCTCGATCTCGGGTTCCGACTTCGTCGAGATGTTCGTCGGCGTCGGCGCCTCCCGTGTCCGCGACCTGTTCGAGCAGGCCAAGGACGCGGCGCCGGCGATCGTCTTCATCGACGAGATCGACGCCGTCGGCCGGCATCGCGGCGCCGGCATGGGCGGCGGCCACGACGAGCGCGAACAGACCCTGAACCAGTTGCTCGTCGAGATGGACGGCTTCGACGTCCGGGGCGGCGTCATCCTGATCGCCGCGACGAACCGGCCGGACGTCCTCGATCCGGCACTGCTGCGTCCGGGCCGCTTCGACCGGCAGATCCCGGTCGAGGCCCCCGATCAGAAGGGCCGCCTGCAGATCCTGCAGGTGCACGCGCACGGCAAGCCGATCGGCCCGGACGCCAACCTCGACTCCGTGGCCAAGCGGACGCCGGGCTTCACCGGTGCCGATCTGGCGAACGTCCTGAACGAGGCCGCGCTACTGTGCGCGCGCCAAAACGCCCGCCAGATCACCGCCCGGCATCTGGACGAGGCGATCGACCGCGTCATCGCCGGGCCGCAGAAACGCAGCCGCCTGATGGACGACCGCGAACGCCTGATCACCGCCTACCACGAGGGCGGGCACGCGCTGGTGGCAGCGGCCATGCCCGGCACCGACCCCGTCCAGAAGGTGACGATCCTGCCGCGAGGCCGTGCCCTGGGCTACACGATGGTGATGCCCGACGAGGACAAGTACTCCCGCACCCGCGGCGAACTCCTCGACCAGCTCGCCTACATGTTGGGTGGCCGCGCGGCGGAGGAACTGGTCTTCCACGACCCCACCACCGGTGCCAGTAACGACATCGAGAAGGCGACCAAGGTGGCCCGGGCGATGGTGACCGAGTACGGGATGACCGAACGGCTGGGTGCGATCAGGCTCGGAACGGGCGACCACGAGCCCTTCCTCGGTCGAGACATCGGTCAGTCGCGTGACTATTCCGAGGCGGTCGCCGCCGTCGTGGACGAGGAAGTGGCCAAGCTGATCTCCACCGCCCACCAGGAGGCCTACGACGTCCTGGCCACCAACCGTGACGTGCTGGACGAACTGGTGCGCCAGCTGTTCGAGAAGGAGACCCTGGACAAGGAGCAGGTGGCTCGGGTCTTCCAGGCGTTGAAGCGGTGGCCGAAGCGGCCGCCCTGGACGGGTTCGGACGCCCGGCAGCCGTCGGACGTGCCGCCGGTACAACCCCCGCCCATGCCCGTCCCCCCCGCCCCCGAGCCGGCCTTGGCGCCCCGCCCGGGTGGCAAGATCCTGATCCCGCCACCCGGATCGCAGCCCGGCTACCCACCGGTGCCCGGCGGCCCGGGCTCCGGCCCCGGCGGTCAGCCACCGGCATCGCCGCCGCCGGGCTGGCAACCGCCGGGCGGGCAACCGCCGATCGGTCCGGGAGCCTGAGTGGGTGGGGTCGATCGCCCGCGGATCCAGGCCGCGGTCCGCGAGATCCTGCTGGCCATCGGTGAGGACCCGGACCGGGACGGCCTGCTGGAGACGCCGGCCCGAGTCGCGCGCGCCTATGACGAGATCTTCGCCGGGCTGTCGGCCGACCCCGCAGAGGTGTTGGCCACCACATTCGATATCGACCACGACGAGTTCATCCTCGTGCGCGACATCGAGGTCTGGAGCGTCTGCGAACACCACCTGCTGCCGTTCACCGGGGTCGCCCACGTCGGCTACATCCCGGCGAAGCCCGGCCGAGTGACGGGCCTGTCCAAGCTGGCGCGCCTGGTTGATGTCTACGCCAAGCGCCCGCAGGTCCAGGAGCGGCTCACCTCGCAGATCGCCGACGCCCTCGTCGAGCATCTGGACGCGCAGGGCGTGATCGTCGTGATCGAGTGCGAGCACCAGTGCATGACGATGCGCGGTGTTCGCAAACCCGGCTCGAAGACCGTCACCAGCGCCGTCCGTGGCCATCTGCGCAGCCCCGCCACGCGCGCGGAGGCCATGAGCCTGATCATCGGCTGATCGATGGGCGCGCGAACGCGGATCATGGGGATCCTGAACGTCACCCCGGACTCCTTCTCCGATGGTGGCCGCTACCTCGGCACTTCGGACGCCGTCGCCCACGGCCTGCGGCTCAGCGCCGACGGCGCCGACCTGGTGGACGTGGGGGGCGAGTCCACGCGTCCGGGGGCCGCGCGGGTGCCGGTCGAGCAGGAGGCCGAGCGCGTCCTGCCCGTGATCGCGCGATTGGCGGCGGCCGGGATCGGCGTCTCGGTGGACACCATGCGCGCCGAGGTCGCCGCCGCGGCGGTCGCGGCAGGTGCAGTGATCGTCAACGACGTTTCGGGCGGCCTGGCCGACGAGGCCATGCTGCCGACCGTCGCCCGGCTGGGCGTGACCTACGTCGCCATGCACTGGCGAGCTCACTCCGACCTCATGCAATCGCGCTCGGACTATGCCGATGTCGTCGTCGACGTCCGGGCCGAACTCAGCGCACGGGCACAGGCCGCGATCGCGGCCGGGATCGATCCCAGCCGCCTGGTCCTCGACCCGGGGCTCGGCTTCGCCAAGACCGCTGAGCACAACTGGACGCTGCTGGCGCGGCTCGATGAGTTGTCCCGCCTTGGCTTCCCGCTGCTCATCGGGGCGTCGCGGAAGGCCTTTCTCGGCTCCCTGCTGGCCGATTCCGCGGGTGCGGCTCGGCCGGCCAACCAGCGCGACGATGCCACGGTCGCGCTCACCACGCTCTTGGCCGAGCGGGGCGTGTGGGGAGTGCGGACGCACAGCGTCCGGGCCCAACGCGACGCCGTCATGGTGGTTGAGCGCCTCCGCTCCGTCGCCGCTTTCCCGGCGAGTAGGGTCAGCGCATGACCGTCGCGAGTGCCCCCGACCTGGCCTCGAACGGGGCTGTGACCATCACGCTTTCGGGAATCGCCGCATTCGGCCATCACGGCGTCTTCGCCCACGAGCGCGTCGACGGACAGCGATTCGTCGTCGATTTGGAGTGTTCGGTGCATCGGCCGGCGGCCGGCGACGCACTTGCGACCACCGTCGATTACGGGGCCTTGGCCCAGGGCGTGGCCGATGAGATCACGGGCGCCCCGGTGGACCTGATCGAGACCCTCGCCGATCGAATCGCCAGCAGGTGCTTGGCCGACCCTATGATCCGACGCGTGCTCGTCCGCGTACACAAACCGCAGGCGCCGATGCCCGTCGATGTGGCCGACGTTTGCGTGACCATCACGAGGAGCAAGCCATGACCCAGCACCTGATCGAGTTCGACTTCGACAGCCTCAGCGGCATGAAACCGCTTCGGCAGGTGGTCTTCTCGCTCGGCTCGAACATCGAGGACCGGCTCGGCTATCTCCAGGCGGCCACCGACGCCCTGCGCGCGACGCCCGATCTGATCCTGGTCGACGTCTCCGCGGTGTACGAGACGGTGCCGGTCGGCAAGGAGGACCAGCCGGACTTCCTGAACTTGGTGATCATCGCCGAGAGCACATTGGCCTCGCTGGTGCTGCTGGAGCGGGCGGAGGCGATCGAGGACGCGTTGGGCCGCACCCGCGAGGTTCGCTGGGGCCCGCGTACGGTCGACGTCGACCTGGTCGCCGTGGGGAAGCGGGTGCTCAACACCGAGCGACTGACCCTGCCGCACCCGCGAGCGCACGAGCGGGCGTTCGTCCTCGTGCCCTGGCTGCAGGTCGATCCGGCCGCCGAGTTGACCGGCGTGGGTCGCGTCGCGGACCTCGTGGCGGAGATGGACACATCGGGGGTCCGGCTTCGCGAGGACCTGGTCGTTTTCGACCGATGAGCGGCAGCCAGCCGGAGCGCCAAAGCGGTGGTGGGCTGCAACCCACGACCAAGACGGTGCTGGTCGTCGCGGCCCTCGCCGGTGGTTTCGCGTCCTGGATGGGGGTCCAGACGCTGGAGTCCATGGGGCAACCGGTCCCCCGCGTTCCCTGGACGGCGTGGGCGGCGCTCGCGCTCGTCGCCGCAGTCGTCGGCGCCCTGGCCTGGGCCACTCATCGCAGCATCCACGTTCGGCACGAGCGGGTCGAGTCCGGCAAAGCGGTGAGCTTGCTGGTGCTGGGCAAGACGACCGCGCTGGCGGGCACCGCGTTCGCGGCCGGCTACCTCATGCTGGCCGTGCAGTACTTCGCGCGGATGGACGCCGAGCTTCCCCGCGAGCGGGTGGTGAACTCGAGCATCGCCACTTTGGCGTGCGCAAGTCTGGCCGTGGCCGGCTGGTTTCTCGAACGAGCCTGCCTAGTGCCAAAGGACGACGAGAACGACACCGGCGAGCCGGAAGCGCCGTAGCGAGGAACCCGGTCGCACAGCCCGTAGCATGCGCCGTGTGAGCCGCCCCGAACTCGCCGTCAATCCGTCCTCCCTGCGTCGCAGCGCCCAGGCATTCCTGCTTGTCGGCGCGATCCTTAGCACCCTGGCCGCGATGGGGCCCGACTGGCTGGTCCGCGCGGGCGTGCTGGTCGCCCTGATCTCGGGCATCTCCGCGTGCCTGTTGGCGTGGCGCGAGCAGCGCCTCGCCGCCGCCAAGCACGCCCAGGACGAGCTCGCGACCCTGCGCGAGCATGGCCGAGCCATGAGCGCCGAGCGCCAGCAGCACCTGGAGGTCCTATCGGTCCTCCAGCGTCGCAACGAGGACCTGCGAGGCAGCATCTCGCGCCTGCGTGGTGAACACGCCGATCGGCTGATCGAGTTGAACAGCCTGCGCGGCGACAAGTCCGCGCTCCGATCCTCCCTGGACGCGGCCGCCGACGCCATCGCAGCCCTGCGCGAGCGGGTGGGCAAGCTCGAGGCCGAACTCGCCGACGGCGAGAAGCAAGAGGCGCGGGTCCTGGCCCTCCCCCGTCGGTTCGACGCCGATGCCGACGACTTCCCGGCCTGGTCCGAACTCGAGTTGGCGCACCTCGCCGGGATCGAGCGTCCCGCCCGCCTGCGCGCCTGAGCCTTGAGGCCCCTGGACCCTGAGTCCACGGGCGCTGAGTCCACGGGCGCTGAGTCCTGAGGTCCCTGCACCCGCGAGACCTCGGTCCTGAACCGTCGAAGGGTGCGGGACCCGAACCAGGCTGGCCTTTCCATTGGTTCGAGGATCGAACCGCCCTCGGCCCGCTGCTGGCCAAAGGGTCCTAGGCGGCCCCGGCTACTTTTCGAGGTCTCCGGCCACGAAGCCGAGGGACGCGATCACGACGTCCAGCCTGTCTACCGGGCAGCCGATCAGCAGTTGCGGCAGCGCCGACACGTTCGCGAACGACGGTGTCCGAAGTCGAAGGCGCCAAGGGGTCTTTTCTCCCCTCGAGGTCAGGTGGATCCCAGCGATCCCGTACGGGGCGAGAATCCGGTGGTGGTAGTTCCCCTCGGGTAAGCGGATGACCTGCGGCGCTCGAACCCGTGTCCCCCCAGGCGGAGAAGCGGCCAACCGCGTCAGCGCCGCTCTCGCGGCCGACACGCAGTCCGATGCCTCCACCAGCCACCGATCGAACCGGGCCACGACATCGCCCCCGGCGCCGGCTGCGGGCGAAGACCAGCAGTCCACTTCCTGGTATGGGTGGCGGGGGGCGAGCCGGCGTAGATCCAGGTCCACGCCGGACGCCGCCGCGGCCGGGCCGGCGATCCCATGGGCATCGATGGCGGCGGGAGTCAGCCGCGCCAGACCCGCGCCGGTGGACAGCCACCGGACGTCCCCGGCCAGCGCCTTCAGCGAGTCGAGGACGAGTTCCACATCGCGGAGCAGTTCGCGGTCGGCGGCTGGCCAATCCGCCGGAACATCCGCCGCGACGCCACCGATGCGCACGAACATCGGGTGGACGCGATTGCCGGTCAAGGCGAGGTTCGCCTGGCGCAGCCGCTCGCGGACCCGCGCGACCGCCCCGCTATTCCC
>JBDHZK010000038.1:0-19624 GCA_039811865.1 Propionicicella sp. | reverse complement strand
CGCGTGGCCGGCGCCGCGGCGGCCACCGGCTAGTACAGCTCGGCCGCCGCCCGAGCCGTAGCGGTCAGCGCTTTTCGCAGGCGACGCCGTCCTTGTCGCGGTCGAGGTGCGCGTTCAGGCGGTAGAGCGCCGAGTTGACGTAGAAGTTGGTCACCGGTCGCGACGAGGTTACTCGGTCGCGGGCGCCCACGCGCCCGACCCCGTGCCGGTAGGCGGCGTTCAAGGCGGTGCAGTTGGGGTACTTCTTCAGGGTGACAGCTTCGGCGGGGGTGGCAACCGTGAGCCCGACCGAGGCGATGGAAAGGCTGACCAGGGAAAGCGCAACAGCTTTTTCCACACCAATATGCTAGCCGCTCGAAAGTCGAGTGCCAGTGCGGCGGTTCGCCCTTTGAGCGCTGGTGCTGATTGATCGGTAACTTATCCTCTGGCGTTCGATCAATTGAGACTGACCCCGGGGGAGTCCAGGTAGCAAAGGGAGATGCGCGTCGATGGCGATGCCCGAGTCTGCTGGGTCGACGATCTTCACCTCTTTGTTTATCCGTCGGTAATGTCTTGTGGCGGAACGAAGCGATCGTCCGAGCGTGGCGGAAACGCTCAATTCTCGGCGCGACGGCGAGCGGTGCCGAGATCACCCGGCAAAGCGCAACCTCGCGAGGTCGTGCAGGTTGCCGCGAGAATGGAGCGCACCTCAACCAAGCGGTCAACCCCAGGAGGAGCGATGAGCCGAGAACCGGACGACCGGGCGGCCTGGCTGAGCTGGATCGAGGAGGCCGCGGCGGCCCTGGAGATCGACGCGTCCACGTTGGACGTCGACGCGGTGCTGGGCCTGGCGGGCAAAGTGGCGCACCGGGTGGCGCGTCCCATGGCGCCGGTGACGGCTTACCTCGTGGGGGTGGCCGTCGGGGCAGGGATCGACCCGAACGAGGCGCTCGAGCGGATCAACGCCTTGCTGCGCGAGGCGCGCTCGGCGGCCGACCAAGCCTCTTCGTTCTAGCCCTCCGAGCCGGAGCGCCGGAGAACCTCCGAGAGGCGCTCAGCCGCCGCCATGACTGCGGGGGCGTGCAGGCGTCCCGGCTGGCGCGAAAGCCGCTCGATCGGGCCGGAGACGCTGACCGCAGCGGTCACCTTGCCAGATGGCGAGCGGACGGGCGCCGATACCGAGGCCACCCCTGGCTCGCGTTCGGCCACCGACTGGGCCCAGCCGCGGCGCCGGACGGTGGCCAACGCGACCGCCGAGAAGCTCGCGTTCATCAGGCCCCGTTGGATGCGGTCGGGGTCCTCCCAGGCCAGGAGCACCTGCGCGGCCGAACCGGCCGACATGGTCAACTGGCTGCCGACCGGAATGGTGTCCCGAAGCCCGGACGGGCGCTCGGCCGCCGCCGCGCACACGCGCAACTCGCCCTGGCGGCGAAACAGTTGCGCCGACTCGCCGGTGATGTCGCGCAAGCGAGCCAGCACGGGACCGGCCGTGGCGAGCAGCCGGTCCTCGCCGGCGGCCGAGGCGAGTTCGGTCAAGCGCGGGCCTAGGACGAAACGTCCCTGCAGGTCACGGCTGACCAGGCGGTGGTGCTCGAGTGCCACCGCCAGCCGGTGCGCGGTCGGCCGGGCCAGCCCGGTGGCCGTCACCAGACCCGCTAGCGTGGTGGGACCGGTCTCCAGGGCGCTGAGCACCAGCGCCGCCTTGTCGAGCACTCCGACGCCTGACGTATTGTCCATAGTCTGATATTGCCGTCTCGAATCGTGATATGCAAGTCCATACTGGAGGCAGGGACGCGACGCGGTGGGAAACCATTCGATGGGTAGCCGCGCGCTGCTGGCCCGGATGGCCGACGATCGGGAGGGACGTATGGGTAAGACCCTGAGCGAGAAGGTTTGGGACGCACATGTGGTGCGCACCGCGACCGGTGAACCCGACCTGCTCTACATCGACCTGCACCTGGTGCACGAGGTCACCAGTCCTCAAGCCTTCGACGGGCTGCGCCTCGCGGGGCGTCAGGTGCGGCGTCCCGACCTGACGCTGGCCACCGAGGACCACAACACGCCGACGTTGAACATCAATCTGCCGATCGCCGACCCGGTCTCGCGATTGCAGGTCGACACGCTGCGCAAGAACGCCTTGGAGTTCGGGATCCGGATCCACTCGCTGGGCGACCTGGATCAGGGCGTCGTCCACATCATCGGCCCGCAGCTCGGCCTCACCCAACCCGGGCTGACCGTCGTTTGCGGCGACTCGCACACCTCGACGCACGGCGCGTTCGGCGCGCTGGCGTTCGGCATCGGGACGTCCGAGGTCGAGCACGTCTTGGCGACCCAGACGCTGCCGCAGGCGCGACCCAAGACCATGGCGGTCAACATCGAGGGTGACCTGCCAGATGGGGTGACGGCGAAGGACGTCGTCCTCGCGCTGATCGCCAAGGTGGGCACCGGTGGGGGCCAGGGATACGTCGTGGAGTACCGCGGCAGCACCATCCGTAACCTCTCCATGGAGGGGCGGATGACGATCTGCAACATGTCGATCGAGTGGGGTGCCAAGGCCGGCATGATCGCGCCGGACGATGCGACCTTCGCCTACCTGAAGGGCCGGCCGCACGCGCCGCAGGGCGCCGAATGGGACACCGCGGTCGAATACTGGCGCACCCTTTACTCCGATCCGGATGCGACCTTCGATGCCGAGGTCGACCTGGACGCCACGAAGCTGACGCCGTTCGTCACCTGGGGCACCAACCCAGGCCAGGGCGTCCCGTTGGGTGACGCGGTGCCCGAACCGAGTGCCTTCGCCGATCCCGTGGAGCGGTCGGCCGCCGAGCGCGCACTGACCTACATGGGCCTGGACGCCGGCACCAGGATGCGCGACATCCACGTCGACACCGTCTTCCTGGGCTCTTGCACCAACGGCCGGATCGAGGACTTGCGCCTGGCCGCTTCGGTGATCAGGGGCCGCCAGGTGGCCGAGGGCGTCCGGATGCTCGTCGTGCCGGGTTCGGCCCGCGTTCGGCTGCAGGCTGAGTCGGAAGGCCTCGATCAGGTCTTCTTGGCCGCCGGGGCGGAGTGGCGTGCCGCCGGCTGCTCCATGTGTTTGGGCATGAACCCGGACCAGTTGGCGCCCGGGGAACGGAGCGCGTCGACGTCCAACCGCAACTTCGAGGGCCGGCAGGGCAAGGGCGGACGCACGCACCTGGTCTCGCCCGCCGTCGCCGCCGCGACCGCCGTCATCGGCACCCTGAGCTCTCCGGCCGATCTGTAAGGAACCGAAATGGAAAAGTTCTCCACCCACACGGGGGTGGCTGTGCCGCTGCGGCGCAGCAACGTCGATACCGACCAGATCATCCCGGCCGTCTACCTGAAGCGGGTCACGCGGACCGGCTTCCAGGACGGCCTGTTCGCCGCCTGGCGCAACGACCCGTCCTTCGTGCTGAATCAGGAGGCCTACGCGCCGGGCTCGGTGCTGATCGCCGGACCCGACTTCGGCACCGGATCCTCGCGCGAGCACGCCGTCTGGGCGCTGCAGAACTACGGGTTCAGGGTCGTCGTCGGCTCCCGCTTCGGCGACATCTTCAGGACCAACTCCGGCAAGGCCGGACTGCTGATCGCCGTAGTCAACCAGGACGTCGTGGAGCGGCTCTGGGAAATCACGGAGGCGAATCCGGGAACGCGAGTAGGCGTGGATCTGGTGGCCAAGACCATCACGGTCGATGGCGAGGCGTTCGACTTCGCCATCGACGACTACACCCGGTACCGCTTGTTGGAGGGCCTGGACGACATCGGCCTCACCCAACGCAGCGCCACGCTGATCGACGCCTACGAGGAGCGGCGGCCGAGTTACCTGCCCAGGACGCTGCCCGCCCGCACCGCTTCCTGACCCCCGATGGGGTGATGAATTCCTCCGAACCCACACCCGTTTGCGTGACATTGCTCCGGAGCGGTTGTTTCTGGAGCCTCCATGTGAAAACGTGACAGAAGCGCTCCCGAAGGTGCGGGCGTGGTGCCTTCCAGGGCACGGTGAATTGTTCGGAGGACCAAGTGAACAAGGCCGACCTCGTCGAGGCGCTCGCTAAGCACTTTGACGGCAACAGGGCTGAAGCCGCCCGAGCTCTAAATGCAGTGGTCGCGACGATCACCGATCTCGCGGCTACGGGCGAAAAGGTCTCGATTACCGGTTTTGGCGCGTTCGACCGCTCCTATCGCGGCGACCGCATGGTGCGCAACCCGGCGACCGGGGAACGTCGCCCAGCCGGCGCCACCTACGTGCCCCGGTTTCGAGCGGGCACGAATCTGAAGGCGCGGATCGCGGCCAGCATCGGCACTGGCGAGCCGGCCGGGTCGACCAAGGGGTCAGGCAAGAAGGCCAAGAAGCGCGGCTAGCGCGTTCAGGAGCCCAGCCAGGCGTCGCTGACGCTGCCATCGCCGGCGATGGCCGCCATGAGCCGCTGACCGGGACGCAGCGAGGTCACCTCGGGATCGAGCACCGGGCGCCGCAGAAGCCGGGGCACTCCGCCGGCGTCCACGCAATTCCAGCCGGAGGCGGCTGGCTGTCCAACGGTCAGCGCGGCGCAGGTGGCTGGCTTCGATTCCCAAACGAGCCGGGACGTCCGGGCGCCCAGCCCCAGCGCGGCCGCGGCGCGGAGATCGGCGATCGTGTCGACGTCGCAGCGCGCGCGTTCAGGGCCCTCTAGGCCAGCCAGACCCAAGGCGGCATGCACAGCCGCGGAGGAAGGTCCGAAGCGCGTTCGCAGTTGGCTGGTCGGCCCCAAGACGATCGTGGTGCCGACGGCTGCGCTGTCCGCGACGTAGCCGTCGGGACCGGCCCAAAGGTCGGCCACGTCCTCTGCTCGCAACGCGGGCAGATCGGCCACCGCGCACAGACAGCGCGGCTGGCCGGCGCGGGCAAGCCATTCGGCGCCCGCCGCGAAGGCGGCGTCCAGGTCGTCCCCCCTCGGATCGGGGAGCGCGGTCACGGCCAGACCAACCCGGTCGAAGCGGCCGGCCAGCCCCGGCTCATCGCTCACGACCACGACGCGGGCACAGACTCCGGCCAAGGCCGCGATCGTGTCGAGGGCCATCGCCAGGGCGAAGCGGCGACGCAGCGGCGCGGCCACGGCCAGCCGAGACTTGGCGAGATCGAGGTCCTTGAGCGCGACCACGGCGGCCGGGACGGGCCGGCCCAAGGTTGCGTGAAGCGACACGCTGGGGATGCTAGCCGGTGCCGAACGGGCCGCCTTGACCGGCCGACTCAGGCTGGCTCGGCGGAAGGCTCCGCTTACCCCTGGGTACGGCATAGGGTGGCGATTCCGGCGGCTGGTAGGGGGCGAAGTGAGGGCGGCTGGCGAGGGCCGAGAGCGGGTGGAGCTCGTCTACCGCATCCTTGGCGGCGCCGCGGCGAGGTTGCTGCATCTGTTGGTGCGCCGAGACTTTCGCGGCGCGCGGCGCATCCCGGCTCGAGGTCCGATCATCGTCGCGGCGAATCACATCTCCAACTTCGACCCCGTGACCCTGGGGGGTTTCCTGATCTCGGTGGGCCGCTGGCCGAGGTTCCTCAGTAAGGACAGCCTGTGGCGGGTGCCGGTGATCGGGGCGCTGGCGCGCGCGACGGGGCAGATTCCAGTCGAGCGCCACACCATCCACGCCATGGACGCCTTGGTGGGAGCCGAACAGGTGCTCGAGCGCGGCGGGTGCGTGGTGATCTACCCGGAGGGGACGCTCACGGCCGATCCGGACCTTTGGCCCATGGCCGGTCGCCGCGGTGCGGCGATCCTGGCACTGGGTACCGGGGTCCCGGTGTTCCCGGTGGCGCAGTGGGGTGCCCACCAGGTGATGCCCGGACGCCATCCCGGGATGCCGAGATTTTGGCCCCGCCGGACGTCCGCCGTGCTGGTCGGTGAGCCGATCCGCGTCGAGGCCGGGCCGGGTGAAAGCGCCGATTCGGCCGTTCGTCGCGGAAATGAGGCAATCATGGCCGCGCTGACCGATCAACTGGCCAGCCTGCGCGGCGTCGTGTCTCCGAAGGCGCCGGGGGATTCGCCGCGCATCCCAGCCGCCGGGTGAAGACCGCCGCGCCGTCCCGGCTGTCGGCGCTCGGCTGGCTAGGGTTGCCTGGCAAGCCAGCGAGGGGGCAACGATGAACTCAACCGGTCGCATCCGGGTCGCGATCTTTTTCGGCGGCGTCAGTTCCGAGCACGACGTTTCGTGCTTGACCGCCGGCGGGGTGACCAGGGCGATCGACCGCGCCCGCTTCGAAGTGCTCGGCGTCGGGATCACGCCCAAGGGCAAGTTCGTCCAGGTGAGCTCCGACGCGATGGGCGCTCAGGAGGTGGTCGACGGCAGGCTGCCGCGACTGACCGAGGACGGCGCCGAGGCCGTCCTGCTGCGCCGCGACGGCGGCGGTCGGGTGGCCACGATCGATGGCGATCGGCTGGTCGACGTCCACGATTTCGACGTGGCGTTCGCGCTGTTGCACGGGCCCTTCGGCGAGGACGGCACGATCCAGGGCCTGTTCGAGATGCTGGGTGTCCATTACGTGGGCAGCGGCGTGGCCGGCAGCGCGATCGGGATGGACAAGATCCTGATGAAGCGCATGCTGCAGGCCGCCGGAATCCCGGTCGCCCCGTACATCGAGGTGAACCCCAGGCAGTGGCGCGAAGATCCGCATGCGGTGCTCGATGCGGCCGCGGCGCTCGCGCTGCCGCTGTATGTGAAGCCGGCCCGCGGGGGCTCGAGCATGGGGATCAGTCGGGTCACGACGCTGGAAGAGTTGCCGGTGGCCATCGACGAGGCCGGCAAGCATGACCCGAAAGTCCTCGTCGAGGAGGGCTTTGTCGGCGCCCGCGAGATCGAACTGGCGGTCTTGGGCAATGTGGACGGCGCCGCCCCCGACGTCTCGCTGCCGGGTGAGATCCGGATGCATACCCAAGATGCGTTCTACGACTTCGACGCCAAGTATCTGCCTGGGGAGCAGGTCAGCATCGACGTCCCCGCCGACTTGGACGACGACGAGATCGCCGCCTGCCAGGAGATGGCGGCCAGGGCTTTCGAGGCGCTGTTGGCCGAGGGCCTCTCGAGAGTGGACCTTTTCGTCACTCGCAAGGGCGGCGTCTACGTCAACGAGATCAACACGATGCCGGGCTTCACGCGATTCTCGATGTTCCCGATGATGTGGGACGCCTCCGGCATCTCCTACCCCGACGTGATCGCGCGGCTCGTCGAACTCGCGCTCAACCGTCCGCTGGGCCTGCGCTGAGCCGCGGCCGGCACGTGCCGATGGCGACGGTAGCGTTTCGCGCATGACCGACCAGCAAACAGTTGCCGACGCCGGCGAGTTCGGCCTGATCGAGCTGGTCACCAGCGGGTTGCCCAGTTCGGCCGCGGTCAGCGTCGGCCCGGGGGACGACGCCGCGGTCTTCACCGTCGCGGGCGCCTCGGTCTGTTCGGTGGACACCATCGTCGAAGGAGTCCACTTCCGGCGCGACTGGTACACCGCGGACGAGGTCGGACGGCGTGCGGTCGCCCAGGCGGCGGCGGATCTGGAGGCCATGGGTGCCGAACCGGTCGCCGCCGTGGTCAGCCTTTCGGTGCCAGGGGACCTGGCGCTGGACTGGGCCGCCGATTGCGGCCGCGGGGTTGCGGCCGAGTGCGAGCGGGCCGGCCTCGTGCTCATCGGCGGGGACACCACCCGTTCTCGGGACGTCACGATCGGGGTCACGGTCCTGGGCCAGCTGTCCGGACGCGCGCCGGTCACCCGGGCCGGGGCGCGTCCCGGCGACGTGGTCGCGATGCGGGGCAGGCTCGGCTGGTCGGCAGCCGGGCTGGCGGTCCTGGGCCGAGGGTTCCGGTCACCTCGCGCCGTCGTTGCCGCGCACAAGGTGCCCGAGGTGCCGTACGGGCAAGGCCTGGTCGCGGCGGCGGCCGGAGCCAGCGCCATGATCGACATCTCCGACGGGCTGCTGGCCGACCTTGGCCACATCGCCCGTCTCTCCGGGGTTTCGATCGATGTCGAGACCGCCAGACTCGTCGTCGACGAGCCGCTGCGCGTGGTCGCCGCCGCGATCGGTGGCGATCCGATGACCTTCGTCCTGACCGGCGGTGAGGATCATGCCCTGGCTGCCACGTTCGCCGCCCCGGACGTCCCGCAGGGCTGGAGCGTGATCGGCCGTGTCGCCCAGGGCGAACCCGGGGTCACCGTCGACGGGCAGGCCTGGTCACAGGCCCCGGGTTATCGTCACTTCGGGCGCTGAGCGCTCGACGCCGAGGACCACCGGCTTCGAGCGCAGACCGGGCGGCGTGGATGCCGGGGCTTGTCGGGGGCATCGCGTAGCCTGCACAACATGGCGACCCGCGCGTCTTCCCCGCCGCGGACCAGGCCTCGTGCGTCGAGCAGTCCGCGGTCGTCCGGAAGCAAGAACAGCAATCGATCCAGGTCCAGTAGCCGCAGGCGTTCGTCGTCGGGGTTTTGGGCCGGAGTTGGGCGGGCCCTGTTGGTCATCGCCAGGGCGATCGGGGCGACCTGGCGCGGGCTGGCCTACCTGATCGGTTCTGCGGCCCGAGGGCTCGGCGCCGGTTCCCCGGATCTAGAGCCTGAACTGCGTCGCGACGGCGCCGGCCTGTTCTGGATCTTGCTCGCCGGCGTGGTCGCCGCTCAGTTCTGGTTCGGGTTGCCGCAGCCGGTGGGCGGATGGGTGCAGATCGGCGTCTCCACGGTGGTGGGATCGGCCAGCTACATGCTGCCCCTGTTCCTGCTGTTGTTCGCCTGGCGCACGCTGCGGCATCCCGATCACAACGGCCCGGCCGGACGCCAGGTCGTGGGCTGGTCCGCGGCGATCTTCGGCGTCCTGGGGCTGGTGAGCCTCGCTCATGGGTTGCCCAGGCCGAATACGCCCCAGGAGTTGCGCGACGCCGGCGGCATCCTCGGCTTCATCTCTTCCAGCTTCCTGTCCGACCTGCTCACACCCTGGGTTGCGGTGCCGCTGCTCGTGTTGCTCGCCCTGTTCGGGATCCTGGTGATCGTGGGTGTGCCCGTCCGGGACCTGTTTGCGCGGGCCGCCAAGCTGCGCGAGTTGATGGCCAACCGGCCGGTGCGCGGCGAACTCGAGTACGGCGTTGACCGCGCCTATGACACCCCACTGGTCGAGGAAGGGCCCGAGCCCGCGCTGGAGCAGCCGTCGGTGGTCGAGCCGGCGCCGGGCCGCCGGCGCAAGCCCGCCGCGGTGATCGATCCGCAGCCCATCGAGGACCCGCCAGCCGCGGCGTTGGTGCTGGACCCGGAACCGCAGGCGGAACTGGTCCCCCCGCCGACGTCCATGCCGCCTCGCATGGAGCAGGTCCACCTGTCCGGCGACGTGGTCTACGTCCTGCCCGACCCGGCGCTGCTGAAGCCGGGCTCGATGCCGCGCGCGCGTACCGAGGCCAGCGACGCGGTGGTGGGTCGACTTACCGAGGTGTTGCGCCAGTTCGAGATCGACGCCACCGTCACGGGCTACACCCGGGGCCCGACGGTCACCCGCTACGAAGTCGAGCTGGGTAACGCGGTCAAGGTGGAGAAGGTCACCGCCCTCGCCAAAAACATCGCCTACGCGGTCGCGTCGGCAGACGTCCGCATCCTCTCCCCGATTCCGGGCAAGTCGGCGATCGGCATCGAGATCCCCAACAGCGACAAGGAGATCGTGTCGCTGGGTGACTGCCTGCGGTCGTCCCGAGCCCGGAACGATCATCACCCGATGACGGTCGGGTTGGGCAAGGACGTCGAGGGCGGCTTCGTCGTTGCCAACCTCGCCAAGATGCCCCATTTGCTGGTCGCCGGAGCCACCGGATCGGGCAAGTCCAGCTTTGTGAACTCGATGATCACGTCGGTGATGATGCGCGCCACGCCCGATGAGGTCCGCATGTTGCTGGTCGATCCGAAGCGGGTCGAGTTGACCCACTATGAGGGCATTCCGCACTTGGTGACCCCGATCATCACCTCGCCAAAGCGGGCTGCCGAGGCCTTGCAGTGGGTAGTGCGCGAGATGGATCTTCGCTACGACGACCTGGCCGCTTTCGGCTTTCGCCACGTGGACGACTTCAACAAGGCGCTCCGCTCGGGCCAGGTGCAGCTACCGCCCGGCTCGGAGCGCAAGCTTGAGCCGTATCCCTACCTGCTCGTGATCGTCGACGAGCTGGCGGATCTGATGATGGTTGCCCCCCGCGACGTGGAGGACTCGATCGTCCGGATCACTCAGCTGGCCCGGGCGGCCGGAATCCACCTCGTCTTGGCGACCCAGCGGCCCTCGACCGACGTGGTCACCGGACTGATCAAGGCGAACGTGCCTTCGCGGCTGGCGTTTGCGACGTCCTCGATGACGGACTCGCGGGTGATTCTCGATCAGCCCGGGGCCGAGAAACTGGTCGGTCAAGGTGACGGACTCTTCCTACCGATGGGGCAGTCCAAGCCGCTGCGCGTCCAGGGCGCCTGGGTTGCGGAATCGGAGATCAGGGCCATCGTCAAGCACGTCAGCGAGCAGTTGACGCCGCAGTATCGAGAGGATGTCGAAGCCCCACCGGAGTCGACCAAGGCCGTCGCGGAGGACATCGGCGACGACCTGGAACTCGTTTTGGAGGCCGCGCAGTTGGTGGTCAACTTGCAGCTCGGATCGACCTCGATGCTGCAACGCAAGCTGCGCGTTGGCTTCGCCAAGGCCGGTCGCCTGATGGACATCCTCGAAACCAGGGGAGTCGTCGGGCCGTCGGAGGGCTCCAAGCCGCGCGAGGTGCTGATCCAGCCAGACGGCCTGGAGGACCTGCTGCACACCCTGCGCGAAGGCTGAGTGGGGCGCGATCGCGTTCGGCGAGACATACTTGACAGACCATGACCACCACAGCGCCCGTAGCGGTTCACCTCACGACCTTGGGGTGTGCCCGCAACGAGGTCGATTCGGAGGAGCTGGCGGCCAGGCTAGAGGCAGACGGCTTCCTCCTCGTGGCCGAGCCCGAAGCGGCGCAACTGTTGATGGTGAACACCTGCGGGTTCGTAGAGACTGCCAAGAAGGACTCGGTGGACACGCTGCTCGCGGCGGCTGATCACAAAGCCGACGGTGCGCAAGCCGTGGTCGCGCTCGGATGCTTGGCAGAGCGGTACGGCAGCGAACTCGCCGAGGCGTTGCCCGAGGCCGACGCCGTCCTCGGGTTCGACGACTACCCGGACATCGCCGAGCGGCTACGGGCGATCCTGGCGGGACAGACGCCGGCGCCCCACGTCCCGCGGGATCGCCGCAGCCTGCTTCCGGTGGCACCCGCCGCCAGGCAAGAGGCTCTGGGTGCGGTGGTGCTGCCCGGCCACCCGGTTCCAGACCTGCAACCCGGCGTCGCGCCGGCGTCCGGGCCGCGTCCGCTCCGACTCCGCCTGGACGCCTCACCTTGCGCCCCGCTGAAGATCGCTTCGGGCTGCGACCGGCGGTGCTCGTTCTGCGCGATCCCGGCGTTTCGCGGGTCGTTCGTGTCTCGACCGGCCGATCAGATCGTCGGCGAGGCTCGCTGGCTGGTGGAGCAGGGGGTCCGTGAGGTCTTCTTGGTGTCGGAGAACTCCACCTCCTACGGCAAGGACCTGGGCGATCTTCGCGCGCTGGAGGCGTTGCTCCGCGACTTGAGCGCGGTAGACGGCCTGGAATGGATCCGGGTTTCATATCTGCAGCCGGCCGAGTTGAGGCCGTCCTTGATCGACGCCATCGCGGGCACGCCAAAGGTGGTGCCCTACTTCGACTTGTCCTTCCAACACGCGGCTGCCGGGGTCCTAAGGGCGATGCGGCGTTTCGGGGACGCAGATTCGTTCTTGGCCTTGTTGGACCGTGTGCGGGCGGCGGCACCGCTGGCCGGTGTGCGGAGCAACTTCATCGTCGGCTTCCCGGGGGAGAGCGACGCCGACTTGACGGTGCTGTCCGAATTCATTTCCGCCGCCCGGTTGGACGCAATCGGCGTGTTCGGGTACTCCGACGAGGACGGCACGTCGGCCGAGCAACTTCCCGGAAAGCTGGACCCGGACGAGATCGCCACTCGCGCCGCCTCGATCGCCGACCTGGCCACCGAGCTGGTCGACCAGCGCGCGGCCCAGCGGATCGGGGAATCGATCCGCATCCTGATCGAGGGTCAGGAAGCTGGCGGCTTCGCCGGGCGCGGTGCGCACCAGGGCCCGGAAGTGGACGGCACCACATTGTTGGTGGGCGACGAGGCGTCCTGGTCGGTGGGCCAGTTCGTGGCCGGAGTCGTCGTGGACAGCGCGGGCGTCGACCTGATCGCGGAGGCCGTCAAGTGAGCGAGAGCACGAAACCGCAACCCAGCCCGTACAACCTCGCCAACGCCCTGACGATGCTTCGAATCGTCCTGGTCCCGGTGTTCGTGTGGGTCTTGTTCGCCCACCCGCACGACCTGACCTGGCGAATCTGGGCCACCGTGACGTTCATCGTCGCGATCTTGACCGATCTCGCCGACGGGCAGATCGCCCGGCGGTACAACCTGATCACCGACTTCGGGAAGCTCTGGGATTCGATCGCGGACAAGGCCCTCACCGGGGCGGCGTTCGTTGGGCTGAGCATTCTGGGCGAGCTGCCCTGGTGGATCACGGTGGTCGTGCTGGCGCGCGAGTCGGGAATCACGCTGATGCGGTTGGCCGTCCTCAAGTACGGGGTCATGGCCGCCCGGTGGGGCGGCAAGTGGAAGACGGTGCTCCAATCCATCGCCTTGCCGATGTTCCTGCTGTACCTCCCGGCCATGCCCGCCTGGTTCGGCGTCCTGGCGTGGATCGTGATGGTGGCCGCGGTCTTGCTCACGGTGGCGACCGCGGTCGACTATGTCTTGGAGGCGATCAAGCTGCGCAACCGGGCATTGGCCGCCCCCGACTCCCAAAAGGAGCCCAACAAGGAGGGATAGTCATGGCCGACATCCAGGCGATGGCCGCCAAGATCATCAAGACCTTTTCGATCCGCGGGTTGACGGTGGCCACGGCGGAGTCGCTGACCGGAGGTCTGATCGGCGCCACGCTGACGTCCGTACCCGGTTCGTCCTCGATCTACCTGGGCGGCTTGATTGTCTATTCAAGGGTGTCGAAGACCCGGCTGGCCAAGGTGCCGAAGTCGGTTCTCGATCAGCACACCGTGGTTTCTGAGCAAACGGTGGTGGACATGGCGATCGGCGCCCAGGAATTGCTGGACGCCGACTGGGTAGTCGCCGTGACCGGCGTCGCGGGGCCGGATGCCCAGGAGGGCCACGAGCCCGGCGAGGTGTGGGTAGCCGTGCTTGGGCCCCGGGTGGGCCTCGGGCCTTACCCGGTGCAGGCGCGCCAGTTCGCCTTCGCCGGAGATCGAGAAGAGATCCGTGAACAGACGGTCGCCGCGGCGCTGGAGATGCTGCAGGGCGTCTTGTCGCCGGTTTGACACCGGTCGGAATGCGCGGCGCGAAAGATTCGTTGTGGATGCGATACAGCAGCCTCCCGGCCGCTGGGTAAGGTCGTCCCATGGTTGAACACGCTTCGGTCAAGCCGTTGCTGCGCGAGCTTCTTGGCGCGACGCTGCGAGCCGAACGGATGTCGCAAGCGAGGACGCTGCGCGAGGTCTCCGGCGCCGCCCGGGTGAGCCTCGGCTACCTTTCCGAGGTTGAACGAGGACAAAAGGAAGCGTCCAGCGAACTTCTCGGCGCGATCTGCGGGGCCTTGGAGCTTCCGCTGGCCGACGTCCTGCGCGTTGTCGCGGACCGCTTCGAGGCGGAGTCCGGCGTCACGCGGCTGCCGGTGGTTCGTGCTCAGGCCGAAGCGGTCGCCGCCTGACTTAGACGCCGACGAAGCGCTGGTCCCCGGTCGACGGGGGCCAGCGCTTCGCGATTCAGGACGCTACTTACGTCCGCCGAAGAAGGAATCCCAGGGGATGTCCAGGGGAGCGTTGTTGACCGTGAGGTCGTACATGTGGCGCACCAACGGATAGTCGGTGGGGGCCACGACGCCCCGCTCGGTGAGCCGGATCAACGCCGCCCCCACGACGCGGATAGCCGCGACGCCTTCGAGCGTGATGCCCTTCATGTGGACGTCGCGCACCTCGTTGAACGGGATCCCCTGGCCCGCGTACCCGCCGGCCTTCACGTTGCGCCCGCCCATCGAGGTCACGTACATGTCGCCCACTCCCGCGAGGCCGGTCGTGGTCATCGGGTCGGCGCCGAAGTGCTGCATCCAGCGAACCATCTCGTAGGAACCCTGGGCGAAGAGGGCGGCCGAGTAGTTGTACCGCACGTAGCGATCGTTGGTTTTGCCCTCCTTCTCCAGCAACCCCGCGGCGAATCCGGCGGCGAAGGCGTACATGTTCTTGGTGCAGGCTCCGATCTCGCAGCCCAGCAGATCGGTAGAGGTCCAGATGTGGTAGTAGTCGGTGTTCATGTGGTCGGCGATGTAATCGAGCGAGGCCTGATCGTGGCCGGCGAAGATCACGGCCGTGTCGTGCCGCACGGCTACTTCGCCCGCGATCGATGGGCCGACGATCGCCGACCAGGTGCAGGAGTCTCTCAACTGCGCCGGGATGTGGGACATGAGCACGTCAGGCAAGATTTTCAGGTTGCCATCCTCGTCGGCCTGCATGCCCTTGGTCACGGCAATCACCTTCTGGCCCGGCTGTAACAAGTTGGCCAACTGCTGGCCGCACCAGTCGACTCCGAACGAGTTGACGCCGCTCATCACGATCTCGGCACCATCGAATGCCGCGGCAGCGTCCTCCAGCTGGTAGGCCTTGACCAGGTCGGACACCTTCAGATCCAGGTTCGGGTGCACCCCCGTTTTTTGGATCGAGTCGATGATGTCGCGGTCCAGGAACGTGCCGACCAGGTGCACCTCGTGCCCGTTGTCGGTCATCGGCCAGGTGAGCGCGGTAGCCATGATGCCCGCACCGAGAATTGCGATCTTGGTCATAACTCCTCTTTCGTTGAGGTCGATCGGGCCACCCCGATCCCTGCTGAGAGGCGAACCCGCCTGCTGAGAGAACTCACTACGATGTGCTGTCCCCTGGGGGCCGGTTGCTCGACACCATCATGGCATTCACCGCCGAGGGCGGCCATTGAAAGAACCATTCCCCGCCAGTGGGGCGTCAGTGGGACTCCTCGGTGCGTTGGGCCGATCGAGAGGACCGCAGCCGGTAGCCCTGCGGGTTCATGGCGAACCCCGCGGCCACCAGCGCCTCGCCGATCGGGTGGTCGAAGGCGGGTTTGGCGTCCACGGTCCTGATCGTGACGCGGCCCAGCCAGCCCAGCGCCGTGACGTCGGCCAGGGCTCGGGCGAGGTCGCCGACGGCTGCCGCGTCGAAGGTGAGCAGGGTCTTCGCCCCCCGCTCGACGTAGCCGATGAGGCGTCCGCCACTCAGGACGACCAGCGCCCCAGCCTTGCGGGTCGGGCGGTGCGCCGGGCTGCTGGGCCAGGGGAGGGATGCCCCGTACGCGTTCGCCGGATCGGTTGCCGCCAGCACCAGCGGGCGGCTTGCCGTGGGGTCGTGGTCGGGCGCGGTTTGCCTCGCCTCCACGGCGCGGAGGCGATCCACCGCCCCCGACAGCGCGAACTGGGCGGCGCCCAGGCCCTCGACGAAGTAGCCGCGACGGCACAGCCCGCGCTCCTCGGCCTCCGCCAACGCGCGGTAGGTGGGGGCGTAGCCACCTCGCGGGTCCTCGGCGAGGACGCTGCCGCGGGTCAGCACGCCGTAGCGGTCGAGCCGATCGACCAACGTCTGGGTGGCCGCTTCGGCACCTGCGGGCCGCACCGCAGACCAGCGTCCGGCCGCTCCCGGACTCGGCGGCCGAAGGCGCGCGCGCACGAGTCCGCCGCGGCGGACGCGAGCCACTCGCTGGGGCCGCACGACACCGCCCGCCGTGCGGCTGCGCAGCGCGGCCAGGGAGTCGTTGGTGACTCTTCCGGCCCAGACGAGTTCCCAGATGGCGTCCAGGTGATCGGCGCGCGAGGCGGCGTCCGCGTCCACCAGGTCGTCGAAGAACCAGGCGCCGCCCGCCTCGAGGCGGGCGAGGATGCCGGCTGCCAAGGGCGTCGGTTCGTCCCGGTCGGGTTCGACGACCGGGGTCGGGCGCCCGGCCCACAGGCGGACCCAGCCGTCGCCGGCGCCGATTGCCCCGGCGCCGGTCCAGGAGATCTCCCCCTCGGCCAGGAGTTCGTCCAGGTAGGCAGGTCGGTAATCGGTGACTCTGGCCGGCAAGATGGCGGTTTCCAGCATCGAAGCCGGCAGGGGATAGCCGCTGAGCAACTCGACTGCCGAAAGAGTGCCGTCCACGCCATGCAGCTCGCCCAGTTCGTGCCACTGCGTCAGGAAGAGCGCGAACGACGCCTGCTGAACCGGCTCGACCTCCTTGCGCAAGGCGGCCAGCGTCCGGCGCTTGATCTGGGCGAGGACCGTCGGGTGGCAGAACTGTTCGGGAGCGTCCTCGAAGTAACGTCCCCGGATCAGGAGCCCGCGCGCGGCGAGGTCGGCGACCGCCTGCCCGACGACCCCGGCCCCAATCGCATACCTGGCTGCGAAGACGGCCGGATCCGAAGGGCCGTGGGTCCGCGCCCACCGGATCAGCAGGCGATCGAGTGGGCGTTCCTCGGGTTCGGGGGTCGGGTACCCGGGCGGGACAGGGACTCCGATGGCATCGCGCAGCAGGGCTAGGTCGGCGGCGTCGACGATCCACTGCGACTGCGCCCAGTGCACCCGGGCGAGGCGGCGCTGTTCGACGAGTGCATCGATCGCGGCATCGGCGTCCAAATCGGTGTCGCTGCGTGCCCGAGTCTCAGCACCGGTGTAGGGGCCGCCAACCCGGACGATATCGGCGAGTTGCTCGGCCGTCTTGGCCCGACGCTCGGGCGACAGCGCCTGCAGGTCGTCCTCCACCGCGGCCGCGACCGCGGGGTCGAGCAGGGCCGCCAGGGCGTCCGACCCGAGCAGCTCCGCGAGCAGGCCTGGGTCCAGCGCGAGGGCCGCGGCCCGACGCTCGGCCAGGGGCTGGTCGCCCTCGTAGACGAACTGGCCGAGGTAGCCGAACAGCAGGTTGCGGGCGAACGGCGATGCCTCGGCGGTTTCGACTTCCACGACCCGCACACGCCGAGCCGCGATGTCCTCGTGCAAGCGCTTCAGGGTCGGCAGGTCGAACACATCGGTAAGGCATTCCCGGACAGCCTCCAGCACGATCGGAAAGTCCGGATACTGCGCGGCCACGTTCAATAGCTGGGCCGACCGCATCCGTTGCTGCCAAAGCGGGGCCCGGGCCCGCGGATTGCGCCGAGGCAGCAGCAACGCGCGGGCGGCCGCCTCCCGGAAACGGGCCGCGAACAGGGCCGAACCCCCCAGTTGCGCGGTGACCAGTTCCTCCAGGCGCTCCGGATCGACCGCGATCAGGTCCACGCCGGGAGGATCCGCGTCGGTGTCTGGGACCCGAACGACGATCCCGTCGTTGAACGCGGTCGCGCTGACCTGATCGCCACCCCGGTCCTGCGCCTGCGCCTGGATCAGCAGGGCCCAGGGTTCGAGGACGGCCCGGCCCAGGGCGGAGTGAATACATACGCGCCAATCGCCCAGCTCATCGCGGAAGCGCTCGACCACGACCGTGCGGTCGGTGGGCAGGTCGGGGTAGGCGGCGCGCTGGTCGGCGAGGTAGGCCAGCAGATTCGAGCGCGCCTGCGCGTCGAGGCCTGCCTCCACGAGGGCCTCGTCGACGCGCCCACCGCGACGACCGGCCCCGAGTTCTCGCAAGAAGGCGCCGATGGCCGCGCCCAACTCGGCTGGGCGGCGGGGTGAGTCACCCTTCCAAAAGGGCAGTCGTCCCGGTTCGCCCGGGGCGGGGGAGACCAGAACCTGATCATGGGTGATCTCCTCCACGCGCCAGCTCGTCGTGCCCAAGGTGAGGACGTCCCCGACGCGCGTCTCGTAGACCATCTCCTCGTCGAGCTCGCCCACCCGACGGCCGGGTTGGTGTCGCCCGGCGGCATTCTGGTCACCGACCAGGAAGACGCCGAACAGGCCGCGATCCGGAATGGTGCCGCCGGAAGTGGAGACCAGGCGCAGCGCCCCGGGGCGGGCAACCAGCCGGTCCGACGACCGGTCCCAGACCAGGCGCGGGCGAAGCTCGGCGAACTCCTCGCTGGGATAGCGTCCGGTCAACATCGCCAGCACCCCGTCGAAGACGGAGCGGGGCAACTCTGCAAACGATGCGGTGCGGCGGACAAGCTCGAACACCCGACTCGACGTGATCACCGGACGTTCGCCACGCTCCGCGTCTGCCCCTTGCCTGGACCTCGACCCGGTGACCGACGCCTCCGGGTCGATCGCCATCGCGACCAACTGTTGAGCGAGCACGTCCAACGGACTGCGCAGGGTGGGTACGGCTTCGATCCGGCCCGCCAGCATTCGTTTCGTGACCACCGCAGCCTCAACCAGGTCGCCGCGGTGGGTGGGCAGGATCACCCCCCGGGAAACAGCGCCCACTTGGTGTCCGGCTCGGCCGATCCGCTGCAGCCCGCTGGCCACCGAAGGTGGAGATCCGACTTGGACGACCAGATCGACCGCTCCCATGTCGATGCCCAACTCCAACGAGGACGTCGCCACCACACACGGCAAGACGCCAGATTTCAGGTCGGCCTCGATCTGGGCGCGTCGCTCCTTGCTCAGCGAGCCGTGATGGGCCCTCGCGATAACCGGCGCGGACGTCCCGTCATGCCCGGCTGAGGCACCCGACTGGGCCATGACAACGGCGGGCGGTCCGAGCGCGGCCGGCGGCTTCTCGATGCCGAGCCGCTCGGCGTGCAGCTCGTTGAGGTGGGCGGTGATCCGTTCGGCGAGGCGGCGACTGTTGGCGAAGACGATGGTGGAACGGGACGCCTCGACCAAGTCGAGCAATTCCGCTTCGACATGCGGCCAGATGGACGGCCGCGGCTGGCTGCGACCATCGGCGCCGGGAGAGGGCGAGGACTGGATCGACCCGAGGTCGTCGACGGGCACCCGAACGCTCAGCTCCCACTCCTTGTGGGCCGGCGGTGCCACGATCTTGACGGGCTGCAGACCGCCCAGGAACCTGGCGACCGCATCCAGCGGACGAACCGTCGCCGACAATCCGACCCGCTGCGGCGGGCGGGCGCCGGACCCTCGGACAAGCTCGTCCAACCGTTCCAGGCTGATCTCGAGATGTGCCCCGCGCTTGGTCCCGGCAAGCGCGTGGACCTCATCGACGATGACCGTCTCGACACCTTGGAGAGTGCTTCGCCCGATCGAGTTGAGAATCAGGAAGAGCGATTCCGGCGTGGTGATCAAGATGTCGGGCGGGTGGGCGATCAGCCGGCGGCGCTCGCCCTCTGGGGTGTCGCCCGAACGGACCCCGACGCGCACCTGAGGTTCGGCTAGTCCAAGGCGGAGGCTGGCTTGGCGAATCCCCACCAGGGGGGCGGACAGGTTGCGCTCGACGTCGACCGCCAGCGCCTTCAGCGGAGATACGTACAAGACCCGGACGCCGGGCTGCGCGGCTGGTCTGCTGGATAAGGCGTCCAGGGCGGACAGGAACGCGGCCAAGGTTTTTCCCGACCCGGTAGGTGCCACGATCAGCGAGTGCTCGCCGCCGTCGATCGCTGCCCAGGCAAGGGCCTGCGCGGGCGTCGGGGATA
>JBDHZK010000037.1:0-19854 GCA_039811865.1 Propionicicella sp. | reverse complement strand
GGTCGTGCGGCGACCGGAGCCCTGCTCGTCGTCTTGTTCGCGTCCTTCATGGATCTGCTCGACGTCACGATCATCACCGTCGCGGCGCCGGACATCGCTGCCGACCTGCGGGCCTCCGAGGCGCAGTTGCAATGGATGCTTGCCGCCTATGTGCTCGCGCTCGGGTCTGGACTGATCAGCGGCGGCCGGGTCGGTGACGGCTACGGACGCCGCCGAGTTTTCCTGATCTCCCTGGCCGGGTTCGCCCTGGCCTCGGCAGCCTGCGCGCTAGCACCGACGGCGCAGGCGCTGGTCGTGTTACGAGCCCTGCAGGGGCTGTCGGGTGGGTTCATGGTGCCGCAGGTCTTCGGCATCATCCGGACGTCGTTCGCACCCACCGAGATGGCCAAGGCGTTCGGTGCGTACGGGGCCGTCCAGGGCTTGGCCTCGGTGGCCGGTCCGCTGCTCGGCGGGGCCCTCGTGGACGCCGACCTGTGGGGTCTGGGGTGGCGGACCATCTTCTGGATCAACGTCCCGGTCGCCGCGGTGGCATTGGGCCTCGGGATCCGGTTCTTGCCCGAGTCCCAGGCAATGGTCGGATCGCGGTTGGACCTCGTCGGTGCGCTCCTGGCCGCCGCTGGCGTCTTCCTGGTGCTGTTGCCGCTGGTCCAAGGCCGCGACTGGGGCTGGCCGCTTTGGGGCTGGGGGGTGCTTGGCGCCGGCCTGGTCGTCCTCGCCGCGTTCCTCTCCTACGAGCGGCACCTGGCTCGTAGCGGCGCTCAGCCGGTCCTGGACCCAGCGCTGCTGTCCATCCGATCGTTCGGCGCCGGCCTGGCTGCGGCCGTCCTCTTCTTCGGCGGGCTGGCGTCCTTCTTCCTCGTGCTGTCCATCTACTTGCAGCTCGGGACCGGGCGGACCGCCTGGGAGACCGGTCTGGTGATCCTGCCCTACGCGCTCGGTTCGATGGTGACCTCCGGTGCCGGCGTGGCCCTGGCCGCCAAGGCGGGGCGATCCCTGATCATTACCGGTTCCCTCACGCTGGCCGCCTCCCAAGGCCTGCTGTGGTGGCTGGTTCGGGACGGAGCCACCCCTGGGTACTGGGAGTTGGCGGGTGTGATGTTCCTCGGCGGCCTCGGGTTGGGCCTGGGCGCCCCAATCCTGGTCAATGTCGTCCTCGCCGGCGTCCCCGGACGCCATTCCGGCGCCGCGGGCGGGGTGCTGGCCACCGTCAATCAAATCGGCGGGGCGGTCGGGATCGCGGTCTTGGCGAGCGTCTTCTTCAATGCCCTGCCCAGTGCACCCGTTGAGTCCGCCGTCCCGGCGGCGCGGAGCATCGGGCTGGCCCTGGCCAACTTCCTGCCTTGGCAGGCCGCCACCTACGTCCTGGCCGCCGCAGCGATGCTCGCCCTGCCCAGGACGGCTGCGACTCCAGCGGCTGAGTCGCGCTGAGCCGGACTCGGACCGGCCACGAGCGTCCGCCGAGTCCCCCTTCCCGGGAGCACGAACCCTCCGGTCGGCGTGCTCTCGGGAAGGCTCGAGTCGTGGCTGGCGTCCCGCGACCGGTTAGCGCTGGGTTTGGGCCTGTTGAGCGGCGGCGCTGCGCGATTGTTGAGTGGCGCCCGGCTGGCCGTCCGCGATCGGAACGGCGTAGACGGCGGTGCCATAGCAGCACACCTCGGAGAACTGCTGCGCGATCTCGCCGGTGTCGAAGCGGCAAGCGACGATCGCGTTGGCTCCGCGCTGCTGCGCCTCGGCCCACATGCGTTCCATCACCTGCTGGCGGGACTCGTAGACGAGCTTGGTGTACTCGTTGACCTCGCCGCCGCCGATGGCGCGGAAGGAGGCCACGAAGTTGGCGCCGATGTTGGCGGAGCGCACGGTGATGCCCATCACCTCGCCGAGGACGGCCTCGATGCGGTAGCCGGGAATGTCGTTCGAAGTGACGATCAGCATGCCTCGTTTCTACCATCAACCCGGTGTTGCCGAACCTGACGGACCTTCCGGCTTCGCAGTGGCGTCCTTGATGCCGCGCGGGCCAACCGGACTTGGCGCCGGGGCGGGCGGCGCGGATCGTCGACAAGAGGTAGCGAGGGTGGCCTGCGTTCAGCGGGCCGTGGCCATCCGTTGCCGGGCCGTCGCCATCCCGGGCCCGACCGGGACGTGGTCGCCGGCCTTCGCCAAACCGAACTCGGGCATGTTGACGTAGACCACCTCGCGCTGGCCGGGGGAAACCTGGTAGGTCTCGTGCCAGATGCCGACCGCGCCGCTGTTGCCGACGGCCTTGTTGAAGGCTCGCCAAGGTCGAAGGTGCGGCGCGTCCGGGTTCGCGGCGAACCTTTGCAGATGCTCCGGGCTTCGCCAGTAGGACAGGACGACCGGCGAGGGCAAAAACCAGTTCTGGAAGCCGAGCATCCCAGCGCTCTGGTCCTTCGCCAGATGCGCGAGCATGCGTGGCATGGCCGAGAACACCGGCCACCAAAGGTCCGCGCGCAGCGGCTGGTTGAGACGCATACCGATGAGGAAGACGGTCACGGGGCCGTCATGGGTCGCGGTGTAACGGCCGGGGAAGATCTGCGGCATCTCGACTCCTGTCACGGGGGTTTAGTAACACTGTTATAGAACACTGTTATGCAAGGATGGTCAAGTGCCCAGGCCAAGAAGTCACACGCCCGAGTTGCGGACCCAGCTCCTCACCGCAGCGGCAGCCCAGATCGCTCAGTCCGGGGTACCCGCGCTGTCCGTGCGGGGCCTGGCCGCCCTGAACGGGACGTCCACCAGCGCCGTCTACGCCCTGTTCGGAGGCCGAGCCGAGCTCGTCCAGGCCGTGTTGGACCACGCCGCGGCCCAGTTCACCGCCTCGCAGGAGGCGGTTTGCGAGTCGGACGAGCCTCTTGCCGATCTGGCGAATCTGGGCCGCGCCTACCGGCGCTGGGCCCTTGACAATCCCACCCTCTACGCCGTCATGTTCGGGGGACGCCTCGCCGTCCCCGATTGCGCTCAAGAGGAGCGGCCCGAGCCGCCGATCGCGCCGCTGTATCGCTGCATCACCCGGTCGATCCGGGCCGGGCAAATACGCCCCGAGAGGGTGGATCTGATCGCCGCATCGATCTGGGCGAGCGTGCACGGCTGGGTCAGCCTGGAAACCTCGGCCGCCCTGGTGCCCGCGGACGTCGCCGACGCCGCGTACGACGAGCATCTGGCCGGTCTGGCCCGCGCCTGGAGGCCATAGTCGACTTAGGTGTTGATCCACTCGGCATATGCCGGGCAAGTCAACAGCTAAAGTGCTGATTTGAGTTATCCACAGGGGGCATGGAGTATCGCCGGGGTTTCGGCGATCCTTTATACGTGTCCAGCAAAACCACCCCAACCCCTGGGCTGATCAGATTGTTGAATGTCCAAGGGGGCGTGATCACGCGTACCCAGGCGCTCGGCATCGGCGTCACCGAGGCGCGGATCGACCGCCTCTTGAGCGCCGGCCATTGGAGGCGGGTGCACCCCGGCATCTACTCCGCGTTCGGTCCGCCGGCCGGGGTTGCCCGAGCGTGGGTCGGTGTATTGGCGGGCGGCGCGGGCGCCTGTGTGGGCGGCTGGGGAGCCGCGCACCTGCTAGGGCTGGTGCCCACCTGTCCCGACCGCGTCGAGATCTGGAGCGAACGGCAGTTGCGGGATCGAGGGTTCCTCGTCTTCCGTCGCGGCCACCGGCCCAGCACGGGAAGTCCGCCGCGCGCCCGAGCCGCCGCGACGATCGTCGACCTAGCGGCCGAGATCAACGAAGACCGGCTCGTCACCTTGCTGGCCGAGGCCGCCTTCAAGCGGATCACAACGCCTGATGATGTTCTCGCCGAGCTGGCCGGACGCGGGCGGCATCCGGCCCGCAAGCTGCTGCGCACGCTCTTGGGAGATGTCGCCAACGGCGTCATGAGTCCGCTGGAGCGTCGCTACTTGATCCACGTCGAGCGCGCTCATGGGTTGCCCGAGGGAGTCAGGCAGGCCCTGGTCGGCGCTCCAGTAGACGTCGCGTACCCCGGCTACCAAGTGGTGATCGAACTGGACGGAGCCCAATGGCACGCCGGCGCGAGGTCTCGGCGCGACGCCGACCGGGATCATCTTCGAGCAGCGTCCGGCGTCATCACGTTGCGGTTCACCTGGGCGGACGTCGTCACGAGGCCCTGCGAGGTCGCAGTCCAAGTCGTGGCGGTGCTCCGCGGCCGCGGTTGGACCGGCGAAGCGCATCGCTGCGCCCGTTGCCGGAACGCCGCCGTGGTATAGGTGTTAATCCACCTGGCATATGCCGGCTAAATCAACTACCAATCACGCCATCGGAAGAAATGCGGCGGGGTCTTCACCGTTGGTGAAGACCCCGCCGACCGGGTGAATCAGTAGGAGACCTGCGCGGCCTTGGCCTGGGTCAGTCGCTGCGCAACGTCGGTCCAGTTGACCACGTTCCACCAGGCCGTGACGTAATCGGCCTTGACGTTCTTGTACTGCAGGTAGAACGCGTGCTCCCACATGTCCAGTTGCAACAACGGCAACTGGCCGACGGGGAGGTTGCCCTGCTGGTCGAACAGCTGATTGATGTTGAGCCGCTGGCCGAGGGTGTCCCAGACGAGAATCGACCAACCGGATCCCTGGATGGCGTTGGCGTTGGCGTTGAACTGCTTCTTGAACGCCTCGAAGCCGCCGAAGAACTCCTCGAGGGCCGTCGCGACGTCCCCGTCGGGCTCGCCGCCGCCGTCCGGAGACATGTTCTTCCAGAACACCGAGTGGTTGATGTGTCCGCCGAGGTGGAACGCGAGGTCCTTCTCGAGCTTGTTGATCGCACCGAACTCGCCCTTCTCGCGGGCGGCGGCGAGTTGCTCCAAGGCGGTGTTGGCGCCGGCGACGTAGGCGGCGTGATGCTTGTCATGGTGCAACTGCATGATCTCCGCAGAGATATACGGCTCCAAAGCCGAGTAGTCGTAGGGCAGGTCGGGCAGCGTGTAGACCATGGCGTCTCCGTTCTGAACGAATGATGGGTGAGCCCCGCGATCCGGGCGCGGCGCTGCGGCGTACGTCAGGCCTAACCTATCGCCGCGGCGCGGTATTCCGAATGGGCGGTCGCCGCTCTTTAGGGTGAGACAGGTACGGTCTGCGTGGACGACGAAGGACGGAGATCATGGCCGAAACCCCAGTGGACAAAGCTCCCCAGCCAAAGCGCCGCCGCCGCGGGCGCAAGGTCGTGGTGGGCATCCTGGTCGCCGCCATCTTGCTGGTGGCGGGCACGGTCGGCTTCTACTGGGTACTGGGTAACCAGGCGCTGGACAAGGTCCAGCGCGACCCCAGCGCCCTGCCGAGCGAGTACAAGGGGCGTCCGCCGCAGGCGCAGAACGGGGCCATCAACATCGTCCTGATCGGCAGCGACAAGAAGGAGGACTCGCCGATGGGCCGCAGCGACGTCCTGATGCTGCTGCACGTCAATCCGGCGCACAACAAGGTCTATCTGCTTTCGTTCCCGCGCGGTATGGCCGTGAACATCCCCGGCGTCGGGATGCACCGGATCGGCAGCGCCTTCGAGAACGGCGGCGCGGCGATGACGTTGCGGGTGATGGAGCAGGTCACCGGGGTGCGGATGGATCACGTCGCTCAGGTCGACTTTGCCGGATTCGTCGGCCTGACCACCCTGATCGGCGGCGTCACCGTGTACAACCCGACCGAATCCGACTCCCGTGGATACCACTTCCCGAAGGGCAACATCAACCTGATGGGCGAGGCCGCTCTGGTGTACTGCCGCGAGCGCTACGACCTGCCCCACTCCGATCTGTCCCGCACCGAGCGCCATCGCGCTGTCATGAAGGCGATCCTGCTCAAGTTGATGCGGCCGGAGGTGATCGCCAACCCGGTGACCTTCTCCCAGGTGGCGCAGAGCATTTCGCAGTTCGTCAAGGTCGACTCCTCGATGACCAGCGATTGGATGCGGAACACGGCGCTGAGCATGCGGGTCTCCTCGGGCGATGACGTTCGGATGCTGCAGGCCGCGCACATCACCGAGGAGCGATCGTTCCCCGAGCGTCCCGGCGTCTCGATGCAGGTCTGGGACAAGGCGCAGATGGCTGAACTCAGTGATGCCCTGCGCAACGACAAGATGGACGCCTACTACGCCAAGTACAAGAACCAGCCGCCCATCGGCTGATTGGCGGTCCTGCGCTGAAGAGCCTCGTTGGTGCGACTGCTCGCACTACGAGGCTCTTTGCCTGGTCCTGGGCTGCGTGAACGACGCGCGCCTGGCCGCGCGACGCAACACCAGCAGGACGCCGGGTCCGGCCACGACGACCAGCGCCACGTTGGTGAGTGCCCGGCCGAGGTTCCAGCCCATCGAGGTGGCCAGGTTGAACAGCACGAACCGGTGGAGATTGGCCAGGGCCCCGGCAGCGGGGTCGAACCCGATCGAACTGGTGTTGCCAAGCGCGAAGGGCCAAAACGCGAAGTCGAGCAGCCAGCCGTAGGCGAAGGCCGAAACGAAGCCGTAGCCGCCCAGCAGAACCAGCTCCCGCCAGCCGTCCGTTCGGGGGAGCAGGCCGGCGCCCAGCCCGACCAGCGCCGCACCGAGCATCTGGTAGGGCAGCCAGGGTCCCACGCCTCCGGTCAGCAACGCGGAGGCGAACAGCGTGATCGCGCCCTGCGCGAAGCCGAATCCGGGGCCGAAGACCCGGCCGCCGACGATCAGGACGAAGAACACCGCCTCCATCCCGGCCGTGCCCGTGCCGAGGGGACGTAGGACGGCCCCAACGGCGCAAAGCACTCCCAACAGCGCGAGGGCCTTGGCGTCCATGCCGCCGGAGGTCAACTCGGCCAAGACGACGCCCAGTACCAGAGGCAGCACCGCCGCGAACAGAATCGGTCCCAGCGCGGGCGGCATCGAGCTGGTGGGCGGAACCGCCAGCGGCCAGAGGAAGATGCCCAGGCCGGCGACGGCGGCCAACGTCAGCATGCGCGCGCCTCGGCCGGTGACCGGGATCGCACCCGCGCTCACCGCCTGCGCCCCGGGGTCTTCTCCGGGGCGGGCGATGGCGTCTCGACGAGATCCAGGTCGGCCAGGGTGAGGACGTCCGCGGGTGCGAACACCTTGGCGACCTGGGGTGCGAACGCGGGGGAGGCGCCACAGACTTCCCGGGTCGTGCCCTGGGCGACGATCTCGCCGTCGCCCAGCACCAATGCGAGGTCGCCCACGGCGGTGGCGAACTCGACATCGTGGGTGCTGACGATGACGGCCACACCTTGATCGGCGAGACCGCGCAACTCGGCGGTCAGACGCTCCTTGGCGAGGTAGTCCAGGCCGCGGGTCGGTTCGTCCAACAAGACGACCGCGGGTCCGGCCGCCAACTGGATCGCCAGGACGAGCAGCAGCCGCTGGCCCTCCGAAAGGTCGCGAGGATGCGCTTGGGGGTGCACATCCCCGCCGAGCCTGGCCAGTAGCGCTGCGGTGGCGCCCCGATCGGCGCCGGCCGCGGCGTCCGAGCGCTCGCACTCGGCGGCGACGGTGGCTTGATAGAGCAAATCGCCGGGGGTTTGCGGGACCAGGCTGACGACCGTGCGCGCGGCTCGCGGGGGCAGACGCCTCGGATCCTGGCCCCCCGCGTCGACGTCCCCGGTGCTGGCGACACCGCCCTGGATCGCCCAAAGCAACGACGACTTGCCCGAGCCGTTTCGGCCCATGATCGCGCAGACCTGGCCGGCCGGGAAGCGCGCGCTGATGCCGCGGATGGCCGCGATCGGGCCGTACCGGACGTCAAGGCGATCCAGCACCAGCGCGTCCCGCGTGGCCGGCGGCCGCCGCGGACTCGGCGAGACGCGCACCTGCGGACGTTCACGCGCGAGCCGCCGCCGGGCGTCTCGGACGGACGTGGGCACGTGGTCCCAGCCCAGGAAACCCGCCAGCTGGGCCAGCGGCGGACGGACGTCCGCCCGCGACAGGACGTCCGCTGGGTCGCCGAAGTCCACCGAGCCGTCTCCTGGTAGCCAGAGCACATGGTCGGCGGCGTGCATCACGCGCTCGAGGCGGTGTTCGGCCAGGACGACCGTCAGCCCGGCGTCGTGGACCAGGGCGGTGATCGCAGCCAGGACGTCGGCCGCCGCGGTCGGATCCAGCGCCGAGGTGGGTTCGTCCAGGACCAGGACGCGTGGGTGCGCGGCCAGCACCGACGCGATCGCGACCCGCTGTTGCTGGCCTCCGGAAAGGTCGGCCAGCGGACGGTGGCGCAGTTCCGCGATCCCCATGACGTCCAGGGTTTCCTCGACCCGCTTACGCATGGCGGCCGGATGAACGCCCAACTGCTCCATGCCGTAGGCGATCTCATCGGCAACGGTGTCGGTGACGAAGCTGAGCTCCGGATTCTGACCGACGAATCCGACGAGGTCTGCTAGGTCGCGAGGACGGTTCGTGCGCGTCGAGCGGCCGGCCACGCTCACCTCGCCGCTCAGCGTGCCGCCGGTGAAGTGCGGGACGAGGCCGTTGATCGCCCCGAGCAACGTGGACTTTCCCGTTCCCGTGCGGCCGACCACCAGGCACAGGTCGCCCTCGCCGATGTGCAGGTTGACGTCGGTCAGCGTCGGACGCAGGGCGCCCGAATGGGTGAACGTGACGTCCTCGAAGGCGATCATGCGGCCACCCGTTCCTGTTCCGGGACGGCGCGCGGCTCCGCCCGGTCCGGGCGCCGTTCGGGAGCGGGGACGACCCCCAGCGGGGTCAGCGCAAGCGCCGCGACGACCAGCATGCCGGGGTGGAGTTCGGGCCAGACGAGCGGATCGGTCGTGGGGTTCAGGGCCGGGTAGTTCAGTTGGCCGAGGACGATCGTCGCGGCCAGACCCGCCGCCGTCGCGGCCAGGACGACCCACTCGGGACGTCCCCAGGGGTCCGGGCGGTAAGTGGTCACCGACTGCCACCGTCCGGCGCGGCGAAGGCCGAGCAGCACCGCCAGGACCCCGCCGACCAGGCCGGCGATGCCCGCCCACTCCCAGCCGGGGGCGCCGAGCACCACGAAGGCCCCGACGAGGGCAGCCAGGGCGCCGGCGGTCAGGGCGATTCGGTCGTGGAGGCCCACGGCGGCACGAGTGCGTCCGAAGCCGCGCGCCTCCATTCCCGCCGCCAGCGAGATCGACCGCTCCACCGCGTCGGACAGGACGGGGACCGCCAACCCGATCGCCCCCGCGAGCCCGCGAGCCGGATTGCCGCGCAGCCGTTGGGCGCGCCGGATCCGGCGCGCGCTCTCGATCAGCGCGGGGGCGACGCTGAGCGCGATCACCACGGCCACGGACACCTCATACAGCGCGGCGGGCACGTTGCGCAGGGCCCGTTTCGGATTGGCCAGGGCGTTGGCGGCGCCGACGCAGATCAGGATCGCGCCCAGCCGAAGCGCCTCGTACGCGGTGCCGGCCAGCGCTTCGGCGGTCACCGGACCGCCCAGGCGAACTCCGGCGGCCCAATCCGGGAGCGGGATCTGGGGCAAGGCGAACAACACCGTGGTCCCGATCCCGACACCCATCACGATGCCAAATCCGAGCCGGATCGCCAGCACGGTCGCCGCGAGCGTGAAGTAGGCACCAAGCGAACGCGCCCAAGGCGAGTCCCCGCGGCGCAACAGGACCACCGTGGTAGCGGCCAACACGATCAGCCCCACGGTGATCGGGTTGGTGGTCAGGCTCACCGTGGCGGCCAGCCCCAGCGCCCAGCACCACCAGGCCCACGGATGCAGCGCCTGATCCGAGGGCCTGGCATTGGGCCGGGGAGAGTTCAGCGCGACCGCCCCTTCCGGGTGCGCCAGCCGATCAGAGCCGCCGCTCCGCAAGCGATCACCGCCAGCCCGACGAGCAGCCCGGTAGGACCGCCGAGCCCGGGTGCGATCGGATCGTTGCTGGCCGGCTCGCCGGCCGGGGAGCTTCGAGCCGACGGGGTGCCCTCGGGCGAGGGTGTCGCGGTGGCCCCCCGCTGTCCGGGCAGGGGTGCGGGCGGGTCGTCCTGCCCGGTGCCGAACGACCACCCCTCGGCGTCCCCCGGATTGGGGTGATAGGAGGCGGCGCCTAGGTTGGAGTAGGTCCACGGACCGTAGGCGCCGTCGGCCAATCGGGGCGCGTGCCAATACGACCAGTAGGCGGTCACGCTGATCCGGCACTTGTCCGGCACCAAGTCGATCTGGCAGATCATCTGGTCCTTGGTCGCGACGCGATAGCCGGCCGAGGCGAGTGCCACCGACCCGGTGTCGAACTTGGTGGCGCATTTGGTGGTCGCCGGGCTCGACCCGGGGTCGACCAGGACCTGGACCCCCGAGCACGGCGTCGCGGGCGGGGGCGTGGCGCCGGGGACCAGCCCGGCGCCCAGCACCGCCAGTGCGATCGCCGTGCGGATCATGCCTTCCGCTTGCGGTACACGATCCAGTAACCGATGCCGATCGCCGCGACGGCCGCCACGGCCAAGGCGATGCCCCAGAACGGACCGGTCGGGCTCGCCGGGGCGTTCGGATCGGGCTGCGGGGTTGGGGACGGGGTCGCCGTCACCGTGCCTACCTTCAGGTAGTCGGTACCCGCGAGGAGCAAGATGCCCTGGGTCGTGGCCAGCAGGTCGGACTTCTGGCCGCCCTTGGCGTTCGGCAGGCCGCCGTCCGCCGTGGCCTGTGCCGCGACCCAGGTGGCCGCCGCCTTGACGTCCTTTCCGGCCGCCTGCATCGCCGAGCCCATGATCGCGGTGGAGTTGACCGGGGAGTATCCCTCCCAGTAGCCCGGGGCCACGGTGTGACCCGCCGCCCAGTCGGCGGCCTTGGTGGCGGCGTCGGCCGCGTCGGGGACGTTCTTCGCCGCCAGCAGGCCCAGCAGGGCCATGCCGGTGCTGTCGGCGTCGGTCGGGGTGCCCTTGGCGTAGGTGAAGCCGCCGTCGCTGGTGGCGTAGTTGAGCAGGAACCTCACCATCTGGTCGGGGACCTTCTCGCCGGCGCGGGCAAGCGCCACGATCCCCAGCCCGGACGCGAACGGGCCCGGGTAGGAGCCGAACGAACCATCTGCCTTCGTGCCGGCCTTCACGCCGCCGATCAGATCGACTCCACCGAAGTCGGTCGCCTTCTCACCCAGAGTCATCGCCGTGATGGCCAGCATGGCCGACGCCTCGGGGGTGACGGCGTACTTCTTGGCCTGGGCCTTCAGGTACTTGGTCAGCGTTGCCCGCGCGGTGGCGTACTTGGCATCTCCCGCCGCCACCAACGCGATCGCGGCGCCGGCGCTGTCCCCGGCCCCCGACCCGACATGGTCGGACTTGCCGAGTTGCGCGACGATCCAGTCGGCCGCCGCGATCGTCGCGGCCGGTTCGTTGGGGGTGACGCGGCTCGGCAAGCTCGCGAAACCGATCTGGCTGGGGGCGATGAACATGATCGTCGCCGCAATCCCGGCGGCGATGAGGCGTAGGAGCCTAGGCATTGAGTCCTCTCACGGTCCACTTCTAGAACCGGGGGGTCTCGCCTGCGCAGTCCCGGGCTCTGCCCGCAGACCTCGGCGGGTTCGTTGAGCCGAGTCCGGCGGGCATTCCGACTTGACGCCAGGCGTCTCACGGTTGCGGGTCAGCCCCGGACTTGCACCGGGTTCCCCCACGAGGACTCAGTGGCGACACCCTACCCCAGCGCCGACGGGACGGACATGGCTGGCGCGGGCGCTCGTTGACGGTGGGCGCGGTTCGGGGACAGACCAGCTAGGCCGGGTGGGCAACTTGGCGTGAACATGAATGTGCGGTGCCGGGACCCAGCATCCCTGCACCGCACATTCACAGCGCCACCGCCTGATCGGGCCCTTCACCGCCCGCGCGGGGATTGCCGGCCGGTCACCGCAACATCGCCCCCCGACGATCCGCGTTCGAACGCGTCAGGACGCCCTCGTCGCGTGCGGACGAACCCGCTCGGTTGGGCGCTAGTTGGTGGCCTTGCGCACCGCGGACCTGGCGTCCTCGGCAGCGTCCTTGGCATGGTCGGCCACATCGCGACCGGCGTCCTTGACGGCCTCGCCGGCCTGCTTGACGTTCGCCTCTGCTTGATCGGCGACGCCCTCGGCCTGAAGTCGCTCGTTGTCGGTGGCATCCCCGATCTTTTCCTTGGCCTTGCCAACCGCTTCCTGGGTCTTGTTGGCGATCTTGTCTCCCAGTCCCATGGCGCCCTCCCGAACGTCGTCGTTCTTGCGGCTTGGGGTTCAACCCGCTTTTCCAAGCTACGAGGAGACCGCCGAGGCAAACACCCCCTTGCGGGGGTGTCTTTCCGCGTTCTGGTCAGCCGGTGGGCGACACGCAAAGCACCCGGAAACCCTTCGAACTGGCCGAACGCACGGTAGGGAAGCCCTGGTCGATCAGCCATTCCCGCAGCGAGTCGGCACCCAGGTTTCGGCCGACCACCAGCCGGGCGACGCCGCCCGGTTCCAGCCGGGGGAGCCAACGCAACAACAGTTCGTGAAGCGCGGTCTTGCCGATTCGGATGGGCGGGTTGGACCAGATCTCGCCATAGCGACGGTCGTCGGGGACGTCGTCGGGCAGGAACGCGCTGACCCGGTCGCCGACGCCCAGCGCGCGGGCGTTGTCCCGGGTGAGGGCCAGCGCGCGGGGATTCACGTCCACGGCGTCGATGGCCGCGCGGGGGCAGGCCAACGCCAGGGCCAGCGCGATCGGACCGTAGCCGCACCCCAAGTCCAACAAATGCCGGCGGGCCGCCTCCCCGGACGGTGCCGGGGCAGCGCGCAGCAAGACGGCCGTCCCCGGATCCAGCCCCCCCGCCGAGAAGACCCCGTCGGCGGTCTGGAGCTCCACCTCGGTGTCGAACAGACGAACGCCGATCGTGCGGCGCCGCTCCGGCCCGGTTGGCGCCTCGAAATAGTGACTCACCGCGTCCTCCTCGGTGCGACCTGTGCCGCTTCGGGCCGGGCGCTCGTACCGGTTTGTGTCGCAGCACCTGACTTGGCGTCGTCGGTTGCCGATGTTCGGGCTTCGGAGGCTTCGGCAAGCTCTCGGTCCGAACCCGACTCGAGGACGCGCACTTGCCGTGCCTGCTCGGCGCGAGCGGCGAGCTGGTCGTCGGGTGGGTAGCCCACCTCCTCCAGGACGAGGCCGTGGGCGGGCATGACGGTGTACTGCCCGCTGCGGACGCCGGCGTCTGCGACACGGGCCAACCAGGCGGCGTCTCGCCGGAGCGTTCCGACCGTGACCAGGGCCCCAACCAGAGAGCGCACCATCGAGTGGCAGAAGGCGTCGGCACGGACGGTGACCTGGACGAGCCCGTCCGCCCGGACAGCACGAGCCTGGAGCAGCGTCCGGACGGTCGTGGCGCCTTCACGCGCCCGGCAGAAAGCGGCGAAGTCGCGAAGCCCGAGCAGGCTGGCGGCGGCGGCGTTGAAGGCGTCGAGGTCCAGCGCGTCGGACAGGCGGACGACCATTGCGCGCCGCATGGGGTCGAGCGCCGAGTCGGGTTCGGCCAAGCGGTAGACGTATCGGCGCCACACGGCCGAGAACCGTGCGTCGAAGCCGTCTGGTGCGGGCCTCACCCGGTTGACGACCAGGTCGTCGCCGAGGACGCGCCGCAGTCGTCGACCCAACATCTGCGCGGTCGTGGCGGCGTCGGTGCACTCCACGTCCAAATGAGCGACCTGGCCGCGGGCATGCACGCCGGCGTCCGTGCGGCCCGCGCAGACCAGCTCGGGTGGCTGCTCCAGGCGCAGGACGCGCGCGATCCAGGCCTCCAACTCGCCTTGGACGGTGCGCAGCCCGGGCTGCCCGGCCCACCCATGGAATGCGGTGCCGTCATAGGCGATGTCCAGGCGCAGGCGGCTCATGTCCGCCTCGCATAGGACAACTCGGTGATCGTTCGTCCCGCCGCCAGCCCGCGCCGCTCGAACCGCGTGATCGGACGGTCGCCTCGGCCCGCGTCAGGGACCGCCACCAACTGCGGTTCGGCGTCGAGCACCGCACGCATCGCATCGGCGTAGTCGGCCCAGTCGGTGGCTAGGCGCCACAGTCCGCCAGGACGGAGCCGGCTGGCGGCCAGGGCGGCGAAGGCCGGATCGAGCAGACGGCGCTTGTGGTGCCGGACCTTGGGCCACGGGTCGGGGAAGTACAGCCAAAGCTCGCTCAGCGAGCCGGGAGCCAGGAGGGTAGCCAACGCCTGGGCGGCATCGGCGACAATCAGGCGGACGTTGTCGACGCCCTCGCGGGCAAGGCGCGAGAGCGTCCCCGCGACCGCGGGTTCGAACACTTCGAACGCGATCACGTTGGACGCCGGCCGCGCGGCCGCCATGGGCACCAGCGAGTCGCCGGTCCCGCAGCCGATCTCGGCGATCAGCGGGGCGCTCCGGCCGAAGCCGGCCACCCAGTCGACGCCGGCGGACGGGCCGACCGACGTGGACCGTTCGCCGCGCTCGATGTCGATCACCCAGCGCTGCCGATGCGCTTCCCAGGCCCGCTGCTGCGACGCGCTCATCCGAGCGCTGCGGCGCACATAGCTGACGACGTCGCGGCGGATGGGCTGGCTGGACACGATCCCTCACCCTACTGGGGCGTCCGCTCCCGGCATCTGCTGTGGACGTCTTGCCCAGGACGGCCGCACGCCTGCCCTGGCACGTGGCGCCCTCCCGGTGCTCGCGGCGGGCATCGACTTACGGGGCGCCCGTTCGTCTCGCCGGCGCCAGCCGGGTCTCCCCTCCGGCGCGATTCAGGGACGTCCCCGACCCCGGCTCGACGTGGCGTCGCGGCCAACCTGATTCACTTGTTTTGTGGGTCGGATCTCGAACCCGGCCCGGGAGAGGAAATCTTGAGAACCCTGTTGAACCTGATCTGGTTGATCTTCGGCGGCTTGTGGCTCGCGATCGGCTACTGGTTCGCCGGTGTGCTGGCCTGCATCTTCATCGTCACCATCCCGATGGGGGTCGCCTCGTTCCGCATGGCCAAGTACGCGCTTTGGCCGTTCGGCAGCGCGGTGATCGCCAAGCCTGGTGCTGGCGCCGGCTCGGCCATCGCGAACTTCATCTGGTTCCTGATCGCGGGCTGGTGGCTGGCCGTCGGGCACGTGACCACCGCCGCCGCCCAGGCGATCACCATCGTCGGCGTCCCGGTCGCGCTGGTGAACCTGAAGATGATCCCCGTGACGTGCTTCCCCTTCGGCAAGGAGATCGTGGACGCCGACAGTCTCCCGCCGGGAGCCCGGCCCCTACACTCCATCTGAGCCGAGCCCGACGTCGTGCTCGGCCGACCGGCCGAGCCATAGCGATGCCCCCGCCGGAGAGATTCCGGTGGGGGCATGCTTGGTTTGGGGCGGTCAGGCCTTCTTGACGTAGGCGTCCATCAGGTTCATCGGCAACAGTTCGTAGCCGTGGAACTCGCGGGTGAAGCTGCCCGAGCCGTGCCCGATCCCGCGCAGGTCGATCGCGTAGCGCGACAGCTCGGTCTGGGGGACCAACGCCCGGATGATCGCCTGATGCCGGTCGTTGGAGTCCGTGCCCAGCAGTTGACCGCGACGTCCGGAAAGGTCGGTCATCGCGGCCCCCATGTACTCCTCGCCGAGTGTGACGGTGACCAGGTCGAGCGGCTCGAGCAGGCCGACGGCGCCGCGCGCGGCCGCCGCCTCCTTGAGCGCCAGCGAGCCGGCGAGCTGGAAAGCCATGTCGCTCGAATCCACCGAGTGCGACTTGCCGTCGTACAGGGTCACCCGGATGTCGACCATCGGGAAGCCCGCGATGACGCCCTTCTCCATCTGAGAGCGGACGCCCTTTTCGACGCTGGGAATGAACTGGCGTGGGACGGCGCCGCCCACCACCTTGTCGACGAACTCGAAACCGGCGCCGCGCTCGAGCGGCTCGACCTCGATGTCGCAAACGGCGTACTGGCCGTGCCCACCGCTCTGCTTGACGTGGCGTCCTTTGGCCTTGGCCGCTCCGACGAACGTTTCGCGAAGGGGAATGCGCAGCGGCTCCTGCTCGACCTTCACGCCGTAGCGGTCGACGAGCCGGGTGAGCAGCAGGTCGGCATGCGCCTGGCCAGACGTCCACAACACGAGCTGGTCGCCGGCGGAGCGATCCAGCCGCACCCCCGAATCCTCGACGGCGAGGCGCTGCAAGGCGCCGGCGAGCTTGTCCTCGTCGTTGCGGGTGGCCGCCTTGATCGCGATCGGTAGCAGCGGCTCGGGCAGGTTCCACGGCTCGACCAGGGCGGGCCGGTCCTTGGCGGACAGCGAGTCGGACGTCTCGGCGCGCGACAGCTTGGCCACCATCACGATCTCGCCGGCGATGGCGTGCGACCGCGGCTTGAGCTCGGTGCCCACGGCCGCGCTGATCAGGCCGACCCGCTCGTCCTCGTCGTGATCGGGATGAGCGCCGTCGTCGCGCCCGGCGAAGCGCGACCGGTGGCCGGAGACGTGGACCGCCTCGTCAGGGCGAAGCGTCCCGGAGAAGATTCTGACCATCGACAGCCGGCCGGCGAACGGGTCGGTGGTCGTCCGGACGACCTGGGCCACCAGTGGCGCCTCCGGGTCGGTCTGGGCGGGCGGCAGCGGCTGGCCGTCGGGGGTCGTGATCGCCGGGTTGGGATGCAGGCTGGGCGTCGGGAAGCCGCGCTCGACCAAGCCGAGCAGCTCTTCGACGCCAACGCCGTTGGACGCCTGGACGGGGATCACGGGGTACAGGTTCGCCTTGGCCACCGCTTTGCACATGTCGGCGAACAGCTCCTGCTCGGCGATGCCCTCCCCCGATAGGTAGTGGTCCATCAGGTCGTCGTCCTCGGACTCCTGGATGATGCCCTCGATCAGCGGGCCGCGGTATTGCTCGATCGCGTCCGCGTGTTCGGGGCCGGACTCGCCGCGGGTGCGCTGTCCGCCGGCGTAGGTGTAGAGACGGGTCGAAACGAGGCTGAGGGTGGCACCGACCTGGCCCTGCCCGTTGACCACGGGGTAATAGGTGGGCAGGACGCCCTCGCCGAATGAGTCTTGGCATTGGCTGACCGCGGTCTCGAAGTCGGAGCGTCCCGAATCGAGCTTGGTGACGGCGATCACTCGCGGCAGGTGGGCGGCCTCGCACTCGTTCCACAAGGCTGCGGTCGACCCGTCCACGCCGTCCGCCGCAGAGACCACGAAGATGGCCGCGTCGGCCGCGCGGATGCCGGCTCGCAGTTCGCCCACGAAGTCGGGGTGGCCGGGAGCGTCCAGCAGGTTGACCAGCACGTCGCCGGTGGTGATCGAAGCCAGGTACAGCGCCGCGGCGCGCTCCGGGTCCTCCTTCTCGCCCCGGTAACCCGGCAGCCTTGACTTCAGCAACAGCTCGAACAACGTTGTCTTCCCCGAGCCGGATCCGCCGATCAGGACGACGTTGCGAACTTGATCAGGGCTGCTTACTTGGGCGCTCACCTTCGAACTCATGCCCTAACCTTGCCCCCCGCGCCTGAGCGTGGCAAACCGGCCACACTATCGGAAGCCCGGAACTCCCGATCGGGCAGAAGTTGCGTCCACCGCTGCACGGTTGAGCTTTGTTCGCTCACCGGGGGTTGTTTTCGGACATTTCTGGACGTGAACCGCTCCAGCCGCGATACTCCCGATAGCAACTCTTTAGCGTCTTTCCGGGGGGTCTGATGCCAGGTCAGAATCGGGGCTCTAGCGCCCTGTCAACGTCGCCGCGTCCGGGCAGCTTGAGCCGTCGCACGCTCGCCACCGGGGCCGCGTGGGCCCTGCCGGTGATCGCGACCGCCGCTGCGGCGCCCTCGGTATCGGCCTCTCCGCTGGTGGACATCGTCACTCAATCTGCCTGCAAGTACCCGGGCAACAGCGACGCGAACTGTAAAAAGTACTACCACTTCAACGTGCTCGTCTGGAACTACACGAGCGTCCCGCTGACCGTCACGGTCGACTCCATCACGGAGGATACGAGCAACCCGTTGTCCGTGGCCCCCAACTCGACGTTCACCAACCCGATCACGCTGAACCCGGGCAGTACGTCCCTGTCGATCATTCTCAGCGGGTCGAACAACAGCTCGAACCTGCCGGCCACGATCACGATCCAGTACCACTTCACCTATCAGAGCGTCGTGTACAACTACACGGAGAACTTCTACTACCCGGGCACCAACCCCTGCAGCAACGACTGCCCGCCCAGCCTCACGCCGTAGCTTCCGGTATGCGAAGGCGGTGGCCCCGGCCGCCGCCTTCTCGCTTGCCCGCGGGGCCGGTGCCGTGTGCGAACTATCAACAGAAGTTGCCAATCGGACACAGACAAGCACAGTTTGGGCCCGGTAGGCTGCGGCTGCAGGGGCGATGCGGCTCCCAGTGGCCGCCGCTCGGATGTGTCTCAACGATGATGCACAAGGAGACCCGATGGCAGAAGACCTCATCCAGACCGCCTTGAAGACCGCTACCGACACCCTGGCCATCGCCGTGGGGGAGGGGGTGGTCGATCAAACCGGCCCGATTTTCGCGCGGCTGTTCCCTGGCCGGAAGGCCATTATCGTGGCCGACGGCAACACGATGGCCGTCGGCGGCGAGCAGGTGCGGTCGTCGTTGGACGGCGCCGGCGTCGAGCAGGTCGAGCCGTACGTTTTCCCCGGCAAGCCGACGCTTTACGCCGGGTACTCCAATATCGAGATCCTTCGCGATTATCTGGCCGGCGTCGACGCCGTGCCGATCGCCCTGGCCTCGGGAACCCTAAATGACATCGTGAAGCGGGCCGCCGGCGAACTCGGTCGCCCATACATCTGCGTGGGGACGGCCGCCTCGATGGACGGCTACGCCAGCTTCGGAGCATCCATCAGCAAGGACGGCTTCAAGCAGACGCTGGACTGCCCGGCGCCGGCAGCCATGATCGCCGATCTCGACCTGATGGCCACCGCGCCCGTCCGCCTCACGTCGACCGGCTTCGGTGACCTGATCGAGAAGGTTCCGGCCGGGGCCGACTGGATCATCTGCGACGAACTGGGCATCGAGTCGATCGATCCCTACGTGTGGAACCTGGTACAGGGGCCGCTGCGCGACGCGCTGTCCGACCCGCAAGGCTGCAGGGATTCCAACCCGCCCTCGCTCAAAGGGCTGGCCGAGGGCCTGATCATGTCCGGGTTGGCGATGCAGGCCTACCAGTCATCGCGTCCGGCGTCCGGCGGTGGTCACCACTTCTCCCACCTGTGGGAGATGGAGAAGTTCGGTATGGACTGGGATCCGCCCTTGTCGCACGGTTTCAAGGTGGGGCTTGGGACGGTGGCGGTGACCGCCTTGTACGAGGCGCTCCTCGCCAAGGACGTCCCCGCGCTGATCGATGTCGACGCCGCGGTCGCGGCCTGGCCTACCTGGGACGAGATGGAGGCGCGGATCCGCTCCATGATCGCCCCCGACATCGTCGAGGCTGCCGTGAAGCAGACGAAGGGCAAGTACGTCTCCCCCGAGGAGTTGCGCGAGCGGCTGGAGTTGGTCAAGCAGAAGTGGCCGGCGATCGCCGAGCGGGTCAAGGCGCAACTGCTGCCGGTGGCAGAGCTCAAGCAGAAGCTGGACACCGTCGGGGCGATCAGCCATCCAAGCCAGCTCGGCATGCCGATGGATCGGTTCAAGGACACCTACTACCGAGCGCTGTGGATTCGCACCCGATTCGTGCTGACCGACCTGCTGCTGCAGGCGAACATTTTGGATGGTTTGGTCGAAGAACTGTTTGCCCCCGGCGGATTCTGGGCGCAGGACGCGGAAAACACCAAGAGCGCCAGCTAGGGGATTGACCACAACCAGTTGCCGGGGCACCGAAGCCCCGGCAACCACCGCGGCGACCAAGCCGCCTCCGACGCGCCGCGCTGCTGCGGCGCAAAGAAAGGATGACAACGATGTCAGACGACAAGTACGTGGTGGGGATCGACTACGGCACGCTGTCGGGCCG
>JBDHZK010000036.1:0-19862 GCA_039811865.1 Propionicicella sp. | reverse complement strand
GCTGGCCGGCGGATCGGAATCCAGGACGATCGGTTGGGTCAGCCCGGCGTAGATCTGCACCGAGTCCTCGTCGAAGCTGGACAGCATGTCGTAGAGGACGTCCATCTCGGTCTGCCCGGCGGGGACCATGTCGTAGACGCCGTCGACCTCTTCGAGTTCGAGCGGTGTGTACGCATCGACGGTATCGGTGCCACTCGGATCTTCATCGGGGATGCGTTCGACCTGGACGGCCCGCACGATGGCCAGCTCGTCGTTCAGGTCCAGCGTCGGCTCGGAGTCCGGGTCGTCGACGCGGCGACGACGACCCGGCTGGGGGCCGTGGGCGGGGGACTGCTCGCCGATCAACCAGCGCGCGTCGTCGTCGGCGGCGACGCTGAAGCGCCCGTTCTGGTCGTAATGGAACAGCGCTTCGCGAGTGGCGCTGCCCGAGGCGTAGCTGGCCTTCACGGCCCACTTGCGGTTCTCGATGCGCCAGGCGTTCCAGCTCACCTCGTCGACGTCGACCCCGCGGCTGACCAGGCGTTCGAAGATGACCGTGCGCAGCGTCCGGTTGCTGGCGTTCTCGCCGGCACGGCGCACCGGGGCTGCCTGAGCCAAGCCGGCCACGTGATCGCGCTCGGCGATCACCGGCGCAGCGTAGGGCTCGATCTTCTCGATCGGGACGCCCGCCGCCTTCGCGACGTCCTCCAGGGATTCGCCGGCGCGGACGCGGGCCTGAATGTCTCGTGGCCGCAGTGCGCTTTCCATGTCGATCTCCAGTTGTCCGAGTCGGGGGCGGTCGCCCCGGATTGCTGCTCGCAGCCGCTCGTCGGCGCGGACGCCGATCTCCTCGCCGCGATCGGTGACCACGAGGAGGAAGCGCCCGTCAGGGCTCAGACCCATGGGCCGCGCAATGCGCATCGATCGGACCGTTTCTTCGAGCATGCCGTGTGCGCAACCTATCCTGCCCGGTCGCGGCGACGTTATTGAACTCGGCGCAGCCGCGGGAGTTAATAGGGCCATGAGCACACGTGTCGAGACGGACAGCATGGGCCCCGTGCAGGTGCCGGGGGATCGCTACTGGGGCGCGCAAACCCAGCGCAGCATCGACAACTTCGACATCGGGCGCGACACCTTCGTCTGGGGACGCCCTCTGATCCGAGCGTTGGGAGTCCTGAAGAAGGCGGCGGCGCAGGCGAACGTCCGCCTCGGCGAGCTGCCACCAGAACAAGCGGGACTGATCTCGCGCGCGGCGCAGGAGGTGATCTCCGGCGCACTCGACGCGGAGTTTCCCCTGGTGGTCTTTCAGACCGGCTCGGGCACCCAGTCGAACATGAACGCCAACGAGGTGATCGCCAACCGGGCCAATGAACTGGCCGGTGCCGGGCTGGGCGCGAAGGCGCCGGTGCACCCGAACGACCACGTCAACCGCGGGCAGTCCTCGAACGACACCTTCCCCACCGCGATGCACATCGCCGTCGTCTGCGAACTGAACGAGCGCCTCTACGCTGCGGTGACGCAACTGCGCGACGTCCTGGCCGCGAAGGCGGCACAGTATGCCGACGTCGTCATGGTCGGACGCACCCATCTGCAAGACGCCACCCCGGTGACTCTCGGTCAGGTGCTGGGCGGTTGGGTCGCGCAACTCGACTTCGCCCTCGCCGGCGTCCGGGCGGCGGACGAGCGGGCGCGTGACCTGGCCATCGGGGGGACGGCGGTGGGCACCGGGCTCAACGCCCACCCAGACTTCGGGCGGCTCGCGGCCGAGCACATCAGCGCCCTCACCGGGTTGTCGTTCCGACAGGCGCCCAACCTGTTCGCGGCGCTGAGTGCGCACGATTCGCTCGTCGAGACCAGCGGTGAGTTGCGCGTCCTGGCCGGGGCGCTGCTCAAGATCGCCAACGACGTCCGGTGGTACGCGTCCGGGCCGCGCAACGGCATCGGCGAGCTGCGGATCCCGGAGAACGAGCCGGGCAGTTCGATCATGCCGGGCAAGGTGAACCCCACGCAGTGCGAGGCGCTGACGATGGTCGCGGCGCGGGTTTTCGGCAACGACGCCACCGTCGGCTTCGCCGGTTCCCAGGGCAACTTCCAGTTGAACGTGTTCAAGCCCGTGATGGCGCACGCCGTACTGGAGTCGATCCGCTTGCTGGCCGACGCGTGCCGTTCGTTCACCGTGCACTGTGCCGAGGGGATCGAGCCCGATCTCGACAAGATCTCCGAGCACTTGGCGTCGAACCTGATGCTGGTGACCGCCCTGAACCGGCACATCGGCTACGACGCGGCGGCCAAGATCGCAAAACGGGCTCACGCGCAGGGGACGTCCCTGCGGGCGGCCGCGATCGCGCAGGGCGTTGCGCCGGACGACTTCGACGCCTGGGTCGTGCCCGCCGCGATGACCCGCCCCAGTCCTTAGGCCAGGCTCGGCGTTGTATCCAGCAGGTCCGCGTAATCGGCGGCTGCGCGTTCGGGGCTTGACGGATGTGATAGGTATGCGTGCGGGCTCAGCCGGCTGGGGGTTGAGCTCACCGTCGGGGGATCGGGTGGATGGCTTCGGTGTCCCACGTGCCCCGGCGAGACGACACGGAAGGAACCATGGCGACCGATTACGACGCCCCTCGCAAGACCGACGAGGAGAGCGAAGACAGCATTGAGGAACTCAAGACCCGGCGCAACGACAAGAACTCCGGGAAGGTCGACGAAGACGAGGTCGAAGCGGCCGAGTCGTTCGAATTACCGGGAGCGGACCTCTCCCACGAGGAGTTGACGGTCCGCGTCCTCCCGCGCCAAGCCGATGAGTTCACTTGTGCCGGGTGCTTCTTGGTCAAGCACCGCAGCCAGATCGCCGAACGCCGAGGCAACTTGGAGTTCTGCGTGGATTGCGCCGGCTGACCCGAAGAAATGGTGCTCGACCCCCGGCCGCGGCCGGGGGTCTCGCCTTTTCGGCCGGGTCTGCACAGCCGGCCCGGTGGCGGTGGTCAGCCGTGCCGCTTGACCCCGCCGAGCGAGGGCGCGGGAGTGCCGAAGTCGGTCGCGAAGCGCCGGGCCGCGAAGCGGTTGGTCAGCAACTGCACTACGCCGACGCCGACGCCGCTGGCCAGCGCCCAGATCACGGCCTCGATGATCGGAGTGTTCGGGTCGTTCGGCTCGGGGGGTTCGTCTCCGGTCGCGAACTTCCAGGCGCCGTGGACCAGCTTTTGGGCCACCAGGGTCGAAACCGCCCCCAGCACCCCCGCATACACCTTCCACAAGATCTTTTCGGTGGCGCTCATGATGCCTCCTGGCGTCGTTGGCGAGTCTGCCGCCATCCTAGACACCGGCACCGAGGCGGGTTCGTGGAACGCGACGCGGTCGCCGGCGACCCGGATAGGTTCTCACCGTGCGCTATCGCGAGACTCTCTACGTGCCGGTGTCCTACTGGATCATCGGGGCGGCCTTCGGTCTGACGTTCGTGGTGGCGTTGGCCGCGTACCTGCCGCCGCTGGCCGGCGTGGCTGTTTCGGCTCTTGGGACGGCGGTGGTCGTGGGCGGATTGTTGTGGTTCTCGCGGACCCGCATCCGGGTCTCGGACACCGACTTGCGGGTGGGTCCGTTCCGAATCGATGGGCAATACATCGAGCGGGCACGCGCCCTCGACGCTCACGAAACGGCTCGCCGGTTGAATCTCGACGCCGACGCCCAGGCGCTGCTGGTCACCCGGCCGTACCTGACCGAGTCCGTCGAGGTGACTCTGAACGATCCAGGCGACCCGCACCCCTATTGGCTAGTTTCGTCGCGACGGCCGCGAGCCTTGGCGCGGGCTATCGCGGCGCTGCCCGGCGGCTGCGACCGCGTACACTGAGCCGGTGCAGCCGCCGCAGGTCGTCATCCCGGTCGTCCGGGTCGATCCGGACATCGGCCTCCCCGCCTACGCACATCCCTCGGACGCCGGTGCCGACCTGTCCATCGCCGAGGACTGCACCCTCGAACCGGGCGAGCGTCGCCTCGTGACGACGGGGATTTCGCTCGCTCTCCCGGACGGCTACGCCGGGTTCGTCCACCCCAGGTCGGGGCTGGCCGCGCGCACCGGGCTGACGATCGTGAACGCGCCGGGGACGGTCGACGCCGGCTATCGCGGCGAAATCCGCGTGTGCCTGCTCAACACCGATCGAAGCGCCACGATCGTCCTTCGGCGCGGCGATCGGATCGCCCAGTTGGTCGTCCAGCCCGTCGTCCGGGCGACGTTCGTCGCCGCCGCCGACCTGCCCGCGTCGGTTCGGGGCGAGGGCGGACATGGATCCACTGGCGGCGTGACGGCCTGGCGAACAGACATGACAGACTCGGCAAGACACTAAGGAGTTGCAGTGATCTTTGGTTTTGGGCGCAAGTCGCAGCCCCGCCGTGCAGTGCCCGATTCGGCGCCGCGCGACGAGACCTCCGCACCGGCGCGTGCCGTCGGGTCCGACGAACCGGACGCGGCCGGGTCGGCCGACCGCGCCGACGATCGCGACGACACGGGCACCTCGGTCGGCGAGGATCAACCGGAGGTGGCCGACGACTCGGAGTCGGGGTCGGAACCGGCGTCGCCGCCGAGCCCCGAGGATGCCTCCGGCGACGACACTGCCGAGCAGGTCGACATCGTTGACGAGGTGGCCGACTTCGATTCCGAGGTGGGTACTGAGGGTGACTCCGAGGACGATTCGCAGTTCGGTCCCGACGACGATGACGACGCCGCAGCGGGTGACGACGACGATGCCGACGACGACGAGGACGAGGACGCCGAGCCCGTCGATTGGCGTGAGGACGGCCCGTTCGACATCGATGAGGTCGATCTGGAAGCCGACGACGTCGATCGGCTGGACTTCGGCTCGCTGATCCTGACCCCGTTCGAGGGCATGGAAGTGCACCTCAACGTCGACCAAGCGTCCTCGCAGATCATGGCGGCCGCCGTCATCGACGGCGAGTCCGCCATCGAACTGGCGCTGTTCGGAGCGCCGCGAAGCGGCGGGTTCGCCGCCGAGGTGGCCGAGGAACTGGTCCGGGTGTCGGCCGAGGCCGAAGCGCAGGCCGAACTGCATGACGGCCCCTTCGGCGAAGAGGTGTTCCGGCGCGTGGTGTTGCCCCCGCCGAGCGAGGGCGCGGCGCCCATGCTCCAAGAGCAGCGCATCTGGTTGGTCGAGGGCCCGGGTTGGCTGCTTCGAGGTGTGGTCATGGGTGCCGCCGCCGCGACCGATCGAGGCGAGGACGCCGACTCCGACGTCCTCGATTTCTTCCGCAACATCGTGGTCCGGCGGGGCGCCGAGGCGGTGGCCCCGGGCGACGTCATCCCGATGACGATGCCGACGGATCTGGTCGGAGCCGAGGGCCAGGCGTGAGCGGCGAGTCCTCGCCAGGCAAGGGGCTGTCGAGGCTGTGGCGGAAGCTGACCTCCTCGACCGACCAGATCGAGTCGGACAGCCGCCAGCAGGTGGTGCGCGAAGAGGGCGCCACGCCGATCTCGGTGTGCGCCGACCGGGAGTTGGTCACGCTGCGGGGGACGGTCGCGTCCGTCACCCTCAACCCGCGCACCGGCATGCCGTGGCTGGAAGTTGAACTTCACGACGGCTCCGGCTCGGTCAGCCTGGTCTGGATGGGGCGGCGCTCCATCCCGGGCGTGATGGCCGGCCGACAGCTTCGCGTCCAGGGCCGGATCTCGTGCGTGGACGGGCGGCGCCGCCTGTTCAACCCGAAGTACGAGCTGATTCCGGTGGGCTGAGCGGGCCGCTACTCCGCCCGTCTGGACACCCTGGGCGCCAGGTACTGGGCCAGGTCGGCCTCATGGCCCGGGTCGGTCACGAACAGCAACTCGTCGGCGCCTTCCAAGGCCCCGTCGCGGTCCGGTGGGCGCGCCGCGCCGTCGCGGATGATCGCCACCAGGACGGCGTCCCCGGGCAGTTGAAGCTCGGCCACGCGTCGGCCGACGATGGGGCTCTCGTGGGGGAGGGTCATCTCGACGAGGTTGGCGTGGCCGCCGCGGAAGCTGAACAGGCGCACCAGGTCGCCGACCGTCACGGCCTCCTCGACCAGCGCGCACATCAGCCGCGGGGTCGAGACCGCCACGTCGACGCCCCACAGGTCATCGAACATCCATTCGTTGGCCGGGTGATTGACGCGCGCGACCGTCCTGGGGACGCCGAACTCCGTCTTGGCAAGCAGCGAATGGACGAGGTTCACCTTGTCGTCGCCGCTGGCGGCGATGGCCACGTCGACCGTGTCGAGGCCGGCCTCCTCCAGCGAGGAGAGCTCGCAGGCGTCCGCCAGCAGCCATTCGGCCTCCGGCACCGACTGCGGCCGAATGGAGTTCGGGTCCTTGTCGATCAGCAGCACCTGATGCCCGTTGGCGATCAACTCCCGGGCGATGGAGCGGCCCACGTTGCCGGCCCCGGCGATGGCTACACGCATCGGTTCTCCCTGCGCTCAGTGCTTGGCGGGCGGGTTGCCCAGGGTTGTCTCCAGGTCGCTGACGCGCTCGTTCTCGATGGCCGCGTACATCAGGTCGCCGTCTTGGAGGACGGTCTTGGCCGTCGGCACGATGCCCGTCCCGAACCTGGTCAGGAAAGGAATGGGCGTGCGCACCGCCTCGGCGATGTCACCGATCGTCCTACCCACCCAGGCCGGGTCGAACTGGACCTCGACCAGCCGGACGCTCGCGCTCGGATCGCGCCATTGCGGCTCGGAGCCGGCCGGGAGCAGCCGACGCAGCACCTGGTCGGCCGCCCAGCGGACGGTCGCCACGGACGGAATCCCCAGCCGCTCGTAGACCTCGGCGCGACCCTGGTCGTAGATCCGGGCGACGACGTTGTGGACCTCGAAGGTTTCCCGCACCACCCGCGCCGCGAGGATGTTGGAGTTGTCGCCGGACGAAACGGCAGCGAACCCATCGGCTTCGCGGATGCCGGCCCGCTCCAAGACGTCCCGGTCGAAACCGACGCCCTGCACGGTCTTTCCCTGGAACGTCGGCCCGAGACGGCGAAACGCGTCGGGCAAAATGTCGATGATCGCCACCGAGTGGCCGCGACGGTCCAGGGCGCGCGCCAGGCTGGAGCCGACGCGGCCGCACCCCATGATCACGATGTGCACGCTGTGCCTTTCGAAACCGGAACAACTCCTCGCGCCGACGCTATCGCATCGGCTCGCGCGCACGAGATTCCAGGCTCGGCTACCTAAGCCACTGCTTTACGGATGGGTTCGTTTGCGGCGGGTTGGGAATAGAGTCCGCTGCGTGAGCCTGTCCGATGTCGTCAAGCGTGTCCTGGTGGGACGAAAGCTGGCGAGCCACCAACTCGGCGAGACGTTGTTGCCCAAGCGGATCGCGTTGCCGATCTTCGCGTCCGACGCTTTGAGTTCGGTTGCCTACGCGCCGGACGAGATCTTGCTCACTCTTTCGCTGGCGGGCATGGCGGGCTTCGCGTTTTCGTGGCAGGTCGGGTTGGCCGTGGCCGTGGTGATGCTGGTCGTGGTGGCGTCCTACCGGCAGACGGTGCACGCGTACCCCTCCGGCGGCGGCGACTATGAGGTGGCGACGGTCAACTTGGGTCCGAACGCCGGTCTGACCGTGGCCAGCGCGCTGATGGTCGACTACGTCCTCACGGTGGCCGTTTCGGTCTCGTCCGGGGTGCAGAACGCCAAGTCCATGCTGCCGATGATCAATGGCTGGGAGGGGCCGATCGCCGCGGTCTGCATCTTCTTGCTGATGGCGATGAACCTGCGCGGCGTCCGCGAGTCGGGGACGCTGTTCGCGATTCCCACCTACTGCTTCATGTTCGGCGTGCTGATCATGACGGGCTTCGGGCTGTTCCGCATCCTCGTGCTGGGCCAGCACCTGCAGGCTCCGACGGCAACCTACGAGGTCGTCGGCGACCCCTATTACATGAGCCTGTCCGGCTTCGCCATGGTCGCGTTGCTCGCCCGGTCGTTCTCGTCGGGCTGTGCCGCCCTGACCGGAGTCGAGGCCATCTCCAACGGCGTCCCGGCTTTCAAGAAGCCCAAGAGCAAGAACGCGGCCACGACGCTGGGGATGCTCGGCGGGATCGCGGTCACGATGCTCGCCGGGATCATCTTGTTGTCGAATCTGACCGGCCTGAAGCTGACCGACCCGCACGGGGGCAGCCACTTCACCGAGAACGGGCACCCGGTCCAGGCCGAGGCGGACACCGTGATGGGCCAGTTGGCCGGCACGGTGTTCGGAGACTTCCCGCCAGCCTTCTACTTCATCATCATCGCCACCTTCGTGATCTTGTTCCTCGCGGCCAACACGGCGTTCAACGGATTCCCCGTCCTGGGTTCCATCCTGGCCAAGGACGGCTACCTGCCGCGGGCGCTGTATACGCGCGGCGACCGACTGGCCTACAGCAACGGCATCCTCAGCCTGGCCGCGGCCGCGATCACCCTGGTCCTGGTGTTCAACGCCAGCGTTACGGCGCTGATCCAGCTCTACGTCGTCGGAGTCTTCGTCTCCTTCACGGTCAGCCAGTTGGGGATGATGCGGCACTGGACGCGGCACCTGAAGACCGAGACCGATCCGAAGGTGCGAGTGCACATGCAGCGCTCCCGCGCGATCAACGCGATCGGCCTGACCATGACCGGCATCGTGCTGGCCATCGTCCTGGCCGCCAAGTTCATCTACGGGGCCTGGATGGCGATCGCGGCCATGGCCGTGGTGTTCGCCGTGATGCGCTCCATTCGCGGGCACTACGAAAAAGTTGCCCGGGAGACGGCGCCGGCGGACGGCGACGTGAACACGCTGCCCAGCCGCGTGCGCGCCGTCGTTTTCGTGCCTGGCGTGACCAAGCCCACTTTGCGAGCGCTCAACTTCGCCAAGGCGTCGCGGCCCAGCTCGATCAATGCCGTCACCGTTGCCGCCGACGAGCAGGAGACCGAGGAGTTGCTCAAGGCCTGGGACGAGGCCGAGGTCAACGTCCCGCTCACCGTGCTGGCCTCGCCCTATCGGGAGGTCGTCAGGCCGTTCTTGGAGTACGTGCGGGAGCAGCGTTCGGAGGGTCCGCGGGATGTGGTGTGCGTCTTCATCCCAGAGGTGGTCGTGGGCCATTGGTGGGAACAGTTGCTGCACAACCAGACGGGGCTGGTGCTGCGGACGCGGCTCCACTTCATGCCCGGTGTGATGGTGACCTCCGTGCCCTACCTGCTGCGCTCGTCCCACCTCGCGATCGAGCGGGCCGAACGGATCGACGCGGCCGCGTGGCGGCGCAGCGGTAGCGGGATCGTCCGCGGCCCGGCGCCCGTGCCCGAGTCGCGGCTACCCAAGAGTTGACGATGCCGGCGCCTCAGGTCGGCGACGAGATCGGGCCCCTCGACGTCGAGGCGGTGGCCCACGGTGGCCACTGCGTCGGACGCTGGGAAGGCCAGGTCGTCTTCGTGCGCCACGCCCTGCCCGGTGAGCGGGTCCGAGCAAGCGTGACGGACGTCGCCAAGCGGTTTCTGCGGGCCGACGCCGTAGCCGTGCTCGAGGCTTCGCCCGACCGAGTCCGTCCCACGTGCGAGATCGCCGGGCCCGCAGGTTGCGGGGGATGCGACCTGCAACACGCGAGCCCGCAGGCGCAGCGCACCTGGAAGACGGCGGTGCTGGCGCAGCAGTTGGCGCGGCTGGCGGGGATTGCGTGGGACGGCGAGGTGGAGGCGGTCCCCGGTAGCGCCGACGGTTTCGGCTGGCGGACCCGCGTCCGCTATTTCGCCGACGATGCGGGCGTCTGGGGACTACGCGCCCATCGTTCGCACCGCGTGGTTGCATTGCCGCAAGCCGGCTGCCGGTTGGCCGTCTCCGGCTTGGAGCGGCCGAACGTGCCCGGCTCCCCCGGCGCCGAGGTGACGCTCGTGCAGGGCTTTGAAGGAGCCGTCGTGCCAAGCCGGGACGAACTGCTCAGGAAAGTGGGGGAGCGGGAGTTTCGGGTGGCCCTGGACGGCTTCTGGCAGGTCCATCCGGCCGCGGCCGGCCTGCTGAGCGAGGTCGTCCTGGGCGCGTTGGACCCGCGAACGGGCGAGGTGGCCGTCGATCTGTACTGCGGCGTGGGTCTCTTCGCAGCGGGACTGGTCGAGGCCGGGGCGTGCGTGATCGGCATCGAGGGTGACGCCACCGCGGTTGCCCTGGCGCGCTCGAACGTCCCAGAGGCGACCTTCCGCGCAGGGGATGTGACCCGGACGCTGCGTCGGTTGCCCCCGCGGCTCGACCTGGCCGTCATCGACCCGCCGCGGAGTGGGGCGGGACACGCGGTGATCGCGGACGTTCTGGGCAGACGTCCCCGGGCCGTCGCCTATGTGGCCTGCGACCCCGCGACGCTGGCCCGCGATCTCGGCTACGCACGCGAGTCCGGGTATCGCTGCGAGTGGGTGCGGGCGTTCGACCTATTCCCGAACACCCACCACATCGAGAGCGTGGCGCTGCTGGTCCCCGATCCCGGCTGAGGCGCCCGTTGCTCTGGCGCAACTCGCCGCGGGCGGGGATGATCGCGAAGTGACACAACCTGATCAGCCAGGTGATATCTTGATATCAAGATACTTTGAGTCAGGAGGGGCAATGACGAGCACGAACAGCTTCGAAGCCAAGGACACCCTCGATGTCGGCGGGACGTCCTACGAGATCTTCCGGCTGGACCAGGTGGCGGGGTCCGACACGCTCCCGTTCAGCCTGAAAGTGCTGCTGGAGAACCTGTTGCGCACCGAGGACGGCGCCAACGTCACGGCCGCTCACATCGAGGCGCTGGGCGCGTGGGACCCGGCCGCGGAGCCAGACCGCGAGATCCAATTCACCCCGGCGCGCGTGATCATGCAGGACTTCACCGGCGTCCCCTGCATCGTCGATCTCGCCACCATGCGGGACGCGATCACCGAGCTGGGCGGCGATCCCGGCGTGGTCAACCCGCTGAGCCCGGCCGAGTTGGTCATCGACCACTCCGTGATCGCCGACTTGTTCGGCTCCCCCAACGCCTTCGTTCGCAACGTCGAACTCGAATACCAGCGCAACCAGGAGCGCTACCAGTTCCTGCGCTGGGGCCAGACCGCGTTCGACGACTTCAAGGTCGTGCCGCCGGGAACCGGAATCGTCCACCAGGTCAACATCGAGAACCTGGCGCGCGTCGTCTTCCCGCGCGTCGTCGACGGCGTCCTGCAGGCCTACCCGGACACCTGCGTGGGCACCGACTCGCACACCACCATGGTCAACGGCCTGGGCGTGGTCGGTTGGGGCGTGGGCGGAATCGAGGCCGAGGCGGCCATGCTGGGCCAGCCGGTGTCGATGCTGATCCCGCGCGTCGTCGGCTTCAAGCTCAGCGGATCCCTGCCGGAGGGCGCGACGGCGACCGACCTCGTCCTGACCATCACCGAGATGCTGCGCCAGCACAAGGTCGTCGGCAAGTTCGTCGAGTTCTTCGGCCCGGGCGTCTCCGAGGTGCCCCTGGCCAACCGCGCCACCATCGGCAACATGAGTCCGGAGTACGGCTCCACCATCGCTGTCTTCCCGATCGACGCCCACACCATCTCCTATCTGCGCCTGACCGGTCGCAGCGAGGAGCAGGTGGCGCTGGTCGAGGCGTATGCCAAGGCGCAAGGGCTGTGGCACCGCGACGACCACGAGCCGCGCTACTCCGAATACCTGGAGCTCGATCTGGGGACGGTCGTCCCGAGCATCGCCGGCCCGAAACGTCCGCAGGATCGGATCAAGCTTTCCGAGGCGAAGTCGGCGTTCGAGGCGGCAGTCACCAACTACGGCGACGGGCCGACCTCGGCGCCGGTGACTCTCGAGTCGGGGGAGAGCTTCGACCTTCCCCGCGGCGCCGTGGCGATCGCGGCGATCACCTCGTGCACCAACACCTCCAACCCGTCGGTCATGGTCGGCGCCGCCCTGGTCGCCAAGAAGGCCGTCGAGCTGGGGCTGGACCGCAAGCCCTGGGTGAAGACGACGCTGGCGCCCGGATCCAAGGTGGTCACCGACTACTACGAGCGGGCCGGCCTGACCAAGTACCTGGACGCACTCGAGTTCAACCTCGTCGGCTACGGCTGCACCACCTGCATCGGCAACTCCGGTCCGCTCATCCCCGAGGTGAGCCAGGCCGTCAACGATCAGGACCTGACCGTCGTCTCGGTCCTGTCGGGCAACCGCAACTTCGAGGGCCGGATCAACCCCGACGTGAAGATGAACTACCTGGCCAGCCCACCGTTGGTGGTCGCCTATGCCTTGGCCGGGCGGATGGACATCGACCTGGCCACCGAGCCGCTCGGGACCAGCTCGGCGGGCGCCGACATCTACCTGCGGGACATCTGGCCGACCCAGGCCGAGGTGGACGAGATCGTCAACTCCGCGGTCAGCGCCGACATGTTCACCGCTCGCTACGCCGACGTCTTCGCCGGGGACGATCGCTGGCGGTCGCTGCCGACGCCCGAGGGCCAGTTGTTCGAGTGGGACGCCGAATCGACCTACATCCGCAAGCCGACCTATTTCGACAACATGCCGGCGCAGCCCGAGCCGGTGGCCGACATCGTCGGGGCCCGGGTCCTGCTGAAGCTGGGCGACTCGGTGACCACCGACCACATCAGCCCCGCGGGCGCGATCAAGGCCGACAGCCCGGCCGGCAAATACCTGGCGGCGCACGGGATTCCCCGCGTCGACTTCAACTCCTATGGCTCGCGGCGAGGCAACCACGAAGTCATGATCCGTGGCACGTTCGCCAACATCCGGCTGCGCAACCAGTTGGCCCCAGGTACCGAGGGTGGGTTCACGAGGGATTTCACCGGCGACGATGGCCCTGTGACCACGGTCTACGACGCGGCCCAAAGTTACGCCGGCGCGGACGTCCCGCTCGTGGTGCTGGCGGGCAAGGAATACGGGTCGGGCTCGTCGCGCGACTGGGCGGCCAAGGGCACGGCCTTGCTGGGCGTCAGGGCCGTGATCGCGGAGAGCTACGAGCGGATCCACCGTTCGAACCTGATCGGGATGGGCGTCTTGCCGCTGCAGTACCCCGACGGCGCGACCGCCGATTCGCTGGGGCTGACCGGCGAGGAGGTCTTCGAGATCACCGGGGTGACGGCGTTGAACGACGGCACCACTCCGAAGACGGTGCACGTGCGCGCCGGCGAAGTCGAGTTCGACGCCCCGCTGCGCATCGATACCCCGGGTGAGGCGGACTACTACCGCAACGGCGGGATCATGCAGTACGTCCTGAGGTCGCTGCTGGCGAAGTGATTCTGGTCAGGGCCCGGCCGCCCTCGTTCCTGTGGACGGGGGCGGCCGGGCCCGCCGCCTCAGCTACCTCCGTTGGGGTGTCTCGGGCTCGCGGTGCCGCATTGCTAGGGTGAGTCGGCCGAGAGGAGAACCGTGGGCGACGCAAACAAGGAGGCACCGGGCGGCGTCGAGGGCTCTACCGTCGACGGCGTCGAGCAGCCACATCCGGACGATTCGCGTAAGCCGGCCGGCTTGGGGCGGGTTTCGGTGTCGGGCTGGAAGTACGTTGCGAAAAAGGCGTTCCATGAGTTCGGCCGCGACCAGTGCGGAGACCTCGCCGCGGCGCTCACCTATTTCGGCGTCTTGTCTCTGTTTCCGGCACTCTTGGCGCTGATCTCGCTGCTCGGACTGTTCGGGCAGGGGGCGGCCACCTTGTCCGCGATGCTCGACTTGACGCGGCAGTTTGCCCCGGCCGACATGGTGACGACGATCGCGCCCGTCCTGGAGTCGCTGGTGGAAACCAAGGCAGCCGGCTTCGCGTTCGTTTTCGGCATCTTGGGGGCGGTGTGGTCGGCCAGCGGCTACGTCGGCGCCTTCGGGCGCGCCATGAACCGCATCTACGAGGTGGACGAGGGACGTCCGGTGTGGGTGCTGCGGCCTCAGCAGGTGGCGCTCACGGTAGTGATAATCGTTCTCGCTGCCCTTGTGCTGGTCGGGCTGGTGATCAGCGGGCCGCTGGCCGAAGGCCTCGGACGATTCCTCGGGCTCGGCGAACTCGCCGTACTCGCCTGGTCGATCGCGAAGTGGCCCGTGATGCTAGGCGTGGTCGTCGTCATGGTGGGACTGCTGTACTACTTCACGCCCAACGTGCACCAGCCGAAGATCCGCTGGGTGTCGCCCGGCGCCGTCTTGGCCATCGTGGTGTGGGTGGTCGTCTCGCTGCTGTTCGGCCTTTACGTGGCCAACTTCGGCTCCTATCAAAAGACCTACGGCGTGCTGGCCGGGGTGATCGTCTTCCTGCTTTGGATGCAGTTGTCGAACGCCGCGCTGTTGTTCGGCGCCGAGTTCAACTCCGAGCTGGAGCGCTACCGCGAACTGCGCGGGGGCATTGAGGCCGAGGAGGAGCTGCAGCTGCCCGCGCGGGACGAGCGGGCCATCGAGAAAGCCGCCGCGAAACGAGAGGACCTGATCGGGCAGGGAACGGCGATCCGCGAAGAAGCCGTTGCCGAGGGTGTGCCCGACCAGAACGCCGGCGAGGAGGGCGCCAAAGCGCAGCGCGAGGCTCGTGGCGAGGACCCTCAGGAGAACGAGGATTCCTCGAGCGCGGAGCGGAGCAGCTCGCCGTAGGCGGCGAGTTCGCCGGGCGCGTACTGCGTCCTGGGCCAGAAGAACCCGCGCAGCCCGTCACCCTTGCTTCGAGGGACTACGTGCACGTGTAGGTGCGGCACGGATTGGCTGACCACGTTGTTGATCGCGACGAACGTCCCCTGCGCCCCGAACGCCGCCGGCATCGCAGCGGCGATTCGCCTGGCCGCTCCAAAGAGAGTGGGAATCGCCGTGGGCGGCAGGTCGAGGAGCGTTTCGACGTGGGGGAGCGGACAGACCAGCGTGTGGCCCTTGAAGACCGGGCGGTGGTCGAGGAAGGCCAAGACCTGCTTGTCACGCCAGACGATCTCGGCGTCGAGTTCACCGGCGGCGATGCGGCAGACGGCGTCGGTATCCATGGGGACATTCTGGTCGAGGACCCGAGTCTGGTCGCGTCGGGGTTCGGGCTGGCCCGTTCAGGATTGCGCCTTTTGTGTGGGGGCCGCGTGACGTGACCCCGGGGGCCGTTTCCGGGTCGGTGCGGCCGGTTGCCATAGGGTGCGACCATGCAGAACCCGTTGGACCGCCTCCGGCCCGTCGATGAACCGGATGGCGGCCCGCGGATCGCCTGGGCGTATCTGACCTCGGTGCTGGCGATGGCGGGCGGGTTGTTGCTCGTCGCGGTCTTCAGCCCGCTGGTCTCGCTGACCTGCGAGGCCGTCGCCGATCCGTACTGCGGTCTGGCGGCGACGATCCTGCTGGCCTTCGCGGCGCATGTGCTGGCGCTGGTGGGCTTTGCCGTATGGGCTCGCTTGAAGCTGTACTTCGTCTTGGCGTATGTGTCGCTGTTCCTCGGCCTCGCCATGTGGCTCAACTCGGCGATCCTGAGTTGGGGCGGCCTGCTGATCGTTCTGATTCCCCTGGTCGCGGCGGTGGCGACCGCCCCTCGCGGACGTGACGAGTTGCCTCGGGCGCACAAGATCACCGTGCTCGCGGTGACGGCGGTCACGCTCGGGGCCTTCGTTTGGTGGATCGCGGCCTAGGCGAAACTTTTTTCGAATACCCCTTGCTCGACTGTTACTGGGCCCCCTAGAATCGAACAAACGTTCGCGAAAGGGGCTGCAATGTCGACACAAACCGTTCCCTGGTTCGGTACACACGTCGCGCGGGAGGGGCGGGCGAACCGCCCTTGGGCTCCGCCGGAGCGCTCCAGCGGGCGTGGCGGCGGCACTGGGGGACACTCGTCCCGGGCGGTCGCGGGCAGCCGGACGGCAGCCTCGAGCACGGTGACCGAGCTTTCGGGGCGGCGGGTGGCCAATCCGGCGAACTCCTTCCCGAGCGCGATCTACACCCCGCCGGGCTGGCCCGATCGAGTGCATCCGCCGGGAGCGCCGGGATGGGAGACGACGGCGGCCGCATTTTTGCTGGACTGCTGCCCGGCCGACTACCGCGGCTACGTCGTCCTGCGTCGGCATCCAGTGGTGTTGGCCAGGTTCGCGGCGGAGTTCGTCGAGTCGCAGCTCCGGGCGAGCCGAGAGGGGCTGGCCGGAGTCAGGGCCGGTCTCGGAGATTACGTGGAGCCCGAGGTCGTCCAGCAGGCGGCCGATGCTTGGCAGGAGCAGACGGCGGCGCTGGTTCGGGTGCGGCGCTCGGTGGCATTGGTCGAGGAGGCGCTGCGAGGGCGCGTGTTCATCAAGAAGCTGTGAGTTCGGCCGACGGGCCGCGGTCACATCCTGGGGTGAGTGCAGATCCGATCCTGGGTCGTACACTCGGGCGCATGTCTGTCCTGGAGCGGATCCACAGCCCGGCGGATCTGCGGGCGTTGCGGCCCAAGGATCTTGAGCGGCTCGCCGCGGAGATTCGTACCTTCTTGATCTCCAACGTCAGCCGCACGGGCGGCCACCTCGGCCCCAACCTGGGCGTGGTCGAACTGACGATCGCGCTGCACCGTGTGTTCGATTCTCCGCACGATCCGATCGTCTTCGACACCGGCCACCAAAGCTACGTCCACAAGATACTGACGGGCCGGCAGCACAGGTTCGGTTCGTTGCGCCAGGCGGGCGGCCTGTCCGGCTACCCCAGCCGCGCGGAGTCCCCGCACGACTGGGTGGAGAACTCGCACGCCTCGACAGCCTTGTCTTGGGCTGAGGGGATGGCGAAGGGCTACCGATTGCGCGGGGTGGAGCGACACGTCGTCGCGGTCGTCGGAGACGGTGCGCTCACCGGCGGAATGGCCTGGGAAGCGCTGAACAACATCTCCGTGCAGGACGAGCTGAGGCTCGTCATCGTCGTCAACGACAACGGCCGCTCCTACACCCCAACCGTGGGCGGCATGGCCTCCCAGCTCTCCGCGATGCGCACCGACCCGCGCTACGAGCAGACTCTGCAAGAGATCAAGCGACGCCTGCAGGGCACGCCGATCCTGGGCCGTCCCGCGTACGACGTCCTGCACGGGATGAAGCTCGGCCTCAAAGACATGCTCGCCCCACAGGGGATGTTCTCCGACCTCGGGTTGAAGTACATCGGCCCGATCGACGGACACGACACCCAGACCCTTGAGCGGGCGCTGGTCCAGGCCAAGAACTTCGGCGGACCCGTGATCGTCCACTGCATGACGCGCAAGGGCAAGGGGTTCAAGGCGGCCGAGGACCACGAGGAGGACCAGTTCCACACCGTCGGCAAGATCGACGCCGTCACGGGCGAGCCGCTGGCCGCGGCCGAGCAGGACACCTGGACAAGTGTTTTCGCCGACGAGTTGGTGAGGCTCGGTGGCGAGGACCAGCGCGTCGTCGCGCTCACCGCGGCGATGCTGCACCCGACCGGGTTGGACCGATTTCGGGACACCTTTCCGTCCCGGGTGTTCGACGTCGGCATCGCCGAACAGCACGCGGTCGCCTCGGCCGCGGGCCTGGCCACGGCCGGTCTGCACCCGGTGGTTGCGCTGTACGCGACCTTCCTGAATCGGGCCTTCGACCAGGTGCTCATGGACGTGGCCCTGCACCGGCTCGGTGTGACGTTCGTCCTTGACCGGGCCGGGATCACCGGCCCGGACGGGGCCAGCCACAACGGCATGTGGGACATGTCGATCCTCGGCGTCATCCCCGGCCTGGCGCTCGCGGCCCCCCGCGACGCCGCCCGGCTGCGCGCGGCCCTGCGCACGGCCGTCACCATCGACGACGGGCCCTCGGTCGTCCGATTCCCGAAGGCCGCCTTGCCCGTGGACCTGGAGCCGGTCCGCCGGGCCGGCGGCGTCGACCTGCTCAGCGTGAGCGCCGGGGCGCGCGTCCTGCTCGTCGGGTACGGCCCGATGGCTCAGGTCGCCGTGGACGCCGGCGAGCGCCTGACGCGGCAGGGGATCGCGGTCACCGTCGCCGATCCGATCTGGGTGCTGCCGGTGCAAAGCGAACTGCTCGCGCTGGCGTCCGAGCATGAACTGGTGGTCACGATCGAGGACAACGGCATCGTGGGCGGAGCGGGCTCGCGCTTGGCGCAGGAACTGCGCGGCGCCGGCATCGACGTTCCGCTTCGCGAGTTCGGCGTCCCGCAAGAGTTCTTGGACCATGCCTCCCGCGCCCAGTTGCTCGAACGGATCGGGCTCACCGCTCAGCGCATCGCCCTCGAGACCACGGAGTGCCTGCTGCGAATCGAGGGCCACGTAGCCGTCCGCGAACCCGCCACCCGCTAGTCCTCACCAGGGTCGATCGACGCCGACGGTGCGCTGATCTTCCAGCAACTGCTGACCATGATGACCCCAGCCGTAGTGGCGCACGTCCTCCCCGAAGGCACCAGGGGGTGAGGCCGGGGGTGCGGGATAAGCGCCCACACCGGGCGCCGGCCACGCTTGCCCCGCTGTATCCGCCGGGTCGGACTCGTCGGTCTCGGGAGCGTCCTGCCCTCGCCCCAGGGCGACCCAGAGCGCGACCCACAACGAGCCGAGGAACAACGGCTGCCCGAGCATCGCGTCGCCCTGGTTGATCATGTCGGTCACGGTGTCGGACGTGCGCGTGAGCGAAGCCCAGCTCAGGCGGAGCACGGCAAAGGTCGACACGGCGGCGAACAACAGGACGCGGCTGCTGGCCGGCAGGGCCTTGTTCGATCGCCGGGTGTACTCGCCCTCGGTCAATGCTCTCCAGATCAAGCCGAACAAGATTGCGGCCAGGCCGGAGAAGCCGAGAAGTGCGTTCCCCGGCTCATCCAGGAAGTCACGATGCGGGAACAAGGCGGCCAGCGCCAAGACGGCGGTGATGCCGCGCGCGCTCCGAGCGTCCAGGCGCTTGGTCAGTAGGCGCCAGACGAAGACCCCGGCCGCCGCGACGACGAAGACCAGCGACACCGCCTCCGGCGGGCGGATCAGATAGAGGCGGAGGCCGGTGAGGCTGGTCACGAGGTCGCAAACCATCGCCGAGACGAACGCGGACAAGATGATCGGCACCCACACTCGTCCCCGCCGGGCGAGCCGCACGGCCAGGGACAAGGCGACCACCATCGTGACCACCCGCAGGCCCCGAACGCCGCCGGGAACGAACGTGTCGAGTCGGGTCAACGGGTCCAGGAACGTACCACCCTGTTTGAAGATGAACGCGCTCAGGTAGTTGTTGACGCTGCTGATCGGGATGGTGAGCAAGGCCGACCAGACGAATGCGGCCGCCAGCCCGTACAGCCAGGGGGCCCAGCCCTCGGCGAGCAGCCCGGGCCGCGGCACCGGTTCGCTGGGGCGCCGTCCGGCGAACCAGACCGTAACTGCGATCAGCGCGGCTATGGCGAGGTAGGCCAGCGTGGGGAGCAGGTAGTCCAGCAAGGGGGAGTCGGCGTCGGTCAACCGACGGTACGCGTCGTAGCCGCACACACCGAGCAGCGCGACGATCACACCGATCCGAACGCCCGATCCGGCGCTTTGGGCCACGACCTTCGCCGCCGACTCCGAGGCGGTGATCGCCACCATGGCCAGGGCCGCCCCGGCCACGATCATGGCCGGCATCGCCAAGATCCCCGAGGTGAGGATTGCGCTGCGGACCATCGACCCGCGCAGATCCCAGCCGAACGAGATCGCCCGGAGCCCGGCGATGAGCGGCACTTGGGTGACCAGGATGACCAGGCTCGCGACTACGGCGAACTCGCCCCAGTGCGCCCGCCGCCCGGATCGGACGAAGAGCAGTACGAGCAGCGCGACCAGCGCCAAGATGCCAACGATGGCCACCAGGGGCGAACCGACCAGGCCGTACAACGGATAGGGAAGCAGGATCGCCACGGCGAAAGCCCCGCCGAGGACCCGCAAGGACCAGTGGGCGTGCAAAGCGGCGGTGACCAGGAGCGTCACGCACCAGGCGATGATGACGTTCAGCACGGGGAGCGCGATGGACGGCAGCACGAACGAATCCACGCTCGCCAG
>JBDHZK010000035.1:0-19936 GCA_039811865.1 Propionicicella sp. | reverse complement strand
AGCGCATACCCGTGCAGTTCGACCACCGAACCGCCGTGCGCGGCCCGCCAGCGTCGCGCCGTCGCCTCGAATCGGTCCACCAGGCTGACGTTGTCGCACGCGGCGTAGCCGGTGGTCGCCTCGAACGGTGGGGCGTCCACCGCGGCGTCCAGCCAGCGGCGCAGCACCCCGAACGGCGGGGCCGAGCGCAGTTCGGCGATTCGTTCGCGCCAGGACGGTTCGCCGAGGGTTGGGCTGGCCGCGACCAGCTCACGCAGCGGTTGCGTGGGCAGCGCCAAGACGACCTGGTCCGCGGCCAAGTCGCTGGCGTCGGTGTGGACGACGACCTCGCCGTCGCCAACCGTCACAGCTTCGACGCGCGTGCGGGTGACGAAGTCGACGCCGCGCCCGGTCAGATATCCAGCCAGCGGTGCCCACAGACTCGTGTCGTAGTCGTCGTCGGGGACGTCGAACACCAACCCCTCGGCCGAACCGACGAAGTAGGCGTGGAACATCGCCAGCAGCTCAGCGGCCGAGAAGTCCTGTGCGGCGGCGAAGAAGCTCCGCGCGAACACCTCCAATGCCAGGTGCCGGGCGCGCACGGGGAATCGCAGCCGGTCCAGCAGTTCCGCGGCGCTGACGCCGTCCCAGGCGGAAAGGCTCGCGGGAAAACTCACCTGCAGCAGCCCGAGCGCGGCTTTGACGTCTACCCGGGTCAGGTCGGCGAGGGTGAAGGACGGGCTGCGCGCCACGAAACCCACCAGGTTGAGCGGGGGTGTGCGTGGAACCCCGGCGAACGACTCGAACGTGCCGTTGGCCGCCCGGAGCGGGTAGTCGGCGAGTGGACGCAGGCGCTCCAACGTCGGGTCGGCTCGGCTCAGCAGCGACCGCAAGTTGTAGTACTGGCGGAAGAAGGCATGGAATCCGCGGCTCATCGAGCCGTGCGACCCGTCCGGCAGCTCGATCGGCCACGCGCGGACGCGACCGCCCAGGCCTGCCTGGGCCTCGACCACGGTGACGGCGACACCCCGTTCGGCCAACCCGGTTGCGGCGGCCAAGCCCGCGATCCCACCGCCCACGACGACGACTCGGCCCGTTCGGCGCGGGGCACCGGCTGGAGGGACGGCTGGGTGAAAGACGGCCCGGGGATCGCGCCCGGGTACCCAACGCTTCATCGGACGTCCGCCTTTCGCCGGTCGGTACGGGGACCCCCGGGCGCGTCCTGACCCAGGTCGCGGCGCACCCAAAGCAGCATCGCCAGCGTCACCAGGGCGAAACCGAACCCGAAGTCCTCGACCGGGATGTCCCAGGGAAACCGCAGCCCCGAGAAGTGCTGCGGCGCATAGCCGACTACTGGGTCGTCCAGGCGCGTCAGCCACCCGTCCACGAGCACCTGGAAGGTGAACACGATCGCCATCGCCACCCAGTAGCCGACCCGCCGGAACAGCCCGGTTCGCAGCCACCAGGTCTCCACCGCCACCACCCCGAGCACCGCGATGACGGTCAGGACGCTGTACTCGGGCATCAGCCACCCCCCTGATCCGCGGGACGCGCGGCCTGGGGCGAACTCGGGGTGCGCCGGAACCGGCGCCCCACCGCCTCCACCGCCTCCAGCGTGAGTAGCCCGCAGATGGGGATGACGACGAAGAAGGCGAGCTCCTCGACCGGGATGACGCCGAGCCTCCATCCGGTCGTCTGCGCCGGTGAGAACCACCAGTGCCCGCGGATGATCGCGAAGGCGTCCCAGACCACGAAGACCGCGGCCACGGGGAGGAGGGTCACCAGCAGCCGCTTGGGTCGCCGATAGACCCGGGCGCCGAACACCCACTCCAAGGGTGCGGTGATCAGCAAGCATCCCGCCATGAGGCCCAGGTAGGTGTAGTGACCCACGATCAGACCACCTTGGAACCGGTCCGGCGCGCCGAAAGCGTCAAGCGCGCCAAGGTGCCGAGCTTGCGCCAGGTGCTCACCCTGGCCCGGCGGGTGAAGACGTCGTAGTCGGAAGCCTCGATCTCGTTCAGGATCCGCGCGTACAACTGCCGAGCCGCGGCCACACAGCGGGCCGAAGGTGGCGGCAGGTACCTCAACCCCTCCCCCGCGGCGACGTACAACTCGCGGTTGCGGGCGATCTGGAAGCGCATGAACTCCCGCCACGGCTGGTTCACCCGGCGCAACGTGGCGTCCGCGCCGACCGCGCGCATCTCGGCCATCGGCAGGTAGATCCGGCCTCGGTCGAGGTCCTCGCCGACGTCGCGCAGGAAGTTGGTGAGCTGGAAGGCCATCCCCAACGCCCGAGCCGGTTCGACCGCGGCCGGGGAGTTGGGCTCGAGGACCGGCAGCATCATCTCGCCGATGACGGCGGCCGAGCCGTCCATGTAGCCGCACAGGTCGGCCCAGGTCTCGTAGCGCGCCGTGGTCAGATCCTGGCGCATCGCGCCGAAGAACCGGTCGAAGCAAGAACCTTCAACCCCGCGCGTTCGGGCGGTGTGTGCCGCCGCGGCAAGCACGGGGTCTGGTGAGTGGCCCGTCCGGAGCGCGGCGTTGAACCTCTCTTGGAATGCCTGTAGGGCTGCCGAGGTGGCGCTGACATCGCCGCGCGTCGCGCCGGGGGCGTCGACGATGTCGTCGGCCAGCCGGCACAGGGCATAGACCGCGTAGACGTGGCGGCGCTGTCGGGGGGCTAGCAGCTGGACCCCCCAGTAATAGGTGGTGCCGAAGCGCCGCGTAATCGCGGCGGCTTTGCGGTAGCCCAGGCGCAGGACGTCCGCCTCTGTGCTGGCCGTGGCGGCGACCGCCGCTCCGGAGCTCCGGGTCATCCGCGCACCTCCGCGGGCAGGTAGCGCGAGACGCGCCGGGCGGCGAGCTTGCCGCTGATCAGCACCATCGGGATGCCCACGCCGGGTACGGTCCCCGACCCGGCGAAAAACAGCCCGGGTGCTCGGCGTTCGACGTTGGCCGGCCGGAACGGGCCCGTTTGGGCGAAGGTGTGGGCGAGCGCGAACGGCGTCCCCGCGGCAAGGCCCTGGGCCTGCCAGTCCAATGGGGTCACCAGCCGCTCGGTGACGATGTCGGTCGGGTACCCCTGCTCCGCCAGGAACTCCAGCAACCGCTCGCGGGCGGGCGGCGCCTCGCGCGCATAGTCGATGCCCGAGCCCAGGTCCGGAACGGGCTCCAGGACGTACAGCGCGCTGTGGCCGGGCGGGGCCGCGTCCGGGTCGGTGAGCGAGGGGACGCTGACCAGCCGGGACGGGTCGGTCATCATGGTTCGGCGCTCGATCAGATCGTCGAACGCTCCCGTCCAGTCTTGGCCGAAGTAGATGTTGTGATGCGCCACGCCGCGAGGGACGCCGCGGACGCCGACGTGCCAGACCAGTGCCGAGGGCGAATAGCGCGGCTCGCGCAAGGGACGCGGCAGCGTCAGGTCCCGAAGCAACTCGCGATAGGCGACAGGCGGGTCCAGCGTGCACACCACCGCGTCCGCTCCGATGCGCTCCCCGTCGCCGGTCTCGACCCCGGCCACCCGTCCGCCGCGACGCAGCACCGCCCGGGCCGTGGTGTCGTAGTGGAGGTCCGCTCCCGCGGCGCGCAGCGCATCCGCCATCGCCTGGGGGACGGCCACCATGCCGCCGCGCGGGTGGTAGACGCCGCGGATCGTGTCCATGTAGGCGATCACCGCGTAGAGGGCGCGGGCCTTGAGCGGTGACAGCCCTGCATAAAGGGCCTGGAACGTGAACAACCGGACGAGACGCTCGTCGCCGAAGAAGCGCCGGACCACGGCGTCCAGCGAGTCGAAGGCGCCCATCCTCAGCAGCTTGGCCGCCGCGGACGGCGGCCACGCCAGCCCGGCCACGGAGTCGAAATTGCGGTCGATGAAGTTGGGCAGTTCGATGTCGTACAACTCCCCCAGCCAGGCCACGAACCGGTCGAAGGCGGCCGCTGCGTCCGATCCGACCGCGCTGGCGATCTCCTCCCTGAACGCGCCGGTCGAGGCCGGGACGTCCAGGGAGGAGGAGTCGTGGAAGTGGGCGCGATAGCCCGGGTCCAGCCGGGTCAGGTCGAGGACGTCGGCCAGCGGTGTCCCGATCCGGGCAAGCGGCTCGGCGACCAGTTCGGGCATGGTCAATACGGTCGCGCCGGAGGAGAAGGCGAAGCCGTCCTGCCGAAGCGCGCCGCAGCGTCCGCCGGGTACGGACTCGCGCTCCAGCACACTCACCTGGTGACCGTCGGCAATCAGATGGCAAGCTGCGGCAAGGCCCGCCAGTCCCGCCCCGAGGACCACCACGCGACTCATGCGGATCGCCACGCGATTCGATCGGCCAACGCCCCCAGGGCCGAGGCGGCCCGTGGCTCGACCGCCGTATCCTCCAATGCGGCCTTTGCGGCCGCCACCGACTCGGCGATCATGCCCTCGACCCGGTCGATCACTCCGCTCTCGCGCAGCCGACGCTGTACGGCCGGGACGTCCCCCGCCTCGAGGTGCAGTAGCCCGGACCGGGTCAGGCGGGGGTTGCCGTTGGTCGGGCTCTCCGGGAAGCTCGCGGTGGCTAGGGCGAACAGCACCGTCGGCTTGCCCGCGACCAGGTCGTCCCCGACCGGCTTGCCCGTTTGGCCCGGGTCGCCGAAGACCCCGAGCAGATCGTCGCGCAGGGCGAACGCGAGCCCCAGGTGCTCGCCGAACGCCAGCAGAGCCGCGACCGTGCGCTCAGACGCCCCGGCCGCGGCCGCGCCCAACTGCAGCGGACGCGAGATCGTGTAGGCCCCCGACTTCACGCGGGCCACCTCGCGGGCGTGCTCCAGGTCCCGGCGGCGGTTGGCCGCCCCGACCAGGTCGCGTCCTTGCCCCAGCATCAACTCCACCGAAAGCGTCCGCCAAAGCCGGCGCATGGGTGCAGGCAGGTCCATCGCCAGGGCGCAGGCCTCCTCGTGGGCTAGATCGCCGACCAGGATCGCGATGCTCTCCCCGTAGCGAGCCGCCGCCCCGGACGCCCCGCGCGAACGGTGCTGCTCGGCCGCGGCGGCGTGCACGGACGGGTGGCCACGACGAGACGCCGACTCATCCATCACGTCGTCGTGGATCAACGCGAAGGCATGCAACAACTCCAACGCCGCAGCCGCGCGGACGACGTGGCGGTGGCCGTCCGGCGGCGCCCCGGCCGCCGCCCAGCCCCAGTGGACCATCCGCGGCCTGATCTTCTTGCCGCCGCTGCGCACCAGTGCGCGGTACAGGTCGAGGATGCTGTCGGTGTGCAGGACGCCCGGCCGCGGCTTGACGGGTGCGGCCAACTCCAGCCATTGCGCGTCCAGGCTGGCCAGCGTCTCATCCACCAGGGCTTCGACCGCGGCCAGCGTCTGCTCCTCGGCGATCATGACTGAGCCCCGCTGGGCACCTTGGGTCCGTCCGGGTCGAGGACTTGCGCCAGCAGCGGCACCTGCAGTGCGGCCCACGGGCTGACCAGCGCCGGGACGGCCGCGACGGCGGCGATCACCTGCGACCACGACGCCCATTGGTACGCGGCGCACTCGTCGGGGTCGAGGGTGAGGCGCGCTTGGTTGGGCACCCACCCGACGAACACCGGACAGATCTCGTTCTCCTGGATGCCCGAGTCGTCCACGGCGCGATAGCGAAAGTCCGGGAGCACGCACCGGATCTCCTCGGGCCGGACGCCCAGTTCCGTCAGTCCGCGCCGGGCGACGGCGTCCTCGGGGCGCTCGGCCCAGCGCGGGTGACCGCAGAAACTGTTCGTCCAGACCCCGGGCCACGTCCGCTTCGAAAGCGCCCGACGGGTCAGCAGCACCCGGCCGTCCTCATCGAACAAGTAGCAGGAGAAGGCGAGGTGGAGTGGGGTCCGCGCACTGTGGACGCTGCCTCGCGGGGACGTCCCCAGCGGCGTCCCGTCGCCGGCCAGCAGCACAACGTGGTCGCCGACGAGGTCGTCGGTCGGGATCGCCGGATGACCCATCGCCGCCTCCAAACGCTTGCAGTGGCCTCGATCCAACATTCGCGGGATGATCTTGGCGGTTTTCGCACTCCCGCTAAGCAGGATCGTTAACTAAGCTTAACTATTAACTTTCCGGAATGAAAGATGCGGAGGATGAGGTCAGGGCAGCCGAAGACGAGTCGCGCGGAGGAGGTCGCGCAGTTGCTGCGCGCCGTCTCGCTGGCCTCACAGCGCTACGCCGAACTGGTGCGCAACCGGCTGGGTCTGAATCGGCGAGACCTGGACGCGATGGGCGTCATCTCGGCGAGAGCTGACGGCCAGGACCCGATCTCGCCGGGCGAGCTCGCTCAGACCCTGCGGCTGTCGGCGCCGGCCGTGAGCATCGTCCTCGACCGGCTGGAAGCGGTCGGACATGTTGAACGCAGACGCCACCCGCTGGATCGGCGACGCGTCGAGTTGGGCCTGACCGACACTGCGATGACGGCCGCGCGGCGCACCTTCACGCCGCTCCAGGAGTCGATCGCGACCGCCTTGCAGCCGTTCTCCACCCAGGAACTCGAGACCGCGATCAGTGTGCTCCGGGCAGCCCTGGGGGCGTTCGCGCAAGCCACGACGGAGTTGGACGCCCAGCCGGCGGGGCGTGGGCAGCCACCGGACATAGGATCAGCCCCGTGAATGCGCCAACGAAGACGAAGGTCGTGCTCGACGAATCCGAGATCCCGACCCACTGGTACAACATCGTCGCTGACTTTCCGACTCCGCCGCCCCCTCCGCTGCATCCCGCGACCAACCAACCCGTGGGCCCGGACGACCTGGCCGCGATCTTCCCGATGGGCCTGATCGCGCAGGAGGCTAGCGGTGAACGGTGGATCGAGATCCCCAAGGCCGTAAGGGACATCTATCGGCTCTGGCGGCCCTCCCCGATGTTCCGGGCGGTCCGGCTCGAAGAGGCGCTCGGCACGTCCGCCCGCATCTACTACAAGTACGAGGGCGCGAGCCCCGTAGGCAGCCACAAGACCAACAGCGCGGTCGCCCAGGCCTATTACAACGCCGAGGCCGGCATCAAACGGCTCACCACCGAGACCGGCGCCGGCCAGTGGGGCAGCGCGCTGGCGTTCGCCTGTCAGGCCTTTGGGCTGGACTGCAACGTGTGGCAGGTTCGCGGCTCCTTCGACGGCAAGCCTTACCGCCGGATGCTGATGGAGACCTTCGGCGCCAAGGTGGTCGCCAGCCCGTCGGAGTTGACGGCCAACGGACGCGCCCTGCGCGAACGCTTCCCCAACACCTCCGGCAGCCTGGGCATGGCCATCAGCGAAGCCATCGAGGTGGCCGCCGGCGACCCGGACGCCAACTATTCGCTGGGAAGCGTCCTGAACCACGTGCTGTTGCACCAGACGGTGATCGGCCAGGAGGCGCTGAAGCAACTGGCGCTGTTCGGCGAGCAGCAGGCCGATGTCATCTACGGCTGCGCGGGTGGCGGCTCGAACCTGGCGGGCCTGGCCTTCCCCTTCATGCGCGAGAACCTGGACGGCCGGACGTCCACCCGAATCGTCGCCTGCGAGCCGAAGGCCGCACCGTCGTTGACCGAGGGCGAATACAAGTACGACTTCGGCGACACCGGCCAGTTGACGCCGCTGCTGAAGATGTACACCCTCGGCGCCGACTTCGTCCCCGACCCGGTGCACGCCGGCGGGCTGCGTTACCACGGCATGGCGCCTCTGGTCAGCCACGCCTACCACGAGGGCCTGATGGAGGCCATCTCGGTCAAGCAACGCGAAGCGTTCGCGGCGGGCATCCTGTTCGCACGTTCCGAGGGCATCGTCCCGGCATCGGAGTCGAACCACGCCATCGCCGGCGCCCTGCGCGAAGCGCGCCGCGCCAGTGAGGCCGGCGAGTCGCCGGTGATCCTGATCGGCGTTTCCGGCTCGGGCCAACTGGACCTGCCCGCCTACGCCGAGTACCTCGACGGCCAAATGATCGACAGCTGAACCAGGCGGAAAACGCTGATCCCGGGTCTTCAACGGCCCGGGATCAGCGCTTTGTGGGGCGTCTTCGAGAGTGTTTGGGCCGTCCGATCAGCTCTCAGCGGGCCTCCTAGGTCCGCTGCATCGCGGACGCGCTTCCTTGTCGGCGTGGCGCACTCAGGGCTGGCTCAATCCATGGCCCGAGCCGAGCGGGTGCGAAACCTTCGGTGAGTCTGAGGACCCGGCCCCAGGCGATGTTTCCGACCTGACCGGCAGACCCGGTCGGATGTGAAAACGTGCGACGAGTCTGAGGCATGGAAGCGCCACCCGGCTTGATGGCGGGGCCCCGCCCCGACTGGCCGCACGTTTTCACACGCGCGGTCACGCGAGTCTTGAGGGGCAATGGGCCAAGCCGCGCTCAGGCGTCCGCGGACGTCCCGGCGGGCGGCTGGTATGCCGGGGGCTGGGCTGCTGGCGGCGGCTGATTGAACATCGCGGCGCGCGCGCCGGGCAGATTCTGCAGGAGTTCGCGCGCCTGGGCGGCGACCTTGTGTTCGCAGAGCACCTCGTAGGTGGTGGCGACGGTCTTGGCGACCGAGTCGAAATCGCGCTTGCCGCCGGAAAGCGCGTAGGCGATCGCCGCGAAGATCACGCTGACCGCGATGCCGATCGCGAGCGCCGTGAGCAGCAGGGCACCCACATTGGTTGTCGGCAGGAAGAGCCACATCAACAAGGCGATCATCAAGCCGGTGGAGATGCCGCTGAACACGCCCTGAAGCAGGACTGTGCCCCACGTGCGGCGTCCGGTGACCCGCTCGACCAGGCGCAGATTCGTGCCGACGATGGCGAGGTTCTCGACCGGGAACTTCTGGTCGGCCAAGTAGTCGACCGCCTTCTGAGCACCCACGTAGGTGTCGAACACCCCTACCGACTGCGGATACTCCAACTCGAAGGACGACGTGGGAATCGGTTGCGTCATGTTTTCCTCAACTCTGGATCGGCTTTGCTCATTCCGGCCGGCGCTGCCAACCCTCGGCCGGCAGCCCGTCCGCGCGCCAGGATCGCCTGGGCGACCTTCATCCCGGCCTCGTCGACCATCTCGCCGTCGACCACGATCGCGCCCACCGCCCCACCGCCGTTCATGGCGGCGGCGGCGTAGGCGGCCTCGATCTTCGCGGCCCGGGCGAAGTCCCTTTCCGACGGCGTGAACACCTCGTTGCAAACCTCTACCTGGGCGGGGTGCAGCACCCATTTACCGTCGTAGCCGAGCGCTGCCGCCCGCGCGGCGGACTCCCCGAAGCCGGCTGCGTCGGCGATCGCGACATACGGGCCGTCGACGGCCTGCAGCGAATGGGCGCGCGCGGCGGTCAGCACCGTCATCAGCGCATGGTGGAAAGCGTCCCCGAGATAACCCGGCGGTTGCGCCCCGACGTTCGTGGTTGCCATCCCCATACTCGCCATGTAATCCCCCGGCCCGAAGACCAGAGTCTCCAACCTCGGGCTGGCCCCCGCGATCGCCGCCGCGTTGATCAGCCCCTTCGCCTCCTCGATCTGGGCCTCGAGGCCGATCCCACCGACGGGTAGGTCGAAGGTGCGCTCGACCTGGGTGAGCAGCAGATCCAGCGCGACGACGTGCTCCGGGCAGGTCACCTTCGGCAGCACGAGGGCGTCGATGTGACGTCCGGCGGCACCGACGACCTCGGCGACGTCGCCGTAAGTCCAAGACGTCGTCCAGTCGTTGACCCGGACCGTCACCGTCGGCGCCCGCCAGCCGCCTTCCAGCAGCGCCTGGACGATTCGGCCCCTGGCCTCGATCTTCGCGGCGGGGGCGACCGCGTCCTCGAGATCGAGGAACACGGCGTCCACGCCCAGCGTCTTGGACTTGGCCAAGAACCGCTCGCTCGACCCCGGGACGGCCAGGACGGTTCTCCGGGAGCGTCGCTTCGCCATGGACCTCACCGTACTGCGACCTCACGGATCGGGACACCGGGGGCTGGGGCGGACTCAGCGCAGCAGACCCCAGCAGACCACCCCGAGCACGAGCGCCGCGAACGCGACTCCCAACCCGGCCCGGATCGGGTGGCGCGGAGCCGTCAGGTCTCGCCAGCGCGGCCCGGCCAACGCGATCAGCCCGGCGGCGGCACCCGCCACCAAACCGAACACCCAGCCTGGGATCACGGCCCAGGGACCCACGCGGAACAAGAGCACCAACATCGCGAGCCCCAGCACGGCATCGCCGACGACGCCGACTCGATGTCCCGGTTTGGCGAGTCCATGCAGGACCGATCCCAGCGCCGTGAGCGTCACGAGCAGGACGACCAGACCAGTGATCGGCAGGCCGGGACGCGACTGCGCCGGCCGACCGGTGATCAACCCGAGCCCGATGTCCTCGACGCTGCGGTCCGAGCTGCCCAAGACGACGTAGGCGAGGCCAGCGGACCGATCCAGGACCAGCATCGTCCGAGCTCCGGCAACCCCGCCGTCGTGCCACGTTAGCTGTCGGTTCTCCACCTCGCCGCTGAACCAGAACAGGCCGATCTTGCCCTCGGGCACCGGCCAGCGACCATCCAGGGCGCTCATTCCGGGGACCTTGGCGAGCAGGATCGCCTGCGCGTACCGTGCCAGGTCGGCTGCGGTCGTCCAGGTCGAACTGCCCGCCGGGGCGTCCCCGTCGTTGGTCCATGTCTGTGGCCGAGCGCCCGAAGCCGTCCGCTCGACGACCGCCCCGGCGGGGACGCGGTCGGGCGTCGTCGCGATGGACGTGTTGGTCATCCCCAGCGGCGCCCAGATCCGCTGCCGAACCAGGGTCGGCCAGTCCGGAGCGTGCGCGGCCACAGCCAGCGCATGCCCCAGCAGCGCGGCACCGAAGTTCGAGTAGGCGACCTCGCCGCGTCCGCTCAACTGAACGTCGCGCGCCTCTGCGATCAGCGCCTGCGGGCTCAGCCGATACGGGTCGCGCAAGGTCAGTACGAACAACAGCGCTCCCCAGCCGTCCGAAGGCGCCAGCCGCGGCAGACCCGAGCGGTGGCTGGCCAGCTCGTCAAGGGTGACGCCGCCGGCTGGGCTGCCGGCGAGGGTGGGGAGCAGGGTCTCCAGCCGCTGCTGCGGGCGCACCTCGCCACGGGTGATCGCATCGGCCAGCAGCAGCCCGTCGAAGGTCTTGGTGATGGACCCCAGCGGGTAGGGGGTCTGCTCAGTCAGTTCGCCACCGGTCGGGGTAGGCGAACCGAGGCCCGCCCAGGTGATTTGGGTGGTGGTTACCCGCGCGACCGACAGCGACGCGAACCCGGCGTCGTCCGCTATCTGCGCGCGCACCTGACCCGCGAGGGCGAGGTCGCCGTGAGTGCCGGTCGGGTGCGGCGCCCCGACGCCGGCCAGAGCGGCGATCACCGCGCCGAGCAACGAGGCGCCGACCACGACCAACCAGCGTCGGCGAGCCAGCAGCCAGGGCTGTCGGGATTTCATGGGGTTCCTTCCCGGTCATGGACGGCGCGCCGCCAGCAGAATCGCCAGCAGCGGAACAACCCTCGTTGGGGGCACTTGGTACTGGCCCCGCGCCGGCGAGGTGAGCCAGCCGGCGGCCAGCAGAGTACGCAGATGGTGATGGAGCTGGCCGGTGGAGCCCAACTCCTGGCGATCCAGCAGTTCCGCCGTGCCCCGCACACCCGAGAGCACCAACCCCAACAGGCTGATTCGAACGGGGTGGCCGAGTGCTTCCAGGACGGATGCGGCATCGTGCGGATCCGTGGCCAAGATCTCGTCCGGCCGGCCTTGGTACTGCCAGCGGACGGGCCCGAGTTGTGGGACGTCCGCCGCGCCCGCGAGCAGCACCGCGCCCGCTGGATGTCGATCGAGCAGGCCCTCCAGCGCCCAGAAGGCGGGCGTGTCCGGCGAGCGGCTGGTGTCGCGAGGCGATTCGGCAGCCGCGTTGACCGCAAGCGCTGCCACCTCGGCCTCCAGGCGGGCCAGGCGCGCTTCGATCGAGGAGTCCGGAGGGGCCATAGCTCCAAACTACGTAAGTTCGACTCTTCGATCAAGATGCTCCTGGGCGGCCGGCGACCAACGGGTACAGTGCAGCGCATGTCCGCTGAAGAACTCCGCGGGGCCATCTGGGACGCCCTGTCCCGCGTGAACGACCCCGAGATTCACCGCCCGATCACAGACCTCGGCATGGTCGCCGGGATCGAAGTGGACGAGGCGGGCCACGTCGGCGTCGACATCCTGCTCACCATCGCGGGTTGTCCGCTTACCCAAACCATCCGGACCGACGTCTCGCGCGCGGTCATGGAGGTGCCGGGCGTCACGGGCGTCCAGGTGAACCTCGGCGTGATGACCGACGAACAACGCGCCGAGATGAGGCGCAACCTGCGCGGCGGCCAACCCGAACGCGAGATCGTCTTCAACCGGCCCGACTCCCTGACCCGGGTCTATCTGGTTGCCTCCGGCAAGGGCGGCGTCGGCAAGTCCTCGGTGACGGTGAACCTGGCAATGGCGCTCGCTCAGCGGGGACGCAGCGTCGGCCTGCTGGACGCCGACATCTACGGCCACTCGGTGCCGCAGATGCTGGGGCTGATGGACGCCCGGCCCACCACCTTCGACGACATGATCCTGCCCGTGCCGAGCATGGGCCTGAAGGTGATCTCGGTGGGCATGCTCAAACCCAGCCGCGACCAGGTAGTCGCGTTGCGCGGCCCGATCTTGCACAAGATGCTGCAGCAACTGCTGTCGGACGTCTTCTGGGGCGACCTGGACTTCCTGCTCCTCGACCTCCCCCCGGGCACGGGCGACGTCGCCATGTCGCTCGGCTCGATGCTGCCCGGCGCAGAGGTGATCGTCGTGACCACGCCGCAGCAGGCCGCCGCCGAAGTGGCCGAGCGCGCGGGCACGATGGCGTCCATGCTCGACCAGCGCGTTCTGGGCGTCGTCGAGAACATGGCCTACCTCGACACCGTCTGCCCCCACTGCGGGCAAACCCACCGCGTGGACGTCTTCGGTTCCGGCGGCGGGGATGCCGTCGCCGCAGGCCTGACCGGACGCCTGGGCTACGAGGTGCCGCTGCTGGCGCAGATCCCGCTAGACCCGGCGGTGCGGGTCAGCGGGGACGAGGGCCTGCCCATCGTCGCCACCGACCCGGACTCCCCCGCCGCGAAGGCGCTGGAGGGCTTGGCCGACCGACTCGCCAAGCGCTCTTTGGGCTTGTCCGGCAAGCGTCTGGGCGTGACCCCGGTGTCGTCCTGACTCCTGCCCGCCTGCTCTTGGATCCTGCCCCTCATCGAACACCTCGACGACGTTTCCCCCACTTCCGCGTCGCGCCTCCAATCGGCGGGCGCGAGCTGCACAGCGGGCCCGACCTGCCGCTCGGGAGGGACGGCGTTGGGTTGCACCCGTTGCCGCCCCCGGCCCCACGGCCGCAGGATGGCCCCCTAGGCTGACGTCGAACCATCCGGCACTGGACCAGCCGCCGCCTAGGGAGGGGTCCCATGATCAAGAACGTCATCTTCGACGTCGCCAACGTCATCGTCGACTGGAACCCACGGTTTGCCCTGCCGGGCATCTCCGAGGCCGACGTCGAGCGCTTCTTGACCTCGAAGGCGTTCGCCAAGCTCAACCATGAAACCGACGCCGGGCTCAGCCTGGCGCAGGCGCAGGCCCGCTTCGACGCCGACGCCCCCGATCTCGCGGAGATCTATCGCACCTATCTGACCAACTTCGCCGACACCGTCCCCGGCCCGATGCCGGGGACGTCGGGGGTGATCAAGGAACTGCTCGCTTCGGGTGTCCCCACCTACGGCTTGTCCAACTGGGCCAGCGAGAACTTTCATGTCGCTCGGGCCGCGGCACCGGTGCTTGGGGAACTGACCGGACTGGTCGTCTCCGGCGACGTTGGGCTCGCCAAGCCGGACCCGGCGATCTTCGAACTGGTTATCCAGCGATTCGGCCTGGTCGCCGGCCAGACGGTGATGATCGACGACCGCGTCGAAAACCTGCGCGCAGCGCGCTCGGTTGGTCTGGCCACGATCCACTTCACCGATGCGGACGTCCTGCGGGCCGATCTGGAGCGCATCCACCTGCTGCCCAGCTGAGCCGAGGCAACCGCGGCTTCAACAGGGGCCCGTAGGTGCGACCATCCGCACCAACGGCTTTTAGGCTTGGGCCCGGCCGGGGCGGGACTCGGGCCGCTTGACCTCGCCGCGTTTGGCGTCGTCGAGGTCGTCGAGCAGATCGCGCAGTTCTGAACGAACGAAATCGCGTGTGGCTAGGTCGTTCACCTTCATCCGCAGGGCGGCGATCTCGCGCGCCAAGAAGTCCATGTCGGCCCGCGACTGAGCGGCCTGTTCGCGGTCCATGGCGATGCTCACCCGGTCGCGCGCTTCTTGCCGGTTCTGCGCCAACAAGATCAAGGGCGCCGCGTACGAGGCCTGGGTGGAGAAGAACAGGTTCAGCAAGATGAACGGGTAGTTGTCCCAGTGGTAGATCAAGGGCAGTGTGTTCAGCACCACCCAGACCACGACGAACACCGTCATCCAAGCCAGGAAGCGCGCCGTGCCCATGTAGCGCGCAAAGCCCTCGGCGAAGTTGCCGAACGAATCGCCATCGACGCGCATGGGCGGCAACCAGTTGCGCCGCCGCCCAGGGGTACTTAGACGGTCCTCCTCCGCGTTAGGCACCCTTCACCGCCTTCGCGTCCAGCTCATCCAACTGGACACCCCGCCAGTCGTCGGGCAGCAGGTGATCCAGCACGTCGTCGACGGTGACCGCACCCAGCAGGTGCGCGTTGGCATCTACGACCGGCGCGCAGACCAGATCGTAGGTCGCGAAGTAGCGCGCCACCTCGGCGATATCCGCCGACGGCAGCAGCGGATGGATGGTCGAGTCGATGAACTGCACCGCCATCACCGAGGGCGGCTCACGAAGGAGTCGCTGAATGTGCACGGCCCCGACGAAGCGGCCGGTGGGAGCGTCCAGCGGAGGCCGGCAGATGAAGGCGAGGCATGCCATCGCCGGGGTGACCTCCTCTTGACGCAGCAGCGCCAGTGCGTCGGCAACGGTCGCGTCGGTGCCGAGGATTACCGGCTCAGGAGTCATCAGGCCGCCGGCGGTGGCCTGGGCGTAGGTCAGCAGCCGCCGAACGTCCTTGGCCTCTTCAGGTTCCATCCGGTTCAGCAGTGCCTCGGCCATCTCGGGTGCCAGTTCGGCGATCAGGTCGGCCGCGTCGTCGGGGTCCATTTCGTCCAGGACGTCGGCCGCGCGCTCGGTGTCCAGGATCGAGATCAGCTCGACCTGCTCGTCCTCGGGAAGTTCCTCCAGGGCTTCGGCGAGCAACTGGTCGTCCATCGCGCGCGCGACCTCGGCACGGCGGCGCGCGGGCAACGCGTGCAGTTCGCGCGCGACATCCGCCGGCTTCATGTCTGCCATCTGCGCCACGACGTGGTCGGCACTCTGCTCGGTGTAGAGGACGAAGTCCGGCACCTCCGACCAGTTGACGATCGTCACGTGGCCCCGCGCGAACGGGCGACCGCGCTCCACCGCCCGCAAAGCCACTTCGGACAGCTCCCAGTCACGACGACCCTTGCTCATCGCTACGTCGAAGATGGTCGCGGGCCGGGTGCCGTTTCGCGGCGTGATCGTCCGGTCGAACAGGTCGGCGATCACGAGCGTTTCCTGGGAGCGCAGGGCGAACTTCAACGTGTTGACGACCCCGGCGATACGCACCTGCTGCGCGTCGATGTTGTGCACGCGTTCCATGGGAACGAAGATTCGCCGGCGGGCGAACAACTCGACCACGAACCCCTTGACGCGTGGCGGACGGCCACTGGCTCGTACCTGGATCACGACGTCGCGAACCTTGCCCACGGGGTCGCCGGCACCGTCCAGGACGGGTAATCCGAGGATCCGCGAGACGAAGACCGACGTGGTGGAACCGCTCACCCGAGTGAGGCTACCGCCTCCAGCCCACCCAAAGACTCAGGTTGCCTCTGGGTCGAACGGGGTCCGGGAGCGGCCGGTGCCGACCGCCCGCAAGTCTTCGGCTGCCGAGGCCAGGCCCGCGCGGGCGCTGGCCACTTCGTGGGCGATGATGGCCTCCTCCTCCATCAGATGGCGCCGAACGAACGACCTGGGATTGAGGTCCGCCAGCCGGATGTCGTCGAACTCCGGACCCAGTTCCTGGCGCAGTTGCGAACGGGCGTCGTTGGCGATTCCACGCAGATACCGCAGCACCCTGGCCGCTTTCCGAGCCAGATCGGGAAGCTTCTCCGGCCCGAAGAAGATGACGCCCAATACGACCAGGACGACGATCTCGCCGGCGTTGAAGTTCACCGCTCCACCATTTCAGCTGGCCCCGCGCAAATGCGCCCACCCGGAGAACCACCGGCTCATCGGATCCCCCGGCAGTGGGGGCTCGTGCGGCAACTCGGCGATCGCCCGGCCGGCCAACGAATCGGTGCCGTCCAGGACGAGGGTGATCACCGTTTCGCCGGATTGCCAGGCGTACAACGGGGACGACCCGCCCCGCCGCCACAGCCCGTCAGCGATCTCGACCGCGTCCGGCACCCGTTCCAAGACGCCGCGACGCTGGACGAGGCTGATCGTTGCGCCGGTCGCGCCGTAGACGGCCCGAACGACGGTCGGATGATTGAGCCGATCGACGCTTTGCCACCGCAACGGCAGTCCGGCCAGCTCGTACCCGCAGATCCAGTCCGACGCGCAGTTGGGCGTCGCTTCGGCCGGTCTCGATCCGGCCGACAGTTGCGCCGTCGGGAGGACGCGGGGCCTCTCGATGACGCCGTCGGCATCGGCCACGATCAGCGGCGGGGCCGCGGCCCAACCAAGGGCGGCGGCGCCGGCCAGGGTAAGTGTGGTCGCGGACGCTGCAATCGCCACCGCGCGCTGGCGGCGACGCCGACGACTGGGCAGCCGGGCGTCCCCGCTCGCCACGATGCCGAGCGGGCGGCCCGACTCCGGGCCGGCGATGGACACCAATCGGGTGGTTAGGTCCTCCGGCGCCGAAACGGTGCCCGGATCGCCACGCAGCCGGTCCCGGACGTCCCGCAACTCGCGGACGACCTCGCGGCAACGCTCGCAACCGGGGAGGTGAGCGGCAACCCGCGTTCGCTCGCTTCCGTTGACCGAGCCGTCGGCGAACCCCGACAGGCTTGCGGCGACCTGGCTGCAGGCATCACGGCGGGCCGGTGAGATCATTTCGAAACGGGGCCCGTCTCCACTTTGATCCCGCCGTATCGCTGCCGTCCGGGGGCCGGGGCGCGGTGCGCCAAGGCGTCCCGCAACTGCGCGCGGCCACGATGGATCCGGCTGCGGACGGTGCCCACCTTGACGTCCAGCACCGCGGCGATCTCGTCGTAGCTCAGCCCCTCGATGTCGCATAGGACGACCGCGGCTCGGTACTCCGGAGGCAGCGCCGCAAGCGCACGGGAGACGTCGTGATCAAGATCGGCCTCGTCGACGATCTCGTCCGGTGCGTCGGTGCGCGCAGAAGCGAGGTTGGCCGATTCGTTGCCCAGCTCGTGCAATCGGACCCGCCCGGCGCGACGGGCCGAGTCGAGGAACAAGTTCGTGGTGATCCGGTGGAGCCAGCCTTCCAGCGTCCCCGGCTGGAACTTGTGGATCGACCGGAATGCCCTGATGAAGACCTCTTGGGTGAGGTCCTCGGCGTCGGCTCGGTTGCCGGTCAGGCGCAGCGCCAGTCGAAACACCCGCGGCGATTGATCCTGCACCAACTCAGCCCAGGTGGGTGGCGTCCACGGCTGGGGGGCAGGAACGGGTGCCGTCGCGCGCCGGATCACATTCGGCCAAGCCATTCGTCTCACCTCTTCTTCCTCCCTCAGCATCGCCCAACGCACCGACAAACGCGAACGACCAGGGTCGCATTCCCGAAGGACCCGGGTGCCAAACCAGTTAGAACCCGGAGGCATCCAGGAGCGCGACGAACGCGGTGGCCTGCTCGTTGCTGGCCGCCAACAGCGGCAGCCGCAGTCCGCCGGGCGCGAAGCCGCGAGCGGCCAGGCCGGCCTTGACGAGCATGCAGCCTTGGGTTGCGAAGACGCCGGTGTGCACCGGCAGGAGTGCCCTCGCCAGGGCGGTTGCCGCGCTCACGTTGCCGGACAGGAACAGTTCGATCATCTGCTTGGTGCGACGTCCGGTGAAGTGGGTGGAAGTGCCCACGACTCCCACGCCGCCCACAGCCAGCAGGGGCAGGGTGATGGCGTCGTCGCCGGCGTAGTACGCCAGGTCCGTTTCGGCCATTACCTGGGCCGATGCGACCAACTGGGCCTTGGCGTCCTTGACGGCGACGATGTGCGGATGCTCGGCGAGCTTCAGCAAGGTAGCGGTCTCGATCGGGATCCCCGCCCGATGGGGGATGTCGTAGAGCATGACCGGCAGCCCGGTGGCCTCGGCGACCTGGAGGAAATGGTTCGCGACCGCGTCCTGCGGGGGACGCGAATAGTACGGCGTGACCACGAGCAGGCCGTCCGCGCCCGCGTCGAGGGCCTGCCGCGCCAGAGCGCACGTGTGTTCGGTCGAGAACGTCCCCACTCCGGCGACAACCTTGGCCCGGTCGCCGATCTCTTCCTTGACGGCGGCGATCAGTTCAGCCTTTTCGGCGTCGGTGGTGGTCGGGGACTCACCAGTGGTGCCGTTGATCACCAGTGCGTCGTTGTCCTGCTCGTCGACGAGGTACGCGGCCAGGCGGCGCGCCTGCGCCAAATTGAGGGAGCCGTCCTCGGTGAACGGCGTGACCATCGCCGTCACCAGCCGCCCGAATGGGGTCTCAACCATCAGGCGATTCTAGGGGTGCAGCCCCTAGGCGGGGTTGATGACCACCAGCGGGTCGCCGTCGCGGACGACGTCTCCGGCCTCGACGACGATCTCGGCGACGGTGCCCGCAACATCGGCCAGCACCGGGATCTCCATCTTCATCGACTCCAGTAGGACGACCGAATCGGTTGCACCCACCGACTGGCCAACCGTCACCTCGACGGCCAGCACCGACGCCACCAGTTCGGCGGTGACTACGTGGCTCATGCCTTCACCGCTGCCAGCAGGCCCTCTCCCAGTGGGATCAGCAGCGGACGCAAGCCCTCGGCCTCGGTCACCGCGGCCAGCGCCTCGCGGATGATGACAGCCTCGTCGTCCTCGTTGTTCTGATCGGCGATCGCGTCGTGCCAAAGTGCGTTGTTCACCACCAGGACGCCGCCGCGGCGAAGCAACCGCTCGGCCTGAGCGACATACTCGACGTACTCAAGGATGTCGCCGTCGATGAACACCAGGTCGTAGACCCCATCGGTCAGCTTCGGCAGCACGTTGAGGGCGGCCCCGGCGATCAGCCGGAAGCGCTGCGGGCGGACGCCCATCGCGATGAAGGCCTTGCGGGCTTCGGTCTGGTGCTCGGCCTCGGTATCGATGCTGGTCAGAATGCCGTCGGGCACCATGCCCGCGAAGAGCGCTACGCCAGAGACACCAGCACCGGTGCCGACCTCGACGACCGCGCGGGCGCGGACGGCGCTGGCGAGGAACGACAAGGCGGCGGCAGCCCCCTGGCTGACAGCGGGAAGCTCCAACTCGGCCGCGCCCCGGCGCGCGATCGACGCAGCCTCGGTCTCAGGGACGAAATCCTCGGCGAAGCCAATGGACGCGGCGCGGGCGGCCAGCCTTGGGGTCTTGACAGGAGCGTTCACGTGCTCAGCGTAGCCAACGCCCGCCTCCCGGCGCGCGGCCGCCCAGGAGGCGCAAGTTCAACCGACGGCGCCCTACGCCTCGACGTCCGCGCCTCGACGATCGCGCGGGCGCGTGTTCGGCGCACAGAACGAGCCGGCCCTCGGGTGGTCCCCTGCCCCCAACTCGGCAGCCCCCAGATCTCCCCGACCGGGCAAACGGGCCGTCCGCCGCTGGGTTGTGAAAACGTGCGGCGCCGGGCCTGGCCAAACTGCGGCCAAGGCGGGCAGGCCAGTTATGCGCGCGACTCGCCGCACGTTTTCACGACTTCAGCCGTCAACACCCACGCTCGGAGATTGGGGCAAGCCCGGTTGGTCGATC
>JBDHZK010000034.1:0-20689 GCA_039811865.1 Propionicicella sp. | reverse complement strand
GCGCCGTGCTGGCCACCGACACGGTCACGCTGAAGTACCAGGGTCGGTCGTGGAAGACGGGCAAGGTGATCGAGCAGAGCTATCAGAGCGCCGAGACCGCCGCGCTCGCGGGCCTGATCCCCGGCTTCGTCAAGGGGCTGACCAACCAGACGGTGGGTTCGCGCGTCCTGCTCGTCATCCCTCCCGCGGACGCCTATCCCGAAGGCAACAAGTCGTCGCCGCAGGTCGAGAAGGGCGACACGATCGTGTACGTCGTCGACATCCTGTTCGCGCAGAAGACCGCCTGAGCGCTACTTCCAGTAGACGTAGCAGGCCTGCGGCGTACCGGGCTTGTATTGCCCGTAGCCGTTGTAGCCGATCTTGAGCGCGGCGGAGCGTTCGGCGGACGTCCCGTGGGGGTCGGTCCCGTTCGAGCCGGGCGGATCGCCGATCGCCTCGAGCGCGGCGACGGCCTCGGCGTAGTCGGTGTCGGTCAGCAGGCCCTCGTAGTAGGCGGTGGCCATCCAGACCCCGGCGAAGCAGTCGGCGATGAGTTCCTTGTTCTTGCCGGTGGGCGCGGCGACCCGCGACTGGATCGCGATCTCGTCCTGGATGTGGTGACCGAACTCGTGCGCGACCAGGATCGCGGCCGCGAAGTCGCCGGCCGCGCGCGAGGTGCGCTCGAAGACGTTACCGGTCCACATCTTGCGCATGGTCAGGACCGGCAGGTAGACCACGCCGTAGATGGTCGCGCCGTTGACGACGCGCGTATCCGAGCCGCAGTAGTAGGCGTTGGGCGTTTCCGAGGTGAGGGTCTTGGCGCCGCAGCCCATGTAGGCGGACTTGCCCGGCTCGATCTTCTCGATGTACACCCAAGGCTCGGCGTACCCGGAGCGCTTGAACCACGACGACCAGTTCTTGTCGAGATCGCCGACGATGAAGTCCAGGTACTGCTCAACGGTGTACGACTGGGGGTTGCCGGGAACGACGGCGCTCGACGGTGGTTCAGTGCCCTCCTTGGGGATCTCCCCGATCGGCACGCACTGGGACGGGCGGCCGTCCGGGCATGGCGTGGAGGGCATGGGTGCGTCCGTGGGCGGGCCGCTGGGCGGCAGATCGGTGGGGGGACCGTCCGTGGGGATGGGCGTTTGCGCCGGCGATGGGGTGTTCGTCGACTGCGCGGGGTTCGTCGACTGCGTGGAGGGCGGGGTCTGCTGAGCCGCCGTGGGTGCCGAGCAGGCGGTTAGTGCAAGGAGCAGGCAGGCAACGAAGAACCCGCGACGCCGTCCGAACATGAATCCCCCGATTTGAGTCGAACCCTGGCGCGGAGGCTAGTGCCGGCGGGGGTCCACGTCCACCCCTATCGCGGCCTGGCTGCGGCGGGGGCGAAGGGGTGGGGGTCGACCACCCACGGGGTGACCGGCACGCCGGCGGGATCGAAGCGCCTGGCCAGAAGGCTTGGCGTGACCGGCTCGTCCGCCTCGGCGAGGCCGAGCGACGCGGCGAGCAGGCTGAGGACCTCGTTCGGTCCGACCCCGACCGCGGCCAGGTCCGGCAACGTCACCGCGCCGTCCCGTTTGGCCAACCGCTTGCCGTCCGGCCCCAAGGCCAAGGGGACGTGGGCGTATTCCGGTGCCCGATGCCCAAGTTGTTCGGCCAGCCAGGCCTGCCGCGGCGCGGAGCTGAGCAGGTCGTCACCGCGGACGACCTGGTCGACCCCGGCCGCCGCGTCGTCGACGACGACGGCGAAGTTGTAGGCGAAGACTCCGTCGTTGCGCACCAGGACGAAGTCGTCCACCGGCAAGGTGACCTCGCCGTGCAGAACGTCGCGGATCGTCTGCGCGACGCCGCCGGCGCGGACGCGCAGCGCCGGTGGGCGCATCGCCCGCCGCCCGGCACGCTCAGACGACGAGAGGTCGCGGCAGGTGCCGGGGTAGGGACGAAACCCGTCGTGCGGGGCCTGCGCCGCCGCGGCGATCTCGCGGCGAGTGCAAAAGCATTCATACGTGAGTGTCCGCAGCCGCTCCAACTCACCTGCGTAAGCGGCGGCGCGGTTCGACTGCACCCAAACCTTGCCGTCGAAGTCGAGTCCCAGGGCGTGGAGATCGCCGATCTGCTCGGCTGCGATCCGACCGGCGGCGGCCACCCGCTGCTGGTCGAGGTCTTCGATTCGCAGGACGAACCGGCGTCCGCTGGATCGCGCGAACAGCCAGGCCAGCAGCGCGGTTCGCAGGTTGCCCACGTGCAGCCGGGAGGTGGGACTGGGCGCGAATCGGCCCGCGGGCGTCTCAGCACTCAGCACCCGGTCGCCCCTTGTTCGTAGTCGGATTGGATATTCCCATGATCCGCCGCGTGAGCGCCCAGATCCAGGCGCAGGTCACCCAGCCAGCCGAGATCGTCTTCAGCGTCGCCGTGGCGCAGGGGGCGGACGTGGCGTCCGAGACGCTCAGCATCACCGTTGACGGCGTCGAGCAGCCGACCAGCGAACTGCTGGCTCCGCTCGGGACGCGGCTGCATCTCGTCCGGGCGGCCTTGGGGGAGTTGCGGCTGGAGTACTCCGCCGAGGTGACCGGGAAGGCCGTCCCGCTGGTGGGGGACGACGGCGAACGCATCATCTATCTGCGCCCCAGCCGCTACGCGGAGTCGGATCGCATCGCCGCCGTCGCTCGCGCCGAGTTCGACGGGCTCACCGGGAAGGACCTCCTGGACGCGGTCTCGAGTTGGGTCGGGGCCCAGTTGGCGTATGTGAGTGGTTCCAGCCGACCGATCGACGGGGCGGTGGACACCTATCTCGCCCGCCAAGGCGTTTGCCGCGACTTCGCCCACCTCGTGGTGGCGCTGCTGCGTTCGGTCAACGTGCCCGCCCGGCTGGTCTCGGTCTACGCGCCGGGGCTGGACCCGATGGACTTCCACGCCGTCGCCGAGGCCTGGTTGGACGGCTCCTGGAACGTGGTGGACGCGACCGCTCTCGCGCCGCGTTCGACGATGCTGCGCATCGCTACCGGCAGGGACGCCGCCGATACCGCGTTCATGACGGTCCAGTCGGGCCTGGCCAACCTGGGCGGCATGGCCGTGACGGCGACCGTCGACCCCGCGCTGCCCGCCGATGACATGACCGTGCTGCACCAACTCCACTGAGGCCGGATTTGGCTGGCGCGCTACCACCGACTTTGGGGTGAGGCCGCTGCGCTTCGGCCCTGGGTAGGTTGCTGGTCCTCGCCCGAGAAAGGACGCCGATGTCCATCTACACCCCCGGCCTGCCCTTCGGCACCGACCCCGACGAGCCCCCAGAGCCGCCACACGAAGACCTCGATGAGCAGGACGAGACGGCCGACGACGAGCCCCGCGTCGTTCGCGTCCCGGACCCGGAGGACGAGCCGAGTTAGTGCCCGCGGTTTGCCCCCTCGGAGGCCTCGAAAGAGTTCCTCGCCGGCGAATCCTTGGCCGAGCCCGCCCGGCCAGCGGCACACCGCAGCCCTAGCCACGCCTTCGGGAGATCGGGGCGAATCCGGCGGCTCTGACTTCGGCACGCCAGGACACCTCGCCGCAGTGCCGCGCAGCCCTGGGGGACAAGGTAGCGTCGCCTTGCCGGTTAGGGAGGGGTGTGATGGCGCCGCGCAAGAGCGAGAGAATCCTCAACCTGACGATCTGCCTGCTGGCGGCGAATCGGTTCGTCGACAAGCACCGCATCCGGCAGGCCGTAGAGGGCTACGCGGGCCTGTCCGACGAAGCGTTCGAGCGCACCTTCGAGCGGGACAAGGAGGAGTTGCGTCGCATGGGCGTGCCCGTGGAGACGGGCAGCAACTCGGCGTTCTTCGACGATGAGACCGGCTACCGGATCCGGCGAGCCGATTTCGAGTTGCCGCCCGTCGCATTCACCCAGGAAGAGGCGGCTGCCCTCGGGCTGGCCGCACACGTGTGGGAACAAGCCAGCCTCGCCGATGCCGCGGTCGGAGCGCTGGCGAAGCTGCGGGCGGCCGGGGTGGAGCCGGATCCGTCGCGGGCGGCGTCCCTCGCCCCTCGGGTGAACGCGACCGAGGCGTCCTTCGAACCACTTTGGCAAGCCACGCTGAGTCGCACGCCCGTCTCCTTCGGCTACCGGGACGAGGTGCGCCGGCTCGAACCGTGGACCGTCCAGTTTCGCCGAGGCGCCTGGTATGTCCGGGGCCGCGATCTGGACAAGGATGCCGCCCGCACGTTCAAGCTTTCCCGGATCACCGGGGACGTCCGTCCGGTCGGCCGGGCAGGCGCCTACAGCGTCCCCGACGCGGAGACGCGCCGGGAATTCGCAGCCTCAGACGAGGCCGTGCTGCCCGATGGCGAAGCGATCCTGGCAATTCGGGACGGCCGTGCCCCCGTCCTTCGCCGGCAGGCGACGGCTGCTCCAGACGTCCCCGCGCCGCACGGGTACGGCGCTTACCGCATGATCTACCGACGCCGGTTCGGGCTGGTCGGTGAGTTGGCCGCCCACGGCCCGGACGTCTTGGTGCTGGCGCCGGCGGAGTTGCGCAACGCGGTCATCGACCACTTGACGCGCATGCTGGCGCCGGTCTTGGGGGACGGGGGCGCCGCGTGACCTCCGCCGATCAGGTCCGCCGCCTGCTGGCGCTCGTCCCCTACCTGCGCCAGCATGCCGGGGTGCCGCTCGCCACCGCCGCGCGCGCTTTCGGTGTCAGCGAGCGGCAGTTGCGGTCCGACCTGAGCATCGTGTGGATGTGCGGACTGCCGGGGGGAATGCCCGGCGACCTGATCGAGGTCGACATGGAGGCGGTCGACGGCGAGGGCACGATCACGCTCACCAACGCCGATTACCTGGCCCGGCCCATGCGCTTCACCCTGGACGAGGCGCTCAGCCTGGCCGTCGCGCTGCGAGCCGTGCAAGAGGTGGCCGACTCCGCCACCAGCGCGGCCGTCGAGACCGCCTTGACCAAGCTGGACGCCATCACCGGGGCGGGGGAGACGTCGCGGGTCGCCTTCAGCGCGGGCTCCGGCCCCGACGACTTCCGCGACGCCTTGGCGGGCGCGATCGCTTCGGGGGTCAGTGTTCGCCTGACCTATGACGGACTTGCCCGCGCCGAGACGACGACGCCGCTGGTCGACCCGGTCCAGTTGGCGATGCGTGACGGCTACACCTATCTGGAGGCCTGGAGCCACGAGCGCGGTGGCTGGCGGACCTACCGCCTGGACCGCATCGCCGGCGTCGAGTCGACCGACCAGGGCGTCACCGAGCACGGCGCGCCGCCGGATCGCCCGGGTGGCTGGCTGGACTCGCTCGACAGCGCCGCGGCGGTCACTCTCGACTTGGACGAGCAGGCGCGCTGGGTCACCGAGTACTACCCGATGCGGCTGGTCACGCCCACCTCGACGGGCTACCGCGCGGAACTGCTGGTGGCCGACCCCGGCTGGTTGCGCGGCTTGTTGCTCCGCTTGGGCGAGCAGGTGCGCGTCCTCGAACCGGCGAGCGCCCAGACGTCCGCGGTCGATGCGGCTGCCGAGACGCTGCGGTTGTACGCGGCTTTGGAGCCGGTAGTCTCGGCCACATGATCTGGGTCTTCGTTTTCGGCGGCATCGCGCTGGCCGGCCTGATCACGCTGGTCAGCTACGCGATCTGGCTGTTCCACAAAGCGGCCGACGTGTTCTCGGAGTTGGAGATGCTGGCCACCCGCGCGGACGAGGCGGCGAACCTGCTCGGGCAGATCCGGTTCGACGCGCTCGAGGCCGCCCTGGAGCGGCGGTCCTAGCGTCGGTCGGCGCGCATACACTGAGCATGATCGGGCCGTCGGCCCCCTGACGAAAGAGACGCACCATGCCAGGACTCCCGGGTGGGATGGAATGGGTGATCCTCGCGATCGTCGCGCTGTTGCTGTTCGGCGGCGCGCGCCTGGCCGGCATCGGCAAGGGTGCGGGACGTGCCATCCGTGAGTTCAAGGACGAGATGAAGGGCGACGACACGCCCAAGCCGGGCCTGGCGTCCTCCGGCGCGGACGGACGTCCCGAAGCGGCGAACCGCGCGCCCGAGGTCGCCGACGCCGAGATCGTCAGGGAAACCCGCGAGAAGCCCACCGGCGCCTGACCCCGGTGGCCCGACGCCGCTTAAGCTTCGCCTGGCTCAAGCCCCCGAAGGTGCCGGCCGACGGCATCATGACCCTGGGGGAGCACCTGCGCGAACTGCGCTACCGCTTCATCTTCTCCGCCGTCGCGATCGTCCTGGTCGCCACCTTGTGCGGGTTGTTCTACGACCCGATGTACCAGTTGCTGCTCTACCCGTGGTCGTTGGCGATCGCCGATCTGAAGCAGTCCAATCCAGGGATCGACACATCGGTGGTCAACATCGGGGTGACCGCCCCGTTCATGCTGGCGATGAAGATCTGCGGGTTCGGCGGCCTGATCTTGTCCAGCCCGGTTTGGCTCTACCAGGCGTGGGCGTTCATCGTGCCGGCGCTGCTGGCCAAGGAGAAGAAGCTGGCGCTCGGGTTCATCGCCGCGGCCGTCCCGCTGTTCATCGCCGGCGTGTTCGTGGGCTGGTGGATCCTGCCCAAGGGCATCGAGGTGATGCTGTCGTTCACACCGAGCAGCGTCCCGGTCACGAACATGCTGGACATCAACAACTTTCTCGACATGTTGCTGCAGTTGATGCTCGTCTCCGGGTTGGCGTTCTTGCTGCCGGTGTTCCTGGTGGGGCTGAACCTCGTCGGCGTGGTCACGGCCAAGGGCCTGGCCAAGGCGCGGACCTACGCCATCTTCGGGTGCTTCGTCTTCGGCGCCGCGGCCACCCCGTCCACGGACCCGTTCAGCATGCTGGCCCTGGCCGTCCCGATGGGGCTGCTGTACGTCGCCGCGGAGGTGATCTGCCGGGTGAACGACCGACGCCGGGCCAGGCGCGGCCTTGAGGCCGGCCTGGACGTCGCCTTGTGAGCGGCCTGCACTACAACGGCCCGACGTTCACCCTGGTCGTCAATCCCGCGGCGGGACGAGGCCGCGCCGAGCGGCTGCTGCCGCGGGTCGCCACCGCGCTGCTGACGCAGTCACCGGGCGCGAACCTGCGGGTCTTCCAGACCAGCGACTACGCCCAGGCTCGGCTGCGCTGCATCGCGGCGGTGGCGGGCGCTCGTCCGGCGGTGGCCGGGTACCGCCGCGACGCGCTCATCGTCATGGGCGGGGACGGCATGATGAACCTCGGCCTGAACGCGTGCGCTCAGACCGACGTGCCCCTCGGGCTAGTCCCGGCCGGCAGCGGCAACGACCTGGTGCGGGGAATCGGCATTCCGCTGCGTGCCGAGGCGGCGGCGCGCGTGATCTCGGCGGGGCACACGCGACCCATCGACCTGATGTCGGCGCGGGGGCAACTGGTCGGCGGCGCCGAGCGCCGCTTCGTCGGCGCGATCGTGTCGACCGGCTTCGATTCTCGCGTGAACCGGCGGGCCAACGCCGTCCCTTGGGGTCTCGGGCGGGCCAGCTATGCGTTCTCGGCGTTGGCCGAGCTGGCCGGTTTCGACTCGCTGCACTACCGGCTGACGATCGACGGGGTCACCCGGGAACTGCCGGCGATGTTCGTCGCGGTGGGCAACTCCGGCATCTTCGGGGGCGGCATGCGCGGGTGCCCCAACGCGGTCTTGGACGACGGTCTGTTGGACGTCACGATCGTCCACCCGGTCAGCCGCTGGACGCTGCTGCGGTTGCTGCCGACGATGTTCTCCGGGGCGTTCGTGCACGACCCGGCGGTGGAGTTGCTGCGCGCCCGAGAGGTGATCGTCGATGGCGATGGGCTTTACGGCATGGCCGACGGCGAGGAGCTCGGCCCGGTGCCCCTGGGGCTGAGCGCGGTACCGGCAGCGCTGGAGGTGTTCGTTCCCTAGGGTGCACCCGGCCCAGGCGGGATAGGTTGGCGACGATGGACACTCCCGACGCTGGCCCGGCCCTGGCCGACTTCGCCGCCGGCTACCCGTTCGCTCTGGACGACTATCAGCGCGTCGCCTGCGCTCAGGTCGAGGCGGGGGCAGGCGTCCTGGTGGCGGCTCCCACCGGCGCCGGGAAGACGGTGGTGGGCGAGTTCGCCGCCTTCATGGCGCTGCGGCAGGGCCGTAAGTGCTTCTACACCACGCCGATCAAGGCGCTGTCCAACCAGAAGTATCACGACCTGGTCGCCCGGCACGGCGCGGACTCCGTCGGGCTGCTGACCGGGGACACGTCCATCAACTCCGAGGCTCGGGTCGTGGTGATGACGACCGAGGTGCTGCGCAACATGATCTACGCCAACTCGCGGACGCTGCGCGGGCTCGGCTACGTCGTCATGGACGAGGTCCACTACCTGGCCGACCGCTTCCGCGGCGCGGTCTGGGAAGAGGTGATCATCGGGCTGAGCGAGTCGGTGCAGTTGGTCTCGTTGTCGGCGACGGTCAGCAACGCCGAGGAGTTCGGCGCCTGGTTGGGCGAGGTGCGCGGGAACACCGCGGTCGTGGTCTCCGAGCGCCGTCCGGTGCCACTGTTCCAGCACGTCATGGCCGGACGCCGGTTGTACGACCTGTTCGACGCCGGCGGTGAGGGCGTGAACCCCGAACTGACCCGGCTGGCCAAAGAGGAATCGCGGGGCGTCCGGGACGATGCGCGGCGGCCCCGCGGTCGGGACGGACGGGGCCGGCGGACGGTCTCGTACGGGTCCGGGTCGTACGGGGGAGCCCACGCGCGACCCGACCGGGACGAGCGTCCCAGGCTGGCGCCGCGACGTACGACCGTGATCGAGCGTTTGGACGCAGAGGCGCTGCTGCCGGCGATCTACTTCATCTTCTCCCGAGCCGGCTGCGACGGTGCGGTCAAGCAGGCGATGGGCTCGCGGCTTCGGCTGACCACCCCGCAGCAGCGCCGCGAGCTGGACGAGATCGCCGAGCGGCACGCGCAGGGGCTCGGTGCCGCCGACCGGGACGCCGTCGGTTTCGCCGAGTTCGCGGACGCACTTCGAGCGGGGATCGCCGCTCACCACGCGGGTTTGCTGCCGGCGTTCAAGGAGTGCGTCGAGGAGGCGTTCGTCCGCGGACTGGTCAAGGTTGTCTTCGCTACCGAGACGCTTGCGCTCGGCATCAACATGCCGGCGCGTTCGGTGGTGCTGGAGAAGCTGGTCAAGTACAACGGCGAGTCGCACGCCGACATCACCCCGGGCGAGTACACCCAACTCACCGGCCGGGCGGGCCGGCGCGGCATCGACGTCGAGGGGCACGCCGTCGTGTTGTGGGCGTCCGGCATGGACCCGCGCATGGTCGCCGGCCTCGCCTCGCGGCGGACTTATCCGCTTCGGTCGTCCTTCGCGCCCACATACAACATGGCGGTCAACCTGGTCGGCTCGGTCGGACGCGACCGGGCGCGCGTCTTGCTGGAGCAGTCGTTCGCGCAGTACCAGTCGGACGCCAGCGTCGTCGGCCTGGCTAGGACGATCGCCCGCAACACCGACGCCATCGCCGCCCACCTGAGGCAGGCGCACTGCGAGCGGGCCGATTTCGGCCAATACGCCAGGCTGCGTGCCGAGATTTCGCGGCTGGAGGGCGAGGCGGCGAGGATCCGGCGCGCGGACCGGCGCGCGGAGTCGGTACAGGTGTTGTCGCAGTTGTTGCCGGGCGACCTGATCGGTGTCCCAGCAGGGCGCCACGCGGGCTGGGCGGTCGTCCTCGAACCTGGTTCGCAGGCCGACCGCGAGGGGCCGCGGCCGCTGGTGCTGACGGTGGATCGACAGGTGAAGCGGCTCGGCACCATCGATTTCCCGACGCCGCCGCGGGTGGTCGGGCGGATGCGCGTCCCCAAGCACTTCAACCCGCGCGAGCCGGCGTCGCGACGCAACCTGGCCGCGGCGCTGCGCGCCAAGCTCGAAGGCCTGGATCTGGCCGCTGCGCCCTACCGGCAAGCCGAGATGGACGCCGAGGTGGTCGCGCGAATCGCCGACGTCCGCGCCCAACTGCGCATGCACCCGTGCCACGACTGCCCCGACCGGGAGAATCACGCTCGCTGGGCCGAGCAGGCCCTGCGGCTGGAGCGTGAGAACGAGCAACTGAAAGCGCAGGTCGAGCGCCGGACCAACACCATCGCCGTCAAGTTCGACCGCATCTGCGGCGTCCTCGAGGCGCTGGGCTACCTGAGTGCTGGCGCCGGTGATGCTCCTTTCGACGGCCTCAAGGAGCCAGTGAGCGGCGCCTCGGCCCCCGAGCTCGTCGAAGCTCCGGAGGGTGTCGGGCCGGTTGAGCCTACTTCGAACCCTGAGAAGGTCGTCGGGTCCGAGGACGACCGGGCCGGTGAGTTGGTCGTCACCGAGTCCGGACGCACGCTCGCGCGCATCTACGGCGAACTCGATCTGGTCACCGCGCAATCGGTGCGGCTGGGCGTTTTCGAAGGGCTGAACGCGCCCCAGCTCGCGGCGGTGCTGTCTTCGCTGGTCTACGAGTCGCGCGGGGACACCGTCCGGCCGCCACGGATGCCGGACGGGGTCAGCGAATCCGCGCAGTCGGCGCTGCGACGGGTCTGGCGCGAGGTGTCGCTGCTGGAGCGTGACCACCGGCTGTCCTCGGCCGAGGCCCCGAACATCGGATTTGCGGAGGCGGCGTTCGCCTGGGCATCCGGACGCCCATTGGCCACCGTCCTGGGGCAAAGCGGGATGACGGCCGGCGACTTCGTCCGCTGGACTCGCCAGGTGATCGACCTGTCCGGCCAACTCGCCGTGGCCGTCGGTCCGGGTCGGCTGCAAGACGTTTGTCGCGAGGTGGTCGATCGAATGCGCCGAGGTGTGGTGGACGCGCGGGATTGAGCCGCAGCCGGAGTTCTTGCCCGCGACCGAGCCCCGACGCTTCCCGGCGAACCGGAATCCGCTTGCCCGCAAGGCTAGATTCTGACCTCATGAGTGCTTCATTCGGCTGGACGTCCTACGCGCCGCTCGATGGCCCGACGGGCCGCGGCGAGCCCGGCCCCGGTCCGAGCCTTGACCCCGCCGTCGCCGACGAGCTGGCCCGCGCTCTGAGCGTCGTGCTCGACATGGCTGCTCGAAGCGCCGGTCGGTCGGGGTCGTCCGCGACGACGGCCTTGATCGCCGAGCACCTGGGCACCGACCTTGCCGAGACCATGGTGATCGACGCCGCGTGGCCGAGCTGGCAGCACGTGTCGGTGCAGCGCGGCGTGGACGCCTACCTCGCCGAGCGCGGAACGTCGTCTCGCTGGTTCGGCCTCGCCCTGCCGCACCGGGAGCACAACGACCTGCGTTCCCTGCTGGACATGGACGCCGCCGCGGGCTCGCCGAAGCTGGCGCGGCCGTCCTATACCGAGGCGGCCGCGGGTCCGGATGAGATGGTGGAGGTGCTGTCCACCGGGCTGGTGCCGACCACGTCCCCCGAGGGGGCGCCAGTGATTCTGGTGCTACGCGAGGTGGCACACCGCGGCCCGCAGCAGGCGGGTGTCGAGGTGCTGTGCGGCGACCGGGCAAGCGGCTCCGCGGTGCTGGCGCGGGTGCGGGAGCTGGTCGACGCCCACGACGTGATGCGCGGGCAGGTGGTCTCGTTCGGCCCGGGCGAGCACTACGGCAACGAGCTGGTCACGTTCATGCCGAGACCAGACCTCGATGAGTCGGACGTGATCTTGCCCGACGGGCTGCTCGCCGGGGTGGAGCGGCACATTTTGGCGGTCGGCGAGCAGGGCGACCGGTTGCGTGAGCTCGGCATCCACCTCAAGCGCGGCCTGCTGCTGCACGGCCCGCCCGGAACCGGCAAGACGCACACCGTGCGCTACTTGATGGGCAAGGCGCGGCGGGCGACGGTGATCGTACTTTCCGGTCCGGCGATGCAACTGATCGGCACCGCGGCGGCGTTGGCGCGCCGGCTGACGCCGGCCATCGTCGTCCTCGAGGACGTGGACCTGATCGCTCAGGACCGTTCGTTCGACTCGCCGAACGCGCTGCTGTTCTCGCTGCTGGACACCATGGACGGAGTGGCCGCAGACGCCGACATCACGTTCGTCCTGACCACCAATCGGGCCGCGGACTTGGAGGAGGCCCTGGTCGAGCGTCCGGGGCGGATCGACCTGGCGGTGGAGATCCCGCGCCCGGACTCCCGAGGACGATGCCGGCTCGTCCGGCTGTACGCGGGGCGGGCGCGGCTGGACGCCGACCCGGCCATCGCCGCGGACGCGCTCGACGGCGTCACCGCGTCCGCGATCAAGGAGCTGATGCGCCGAGCCGTCCTGGCTGCGATGGAGGTCAGTGCCGACGAGGCCGTGATCACCGACGAGATCCTGCGTGCCGCGGTGGCGGAGTTCCTGGCCGAGGGCGCCGAACTGACCCGATCGCTGCTTGGCGCGGGGGAGTGAGGTGGTCGGCATAGCGGCTCGTCTGTGACGTCGCGGTCACGTCCCGATGCGGGTTGCGTCCCTGCCGCGTCTTGCGGTGGCTGCGATCTGGTCGGGGACGTTCCCGCGGGAACGTTTCGGGTGCGGCTCGCCGGCCGGATGCGGGTCCGGCAAGGCGGGCGCAGGCCGGGACCGCGTCGATGCAGTCCTTGTCGAGCGGGCCCTCAGCTTGCCTTCGACGCGGTGGACATGTTGAAGTCACCGATGCGCAGGGCTGGCATGACGGTGAGGTTGTACCAGTCGTTCCACTCCCGGCAAAGCGTCCGTTCCGCCACGGACGCCTCGGTAGCCCGGCTCAGCAGGCCGATGGGGGACTCGTTGAAGCGGAAGTTGTTCACCGCCCCCACGACGCGCCCGTTCTCGATCAGGTAGACCCCGTCGCGCGTGAGCCCCGTGAGCAGGAGCGTTTCGGGATCGACCTCACGGATGTACCAAAGGCAGGTGACCAGCAGCCCGCGTTCGGTTTCGGCCACCATTTGGGCCAGCGACTTGGTGCCGCCCGCGTCTGCGATGAGATTCTCTCCGCTTGGGGCCCACGGCCCGGTGACGTCGGCGGAGAGTTTGCCTGCCCTGGTTCGGATCAGGGCTGTCAGCACCCCGTCGTCGAGCCAGTCGACGCGCTCGATCGGAGCGCCGTTGTCGAAGACACTGGTGAATCCCGACTCGGCCGCGGGGATCACGGCGAACGGTGCGGTCTGTAGTCCAGGCGCTTCCGGGTCGCTGGTCAGGCGCAGCGGCAATGAAGAGAGTCGCTCGCCGAGCCGGGTTGTGCCCGGGGTCTTACCCGCGAAGACGTTGCGGCCCTCCTCGGCGTCGCGGGCGCTCATCGTCCAAAGGGCGTAGATCATCAGGTCGGCGACCGCCGATGGCGGCAACAACGTCGGGTAACGCCCGGCCGGGAGTTCGATGCGGGTGTCGCCCCAACCGAGCCGCTCAATCACTTCGGCGCAGACCGCGTCGGTGTCGACGTCGGTGAAGTCGCTGGTGGATCGGCCGACCCAGGCGGAGTTGACGAAGTCGGGACGCTTCGCGTTGAGCTCCAAGCGTCCCGTCGGTTGCACGTGTCGGCGTCGAGCTCCCGCCGACGTCGCCAGCCAGGTGGTCGCCAAAGCGTGCTCGGCGAAGCCGAAGTAGAGCCGGTCGTCCCCGGCCGCGTCGAAGGCGCGCCCCAGACCGGCGGCGACGCCTGCCAGCACCTCGATCCCGGCCGGTTCGTCGCCGGCCAGGTGGTCGGCCGCGAATCCCGCGTCCACTCCATCGGCCACGATCGGCGCGACCTCCTCACTGGCCGGCGCGGCGGCGGCGGCGCGGGCTCCCGCCTCGACCAGCGCCAGCAGCGCCCCCCGATCGGCGACCGGCCCGCTCACCACGGCCGCCGAAACGCCACCCGGGACGTCACCGAACGAGATCACCGTGGCCTGCCGGTCGTGCATTTGCCCATTCGTGGTCAGCGCGTTGTTCGCCCAGCGCAGGTTGGCGCTGGTGGTCTCGACGACGATGATCACGCAATCGCGAACGGTGCTGGCCGCGATCCCGGTCTCGATCCACTCGGCGACGCTCATGCTCGGCCTCCCTCGGCGACGGTGTTCAACACGTTGACCCCGCGGAACAGTGCCGCTGGGCACCCGTGGGTGACGGCCGCGGTTTGCCCGGGCTGGCCCTTGCCACAGTTCGCGGCGCCGTGCAGCGCGTAGGTCTGCGAGCCACCGAGCAGGTCCATCGAGCCCCAGAAGTCGGTGGTGGTGGCCTGGTAGGCGACGTCGCGAAGCTGGCCGGCGAGCCGCCCGTTCTTGATCCGATAGAAGCGTTGCCCGGTGAACTGGAAGTTGTAACGCTGCATGTCGATCGACCAGGACTTGTCGCCGACGATGTAGATCCCGTCGTCGACGTTGTGAATCAGGTCGGCGACACTGAGCGGGTCGACGCCCGGCATCAGACTGACGTTCGGCATCCGCTGCAGAGGAATGTGGCCCGGGGAGTCGGCGTAGGCGCACCCGTTCGAACGACCCAGGTTCTTTTCGGCGGCCATCTGGCGGTTCAGCTGATAGCCGACCAATCTGCCGTCGCGAACGATGTCGAAACGCTGCGCGGACACGCCCTCGTCGTCCCAACCAACGCTGGCCAGCCCGTGTTGGGTGACCCGGTCGCCGGTGACGTTCATGATCTGACTGCCGTACCGCAGCGAGCCCAGCTGGTCGAAGGTTGCGAAGGACGTCCCGGCGTAGGCCGCCTCGTAGCCGAGCGCCCGGTCCAGTTCGGTGGCGTGCGCAACCGATTCGTGGATGGTCAGCCAAAGGTTCGAGGGGTCGATCACCAGGTCCTTTCGTCCCGGCTCGACCGACGGCGCCGCCACGTGCTCGGCCAGCAGGTCGGGCAGTTCGGCGATCTCGGCGTCGAAGTCCCAACCCGTCCCAGTCAGGAACTCCCACCCGCGTCCGGCCGCGGTGGCCGTCGTCCGCATCGACGAGAAGCCGCGTTCGGTGACCGAGACGGCCTCGAACGACGGGTGGATACGCACGCGCTGCTGCCGCGTGGACGTCCCCGCGGAGTCGGCGTAGAACTTGTTCTCCCTGGTGTATTCGACCATCGCGGTCGCGTGCGTCACGGCATCGTCGGCCAACAGTCGCTCGGACAACTCCTGCAAACGTCCGACCCGCGCGGCCTCGTCCAGGGCGAAGGGATCCACGGCGTAGGCCGAGATGTACTCGCCGTGGGAGTAGACCGGCTCTGGTGCCAACTCCACGGGGCGGGGCGACAGCGTCGACGCCACCCGCGCGGTCTCGACGGCCTGGTTGGCGAGCGCCTGCGCCGCCTCGGGGGTCAGTGTGATCCCGGACGCGAATCCCCAAGCCCCGCCATGGATCACGCGCACGGCGATGCCGAGCAGTTCGGAATCGCTGCTCGACTCCAGGACGGCGTCGCGCAACTGCCGATTGCCGGTGCGGATCTTCTCGATCCGGACGTCGGCGTGGCTGGCGCCCAGCCAGGCTGCGCGGGACAAAGCCGCGTCGGCCAAGGTCGACAGCGGCAGCTCAAGGAACGTGCAATCCATCTCGGGCATGTGCTTCACCCTATTCGCCCCCGCAGACAGTTTCGAGGGCCCGTTCCGGGGCCGGTATCCTCGCCGCCATGAGCGTTGCCGTCCGGGTCATCCCCTGCCTCGACGTGCATGACGGCCGGGTCGTGAAGGGGGTCAACTTCCTCAACCTGCGCGACGCCGGCGACCCCGTCGATCTGGCCGCCGCCTACGGCGAGGCCGGCGCCGACGAACTCGTCTTCCTCGACATTTCCGCCTCGGCGCAGGGCCGCGAGACAACCCGCGACGTGGTCCGGCGCACCGCCGAGACCGTGTTCATTCCCCTTTGCGTCGGGGGTGGGGTCGGCAGCGTCGCCGACGTCGACGCGCTCCTGCGCACCGGCGCCGACAAGGTCGGCATCAACACCGGCGCGATCCGCCGACCCGGCGTCATCGACGAGATCGCGCGTCGTTTCGGTAACCAGGTGCTCGTGCTCTCGTTGGACGCCCGCCGCGAGGCGGGTCAGCCGTCCGGCTTCGGCGTGACCACCCACGGCGGACGCCGCTCGGCCGGTCTGGACGCCCTGGCCTGGGTGCGTGAGGCCGTCGACCGTGGGGCCGGTGAGGTGCTGCTCAACTCGATGGACGCCGACGGCACGACCGCGGGTTTCGATCTCGAGATGATCCGCGCCGTGCGCGCCGAGGTGGACGTCCCTGTGATCGCCTCCGGGGGCGCGGGCCGGGCCGAGGACTTCGTCGCCGCCGCGATGGCCGGAGCGGACGCCGTTTTGGCGGCCAGCGTCTTCCACTACGGCACGCTCAGCATCGCCGAGGTGAAGGCCGCGATGGCGGCCGCGGGTATCCCCGTCCGCTGAGTCAGCGAGAATCGAGGTGCGGCACCAGCACCTCGCGGTAGAGCAGCAGCAGTGCGGCGGTCGTCGGGATCGCGAGCATTGCGCCGACGATGCCGAGCAGCGTCCCGCCCGCGAGCGCCGCGATCACCACCAGCGCGCCGGGAACATTGACCGAGCGGGCGAATACGCGCGGCTGAATCACGTAGGCATCGAATTGCTGATAGCAGAGGAAAAAGATCAGCGCGGCGAGCCCGTGCGCGGGCGAAACCGAGAACGCGACGATCGAGACGATCACCATGTTCACCGTGGAGCCCACCAACGGAATGAACGCGAAGAGTGCCACCACCACGGTGAGGGCCAGGATGTAGGCCCACATTCCGGCGATGCTCATGAACAAGAACGCCGCCGTGGCCGCCGACGCCGCCACGATGAACAGGCCGCTGAGGTAGCCGCCGATGCGGCGGAAGATCTCATTGGCGAGATAGCGCACGCGGTCGCGACGCGAAGCGGGGGCCAGTTGGTAGACCACCTGCTTGATCGATGGCAGGGAAGCCAGGAAGTACAGCGTCAGCACCAGGGTCACGATGGTGGAGACCAACAGGTTGGCGACCGCCTTGCCGGCGCCCATCAACCCGCCGAAAAGATTGGTGAGCAGATCGGTCTTTTGCAGGTACTCCTGGGCTCTGGCGATGATCTGGAACCGGGCGTCCAGGTCGGCGATCTGTGGGTTTTGCCGAAGCTGCTCCAGATAGGCGGGACTATTGGCCACCAACAAAGTGATCTGTTCGCTCAAGACCGGAAAAATTGCCCAGGCGCCGAGGACGATCAGGCCGATCAGGGTCAAGGCGACGATCAGGACGGAAAGCCCGCGGGCCAGGCCGCGTCGATGCATCCACTCGACCGCGGGGTTCAGGCCCAGGGCCAAGAACAGCGACACGATGATCGGGATGACGATCCCCTGCAACTGCCCGACCGCGGTCATCAGCGCCACTGCGAGCAGGGCGCCGATCGTGCCCATGAAGCCGATGCCGAACGGCGACCGGTGAACCAGGGAGCGTGGGGTCGGCGGCCGGGACGGCTGCACCACCCCGCTGGCCGGGACCGGAGCCGCCCCGTGGCTGACCTCCGCGCCCGCTCGGGACGTCCAGATGCGCGCCAGCAGCCCGCGTTTGCCGTTGCCGGGCCCAGCAGCGGCCGCGTCGTCGGGCACGGTCACCTCAGGACCTCGAGTTGACGGCGCCGCTGTCGGGCGAAGCCTCCGGCAGTGCGCCGCCCTCGGCGTCCCAAGCCGCTTGAGCCTCCTGGCTTTGCGGCGATTCGGTCGAAGCTGCGGAAGCCGAATCGTCCGGCACGTCCTGCTCGGCGGGAGCGGTGATCGTGTCCGGGTCGTCCACCAGGTCGGCCAGTTCGGGGAAGTCGCTGACGCTTCGCTGGGCGATGGACGCCAGGTTTCGCAACTGCGCGACCACGCCGGCCTTGCGCTGATCCAAGATGGCGGTCTCGCGCTCCAGTTGCTCCTTGCGCCAAGCGAACTGCTCCTCCACGCGCTCGCGCAGTATCTTGGCCTGCTGGTGCGTCGAGACGATTTGGATCTCCGTCTCCTGCATCGCGGCCACCTTCATCGCTTCGGCGTCGGCCATGGCGGCAGTCCGGATGCGCGCGGCCTCGTTTGCTTCATCGGCCAGGCGGTCGGCCGAGATCTGTTGTTGCTTGCGCGCCTCGTCCATCAGGCCGGCGATGGTGCTGGCCGCGGCCTCGTGCTCGCCGCGCAGTTTGATCAGCAGGTCCTCGCGCTCCTGCGCGGAGGTCAGCCGCACTGTTGCAGCCTCCCGCTCGGCGCCTTGACGGATCCGGTCCGCCTCGATCCGGGCCGCTTCGGCCAAAGCCGCGGCCACTCGGGCCGCTTCGGTGCGCAGCGATTCCGCGTGCAACATCGCGCCGCTGATGATGGACGCGGCCTCGCCCTTGGCCTGTTCGACCTGGGCGGCGACCTGACGGTCGGCCTCCTCGCGCAGCGCCTTCATGGTCGCTAGCCCGTTGAAGCGGATGTCGTCGGCCTCCTGCTGCCCTGCGGCGCGCGTGTCGGCGGCGACGCGGCGACCCTCGTCCTTGATCCGCTCGGACTCCAGCTTCGCCTGCTTGACCAGATCCTTGGCCTGGCTGTCGGCCGACTTCAAGATCTCGGTGGTATGGACGCCCAACTTCTCGAAGTCGGACGCCTCGAGCTTGGCGTTCGCCGCGGCGACCTGACGCTGCATGTGCCGCAGCAACTGCTTCGCTGCGCTGAGCTGTTGTTCGATCTCGCGGACGTAGGTGTCCACGGATTGCCGGTCGTATCCCAGCATCGAATGCGGAAAGCTGCCCGCGGCGCTGGCCCGGTCGTGGAACAGGTTTAGACCGGTTTCCTCCGGGATGCCCTGGGAGTTGCTCACGTTGTCGTCCTCTCGCGTCAGGTAGAAACTACCCGAAGCGAGCGGACGACCTGCGTGCCCTCCGGGTTGTGTCAGTGGGCGGGCTCAACGAGTTCGAGCAGTACGCCCCCGGTGTCCTTGGGATGGCAGAAGTTGATCCGCGACCCGTGAGTGCCGATCTTCGGCTCCGGATAGAGCAGGCGGACGCCGCGTTCGCGCAGTGTCGCGCTGACGGCGTCCAGGTCGCGGACGCGGTAGGCGAGTTGCTGCAGACCCGGGCCGCTGCGGGCGAGGAACTTGCCGATCGCCGAATCCTCGCGCAGCGGGGCCAGCAGTTGTAGCTGGGCGTTCTCGGCGCCCTGCTCGCCGGTGCCGATCATCGCCTCTTCGACGCCCTGCTCCTCGTTGGTCTCTCGGTGCAGCACGCGCCAGCCCATCACCTCGGTGTGGAACTTGATCGCATCGTCCAGGTTGGGCACAGCCAGCCCGACGTGATCGACGCACACAAACAGATCCGTGTTCTCCATGCGGCAAGCCTGACACACCGGGCCGGACGTCCCGGCGCGGGTCCCCCGGAAACCCCCCGGCGGGTGTTCGGCGGCGGCATCAGGCGTGCCGATCCGTGGTTTTGTGCGGCGGTCGGCGGGATAGAAGTGGACCGCCGCCTCGAACGGACGCCCCCTCGGTCGTCTCGCCGCACGTTCTCACCCAACTGGCACCGGCTCACCCAACTGGCACCGTGCCCGGCAGCAATCGGGGTGGACGACCGGCGTGGCGCCGCCGGCGAACGGCCGACGCGCACCAGACTCATCCCAAGGCTGTCGCCGCGAAGGAGTCTCGACATGTCCAAGTGGGTCAAGACGATCATCGTCGTGCTCATCGTGGGCTTCGCGCTGTACTACCTGTTCAATGAGCCCGAAGCCGCCGCTCAGGCGGTCAAGGCCTTCTTCGGGTCCTTCGGAGCCATCGGTCGCTTCTTCACCGAGCTTGCCAGGCACTGAGCCGGCGCCGTGCGCGAGTTGCTGCGGGGTCTGCTGGCCCCGGACGTCACCCGGCATCTGCTCGTCTCCGAGCGCGAGGTGATCATCGACGAGGTGCATCGCCACCCGATCACAAAGGTCTGGCCGGTCACCATCCTGGTCGGTGCCGTCTTGTTGTTCGGCTGGATGCCGTTTTGGGGCGCGCTGTTCTGGGTGCCTCTCCTGGCCGGGCTGTACCTAGCCGGCCTCGCGATCCTGAAGTTGCACTCGGAGTTCATGGACCGGTTCGTGGTCACCAACATGCGGGTCTTCCGGGTGCACGGGATCTTCAGTCAGCACCTGGCCACGGTGCCGATCGCCAGGATCCTCGACATCTCCTTGCATCGGCCGTTCCTGGGCCAGATGTTCAACTACGGCCACTTCGTCTTCGAATCCGCCGCCCAAGATCAGGGCCTGCGCGAGATCCGCTTCGTCGGTGACCCCGAGAAGCGCGACCTCACGATCCAGCGGGTGATCCAGCGGTCGGGCATCCGGGCGGCGATGGACCCCGACGACGAGATCACGGCCCCGCTCTGAGGAGCCTTCGCTGATGGGGTGCTGGCGGCCAGTCCTGTCGGCCCAGCCCGACGCAAGTCCTGCGACAACGTGTCACCGTCGCGAAGGCCACCGAGACCGCGGCGATCACCAGCAACGCGACTCCGATTCCCGGCGCCATGCCGTTGGTGGGGCGATTGGGAGCGACCATTCTCCAGATCGCGGGCAACCACCGCCGGCGTCGGGCGATCGGCGGCCTCGACGTGCTCGCAGGCCAAGGCTGCCGGGGCTGCCGCCAAGTTGCGGTTAGAGCTGGGAGCCGGCGTCCAGGCCCCAGATGGCGAGCGCGTCGCCCGCGAAGGCAGTGGCGACCAATGCCCACGCAGGTCTACGCCAGACTAGGAGACATGACGTCTCAATCCAAAGGTGCGGCCGGCCGGGGCGCACCGGGGGATTCCCGGAGGCTCTCGGACTCCCAGACCCGGCGCCGGATGCTCGACGCCGGGCTCGATCACGTCGCCGCTCACGGATTGACCGTCGGCATCG
>JBDHZK010000033.1:0-21414 GCA_039811865.1 Propionicicella sp. | reverse complement strand
CTCGCCACTCCACCCGATCGGACCGAAACAAGGCCCGGAGTAACTAGGGCCTAGACTGCTGGCAGCCCGGACGCCGGGCCGGTCAAACGTCGATCCAGGGAGCATGCAGATGTCCCAAACCCCGCCTGGGGTCAGTGAGGCGGTCGCTGCTACCCCGGCACCGGAATCGGCGCCCGAATCCACCAGCACAACGCTCGATAGCGACGTCATCGTCGTCGGCGCCGGGCCGGGCGGATCGACCGCCGCGCGCTACCTGGCCGACCGCGGCCTGGACGTCGTCCTGCTGGAAAAGTCGCACTTTCCGCGCGAGAAGGTCTGCGGGGACGGCCTGACGCCGCGGGCCACGAAGCAACTGATCCGCCTGGGCATCGACACCTCCGAGCAGGCCGGCTGGCTGCACAACTTGGGCCTTCGTGTCTACGGCGGACGCGCCGAACCGTTCGAGCTGGACTGGCCCGAGCTGGCCGACTTCCCCTCCTACGGCCTGGTCCGCCCGCGCGCCGACTTCGACGACCTGCTCGCCCGGCACGCCGTGGCCGGCGGGGCGAAGCTGATCCAGGGCGCCAACGTCGTCGAGCCCGTCCTGGCCGGCGAGCGGATCGTCGGCGTCAAGACCAAGGACGGGCGCACGTTCCGCGCCCCCTTCGTCGTCGCTGCGGACGGCAACTCCTCCCGCCTTTCGGTCGCGATGGGCCTGACCAAGCGAGACGACCGTCCGATGGGCGTGGCCGTCCGCGCCTACTACGACAGCCCCCGCACCAACGACAACTACCTCGAGTCGTGGCTGGAACTTTGGGACGGCAAGCCGAACCAGTCCAAGCTGCTGCCCGGCTACGGCTGGGTCTTCGGCATGGGGGACGGCACCTGCAACGTCGGCCTCGGCATCCTGAACACCTCCTCGGCCTTCGGCAAGACCGACTACCGCGACCTGATGAACCGCTGGCTCGCCAACACCCCGCCCGAATGGGGCTTCACCCCGGCTAACCAACACGGCCAAATCCGCGGCGCGGCGCTGCCGATGGGCTTCAACCGGCAGCCCGCCTACCACCGCGGCCTGCTGCTCGTCGGGGACGCCGGCGGCATGGTCAACCCGTTCAACGGCGAGGGCATCGCCTACGCGATGGAGTCGGCCGAACTGGCCGCTACCGCCATCGCGGACGCCCACTATCGCGGCGCCGGGACGTCCAGCGCCGAGCGCGCCCTGCAGGGCTACCCGACCCGCCTCAAGGCCGAACTGGGCGGCTACTACCGCCTGGGCGGCTACTTCGTCCGCCTGATCGGTCACCCCGAGATCATGCGCATCTGCACCCGCTACGGGCTGCCCCGCAAGACGCTGATGCGATTCGTGCTGAAGCTGCTGGCGGGCTTGTACGACACCCGCGACGGTGATGCGATGGACAAGGTCATCACCGCCCTGACCCGACTGGCGCCCGCGGCATGACCGCCCGGCCAGTAGCCATTAGTGAGAGGAAGCGGGTTCGCCGATGAGTCCCTACGTTCCGCTGCTGGGCATCTTGGCCTTGGCTGCCGGCTTCCTGGCCGTCTCCGTCCTGCTCAGCGTGCTGGTCGGCCCGGCGCGCTACAACCGCGCCAAGTACGACACCTACGAGTGCGGCATCGATCCCACCCCGCAGCCCGTCGGCGGCGGCCGGTTCCCGGTGAAGTACTACATCACCGCGATGCTGTTCATCGTCTTCGACATCGAGATCGTCTTCCTGTATCCGTGGGCCGTCAGCTTCGACCAGATGGGCCTGTTCGCCCTCGTCGAGATGGCCCTGTTCGTGGTGACGGTCTTCATCGCCTACTACTACGTGCTCCGCCGCGGCGGCCTGAACTGGGAGTGAGCTATGGGGCTTGAGGACAAGATCCCCCAGGGCGTCTTGCTGACCACCATGGAGGGCCTGTTCGGCTGGATGCGGCAGGCGTCCTTCTGGCCGGCGACGTTCGGGCTGGCGTGTTGCGCGATCGAGATGATGTCCTACGGCGCGCCGCGCTTCGATTCGGGCCGCTGGGGGCAGGAGGTCTTCCGGGCCTCCCCGCGCCAGGCCGACCTGATGATCATCTCCGGACGGGTCAGCCAGAAGATGGCCCCCGTCCTGCGCCAGGTCTACGACCAGATGCCCAACCCCAAATGGGTGATCGCGATGGGCGTGTGCGCCTCCACCGGCGGCATGTTCAACAACTATGCGATCGTGCAGGGCGGCGACCACATCGTCCCGGTCGACATGTACGTGCCCGGCTGCCCGCCGCGTCCGGACATGCTGATCGACGCCATGTTCAAGCTCCGCAAGAACATCGTCGCCAAGCGGCCCATGGGCGCCAACGAGATCGAGGCCCAAGACGCCGCCGAGAAGGCCGCGCTGGCCGCGACGCCCACCATCGAGTTGAAGGGGCTGATGCGGTGACCGAGCCTAATCCCGGCGCGCTGGCGCCGCTCACCCCGGGCGCGGGGGAGACGATCGCCGTCCGCCACGGCATGTGGTCGGACGGCCCCGGCGACACCTCCGGCTACGGGCGGATGGTGCGCCCGATCCAGTTCCCGGGTGAGTCCGAGCGTCCCTTCGGCGGCTACTTCGACGCCATCTACGACCGGCTCGTCGAACTCCTCCCGGACGCTGTGGCGCGCGTCATCGTCGACCGCGGCGAGCTGACGTTCCACGTGACCCGCGAGCGCGTCTGTGAAGTGATGCGGACGCTGCGCGACGACGCGCTGCTGCGCTTCGAGTTCTGCGCGAGCGTCTCCGGCGTCAACTACCCATTCGACGCCGACGCCGAACTGCACGTCGTCTACCACCTGCAGTCGATGACCCACAACCGCCGGCTGCGCGTGGAGACGTCCTGCTCGGACGCCGACCCGCACGTGCCGTCGGTGGTCGACACCTACCCGATGGCCGACTGGCACGAGCGCGAAACCTGGGACATGTTCGGCGTCGTCTTCGACGGCCATCCCGCCCTGACCCGCATCCTGATGCCGGACGACTGGGTCGGCCACCCGCAGCGCAAGGACTACCCGCTCGGCGGTATCCCCGTGGAGTACAAGGGTGCGGTCGTCCCGCCCCCCGACCAGCGCAGGAGCTACCGATGAGCGCGGGCACCGTCGACTTCTACGCCGCCCCGGGCGAGGAGACCGAGGGCACGGTCTACACCGCCGTCGGCGGCGACTGGGCCGAGATCGCGGCCGAGCAGGCCGAACGCGGCGACGAGGTGCTAGTGGTCAACATGGGCCCGCAGCATCCGTCCACGCACGGCGTCTTGCGCCTGATCCTGGAATGCGACGGCGAGACGGTCACCTCGATCCGGCCCGGCATCGGCTTCTTGCACACCGGCATCGAGAAGAACATGGAGTACCGCAACTACACCCAGGGCGTGGCGTTCGTGACGCGCATGGACTACGTCGCGCCCCTGTTCAACGAGGTCGCCTACTGCCTCAGCGTCGAGCGGCTGCTGGGCATCTCCGACGACATCCCCGAGCGGGCGAACATCATCCGCGTGCTGATGATGGAGTTGAACCGGATCTCGTCCCACCTGGTCGCCATCGGCACCGGGGGCATGGAGATCGGCGCGCTGACGGTGATGACGATCGGCTTCCGCGAGCGGGAGATGATCCTCGACTTCCTCGAGGCCGTCACCGGGCTGCGGATGAACCACGCCTACATTCGTCCCGGCGGGGTGGCCAACGACCTGCCCGAGACTGGCATCAGCCACCTGCGCGACCTGATCGGCTGGCTGCACAAGCACCTGCCCGAGTACGCGGCGTTCTGCAACGAGAACCCGATCTTCAAGGCCCGCATGTGCGACATCGCCTACCAGGACCTCGCCGCCTGCTTCGCCCTCGGCGTCACCGGCCCGCCCCTGCGCGCCACCGGCTACGACTGGGACCTGCGCGTCAAGCAGCCCTACTGCGGGTACGAGACCTACGACTTCGATGTCGTCACCTGGGACACCTCGGACGCCTACGGCCGCTTCCGCGTCCGGCTTGAGGAGATGTGGCAAAGCCTGCGCATCGTCGAACAGTGCGCCGACCGCCTGGAGCAGACCGCCGGCCAGCCGGTGATGGTGGCCGATCCCAAGATCGCCTGGCCCGCCCAACTGACCCTCGGCCCCGACGGCCAGGGCAACAGCAACGAGCACATCAAACACATCATGGGTGAGTCGATGGAGGCCCTGATCCACCACTTCAAGATCGTCACCGAGGGCTTCCGGGTGCCGCCCGGCCAGGCATACGTCCCGATCGAAAGCCCCAAGGGCGAGCTGGCCTGCCATGTGGTGTCGGACGGCGGCACGCGTCCGTTCCGCGCCCACTTCCGCGACCCGGGCTTCAACCACCTGCAGTCTGTGCCCGTGCAGTGCGAGGGCGGGATGATCTCCGACGTCGTCGTGGCCGTCGGCAGCCTCGACCCGGTGATGGGGGGTGTGGACCGGTGAGCGGCCACGAGTTCAGGTCGTACTTTCCCGACTCCGGCGGGGTGGACACCGACGACCCGTCCACCAACATCGACGCCGACACCATCGCCGAACTGACCGAGATCGCCGGACGCTACCCGCAGGCCCGCTCGGCGCTGCTGCCGATGCTGCATCTGGTGCAAAGCGTGGACGGCCGGGTCAGCCCGGCGGGCATCCAGGCCTGCGCCGACGTCCTGGGCATCACCAACGCACAGGTTTCCGGCGTGGCGACCTTCTACACGATGTATCGCCGCAAGCCGTGCGGCAAACACCTGGTCGGCGTCTGCACCACCGCCTTGTGCGCGGTGATGGGTGGCGACCAGCTCCTGGACGCCGTCGGCGAGCACCTCGGCATCGAACCGGACGAGACCACCTCCGACGGGCTGTTCTCGCTGGAGCGGATCGAATGCAACGCCGCCTGCGACTTCGCCCCGGTGATGACGGTCAACTGGGAGTTCATGGACAACATGACCCCCGACTCGGCCCGGCAGATGCTGGACGCCCTCGCCGAGGGCGAGGCGGTGTCGTCCACGCGCGGCGCGCAGATCACGTCTTGGCGCGAGGCCGAGCGCGTCCTGGCCGGCTTCCCGGACGGCCGCGCGGACGAGGGCCCGACCGCGGGCGAGGCGTCCCTGCTGGGTCTGATGGTGGCCGCCGAGAATCACTGGAGCGCTCCCGCGCCGGTCGAGGGGGAGTTCTGATGGTCGACGCGCTTACCCCCGTCCTGTCCGCGAACTGGGGCCAGGAGCAGGCCTGGAAACTCGACCGCTACGTCGACGGCGGGGGCTACCAAGCGCTGCGCAAGGCGCTGACGATGACGCCTGCGCAGGTGATGGACATCGTCAAGTCGTCCGGGCTGCGCGGACGCGGCGGCGCGGGCTTCCCGACCGGCATGAAGTGGAGCTTCGTCCCCAAGGACAACCCCAAGCCGAAATACCTGGTCGTCAACGCCGACGAGTCCGAGCCGGGCACCTGCAAGGACATGCCGCTGCTGCTGGCCTCGCCGCACACGCTGGTCGAGGGCATCGCGATCTCCTCCTATGCGATCGGCTGCGCCCACGCCTTCGTCTACGTCCGCGGCGAAGTGCTGCACGTCATCCGGCGCCTGCAGCAGGCGGTCGCCGAGGCGTACGCCAGCGGGCTGATCGGCAAGAACATCTTCGGCACCGGTTTCGACCTGGACGTCACGGTGCACGCCGGCGCCGGCGCCTACATCTGCGGCGAGGAGACCGCGCTGCTCGACTCGCTGGAGGGCCGCCGCGGACAGCCGCGCCTGCGTCCCCCGTTCCCCGCCGTGGCCGGCCTGTACGCCAGCCCGACGGTGATCAACAACGTCGAGTCGATCGCGTCCGTCCCCTGCATCATCGCCAACGGAGCGGGCTGGTTCGCCTCGATGGGCACCGAGAAGTCCAAGGGCATGACGCTGTACTCGCTGTCGGGGCACGTCGCGCGGCCCGGCCAGTTCGAGGCGCCGATGGGGATCACGCTGCGCAAACTGCTGGAACTTTCCGGCGGCATGCGACGCGGGCACGAGTTGAAGTTCTGGACGCCGGGTGGCTCGTCCACCCCGATCCTGACCGCCGAGCACCTGGACACCCCGCTCGACTACGAGGGCATGGCCGCAGCCGGCTCGATGCTCGGCACCAAGGCGCTGCAGGTGTTCGACGAGACGACCTCGATCGTCCGCACGACCCTGCGGTGGGTGGAGTTCTACAAGCACGAGTCGTGTGGCAAGTGCACCCCGTGCCGCGAGGGCACCTGGTGGCTTGTGCAGGCGTTGCGGCGCCTGGAGGAGGGCAAGGGCCCAGCCGGGGACGTCGACAAGATCCTCGACATCTGCGAGAACATCGGCGGCCGCTCGTTCTGCGCCCTGGCCGACGGCGCCGTCGCCTGCGTCACCTCGGCGATCAAGCACTTCCGCGACGAGTTCGAGGCGGGCTACAAGACGCCGGCGTGGGAGCTGTTCCCCTACGAGGCGAGCGCGCTTTATCACGTCGAGCCGAAGGGGGCGCGCGCATGAGCGTCGAGGCCAAGACCGACGCCGTCGCCGTGGCCCCCGAACTGGTCACGGTGACGATCGACGGCATCGAGGTGTCCGTCCCGAAGGGGACGCTCGCGATCCGCGCCGCCGAGATGATCGGCATCGCGATCCCGCGCTTTTGCGACCATCCGCTGCTCGACCCGATGGGCGCCTGCCGCCAATGCCTGGTGGAGGTGCCCGACATGGGCAACGGCCGCGGCATGCCCAAGCCGCAGGCATCCTGCACGCTCGAGGTCGCGCCGGGCATGAAGATCAGCACGCAGCGGACCTCCCCGGTCGCCGAGAAGGCGCAGCGGGGCATGATCGAGTTCCTGCTGATCAACCACCCGCTCGACTGCCCGATCTGCGACAAGGGCGGCGAATGCCCGCTGCAGAACCAGGCGCTGTCCACCGGTGACGGGGAATCGCGCTACCACGGCGTGAAGCGGACGTTCCCCAAGCCGGTGTCCCTGTCGGCCCAGATCCTGCTCGACCGGGAGCGCTGCATCCTGTGTGCCCGCTGCACCCGCTTCAGCGAGCAGATCTCCGGCGATCCGTTCATCGCGCTGGTCGAGCGCGGCGCGCTGCAGCAGGTCGGCTCGTACGTGGACGACCCCTACGACAGCTACTTCTCCGGCAACGTCGTCCAGATCTGCCCGGTGGGGGCGCTGACGTCGGCGGCCTACCGCTTCCAGGCGCGTCCGTTCGACCTGGTGTCGACGCCGACGACCTGCGAGCACTGCGCTTCCGGCTGCCAGTTGCGCGCCGATCACCGGCACTTCCAGGTGAAACGGCGACTCGCCGGCGACGCGCCCGAGGTCAACGAGGAGTGGAACTGCGACCGGGGCCGCTTCGGCTTCGTGTCGGCCCGCGGCCACGACCGCCTGATCCGCCCGCTGGTCCGACAAGACGGGGTGTTGCGACCGGCGTCCTGGCCCGAGGCGATCGACGCCGCGGTGGCCGGGCTGAAGGCGGCCGGGACGTCCGTGGGCGTGCTCACCGGCGGCCGGTTGACCGCCGAAAACGCCTACGGCTACGCCAAGTTCGCCCGCGCCGTGCTGGGCACCAACCACATCGACTTCCGCTCCCGACCCCACACCACCGAGGAGGCCGGCTTCCTCGCCGCCCGCGTGGCCGGCCTGCGCCTCGGCCAGGGCGTCACCTACACCGACCTGGAGAACGCCAAGCAGGTCGTCCTGGTCGGGCTGGAGCCGGAGGAGGAGTCGCCGATCGTCTTCCTGCGGCTGCGCAAGGCCGTCCGCAAGCGTGGGCTGAAGGTATTCGTCCTGGCCGCCTACCCGACCAACGGCTCGGAGAAGCTCTCGGCGACCTGGATCCCGTGCGTCCCGGGCACCGAGGCTGCCGTCCTGGACAATCTCGACATCGGCGAGATCGACGCCGGCACCGTCCTGCTCGTGGGCGAGCGGGCCGCGTTGGCGCAGGGAACGCTGAGCGTCGCCGCGAACCTCGCCGACGCCACAGGTGCCAAGCTCGGCTGGGTGCCCCGGCGAGCCGGCGACCGCGGTGCAATCGAGGCCGGCTGCCTGCCCAATCTGCTGCCCGGCGGACGCCTGGTCGCCGACGCCGGCGCGCGCGTCGACATGGCGGCGGCGTGGGGAATCGAATCCGTGCCGCCCACCCCGGGCCTGGACGCCGACGCCCAGCTCGGCGCGGCGGCGTCCGGCGAACTGCAGGCGCTGGTCGTGGCGGGCATCGACCCACGCGACTTCCGCAGCGAGGCCGCCGTGCTCGAGGGGCTGGAGAACGCCGGTTTCGTGGTCAGCCTGGAGCAGCGGACGTCCCCGGTCACCGAGCGGGCCGACGTCGTCTTCCCGGTCGCGCTGATCGAGGATCAGGCCGGCACCTTCCTCAACTTCGAACACCGGCACGGCCCGGTCGGCCGGGTGATCACACAGAACACCACGGTGATGACCGATCTGCGCGTCCTGGCCGCCCTGGCCGACGCGATGGGCCACGACCTCGGCTTCCGGACACCGCGCGCGGCCGGCGACGAGCTGGCCGAACTCGGCGTCTGGGACGGCCCGCGCGCCCCGTTGCCCGAGAGCGCGACCACCCCGTACGCGCTCCCGCGGGAGGGCGAGCTGGTGCTGGCGTCCTGGCGGCTGCTGATCGACGACGCCCGCGGCATCGACGGCGAGATCGCCCTGCGCAAGACCGGACACGACGGCCGCGTCCGGCTCAGCCCGGCGACCGCCGAGCGGCTCGGGCTGGTCGAGGGCCAAGACGTGCACGTGTCGGGCCCGGCGGGGGCGATCACGTTCCCGCTGGCGATCACCTGGCCGATGGCCGACGACGTCGTCTGGGTGCCGGCCTGCACCGGCGGCACCTCGCTGGGTCACGACCTGGGCGCGGTGGCCGGCGACGGTGTGGTAGTCAGCGCGGCAATCGGAGGCCAAGCATGAGACTTCAAGAGATCTCGCCGCTGTTCGGCACCGATCCTTGGTGGGTCGTCCTGCTGAAGGTCGTGTTCTTGTTCGTCGTCCTGCTGGTCTGGACGATCTTCAACGTCTGGTTCGAACGGCGAGTGGTCGCCAAGATGCAGCACCGGCTGGGCCCGATCATGAACGGCCCGTTCGGGCTGCTGCAGGCCGTCGCGGACGGTGCGAAGCTCCTCCTCAAAGAGGACTTCATGCCGAGCAAGGTCGACCGCGTGCTGTTCACGCTGGCGCCCTTGCTGTCGGGCACCGCGGCGTTCACCAGTTGGGCGGTGATCCCGTTCGCCGGAGAGGTCGACTTCTTCGGCGTGAAGACCCGCCTGCAGTTGACCGACCTACCAGTCTCGGTGCTGCTGATCCTGGCCGTCGCCTCGGTCGGCATCTACGGTTTCGTGCTGGCCGGGTGGTCGTCCAACAACACCTACTCGCTACTCGGCGGGCTGCGCTCCAGCGCCCAGATGATCTCCTACGAGGTCTCGATGGGGCTGGCGCTGGTGGCGGTCTTCCTGCACTCGGGCTCGATGGCGACGTCCGAGATCGTCGAGGCGCAGGCCGCCCCGATCACGCTGTTCGGGCTGAACACCACGATCCCGACCTGGTACTGGCTGCCGCTGCTGCCGTCCTTCATCATCTACGGCATCTCGATGGTCGGCGAGACCAACCGGGCGCCCTTCGACCTGCCCGAGTGCGAGTCGGAACTGGTCAGCGGCTACATCACCGAGTACTCCGGCTTCCGCTACGCGATCTACTTCCTGGCCGAGTACATCAATATGGCCACGGTCTCGGCGGTCGCGACCACGCTGTTCATGGGCGGCTACCACGCGCCCTGGCCGATCAACGTCTTGCTGCCGGCGATGGACACCGGCTGGTGGGGCCTGCTGTGGTTCGTGCTGAAGGTCCAGTTCTTCATCTTCGTTTTCGTCTGGCTACGGGGGACGCTGCCGCGGATGCGTTACGACCAGTTCATGAACCTCGGCTGGAAGTACTTGATCCCGATTTCGCTGGCCTGGATCCTGGCGATCGCCACGCTGCGGGTGGTCGCCAACGAGCAACTGATCAGCCGCGAGAACATCTGGTGGATCCTGGGGGTGGTCGTCATCTTGTTGGCCATCTGGGCCGCGCTCGGCTTCGTCGCCGAACGGCGCGAGGCGCAGGCGGCGCAGACGAAGGCCGCCGCCAAGCCGGCCCGCCGCGAGTTCGACGCGTTCGCCGGCGGCTACCCGGTGCCGCCGATGCCCGGGCAGGAGTTGCCCGAGCTGGCCACCGTCGTCCGCTCGACCGCGGCCGGTGAGGCCGACGAGACCGTCCGACGAGATCGCGAAGGGGAGGATGCCTGATGGGCTGGTTCGATCCCTGGGCGGGTTTCGGGGTGACGTTCAAGACGATCTTCCGCAAGACGTTCACGCAGGACTACCCGTTGAAGCCGAAGGTGACCGCGCCCCGGTTCCACGGCCGGCACCAGCTCAATCGCTGGCCGGACGGGCTGGAGAAGTGCGTCGGCTGCGAGCTGTGCGCCTGGGCCTGCCCGGCCGACGCGATCTACGTCGAGGGCGCCGACAACACCGAGGACGCCCGCTACTCCCCGGGCGAACGGTACGGCCGGGTCTACCAGATCAACTACCTGCGCTGCATCCTGTGCGGGTTGTGCATCGAGGCCTGCCCGACGCGGGCGCTGACGATGACTAACGAGTTCGAGCTGGCCGACACGACCCGCGCGAGCCTGATCTATGAGAAGGATCAGTTGCTCGCGCCGCTCCTGCCGGGCATGGAGGCGCCGCCGCACCCGCGCCACCTCGGCCCGGACGAGCGCTCCTACTTCCTCGGCCTGCCCAAGACGGGCGCGCCCGATACCCGGACCGGTCCGAGCGAGGAGACCAAGAAATGAGCGGCCAGGAGTGGGCCTTCTGGATCTGCGCGCCGCTGATGGTCCTCGGCGCGATCGGGCTGGTGACGATGCGCCGGGCCGTCCATGCGGCCATGTGCCTGGCCGGGGTGATGGTGCTGCTCGCCGTCCTTTACGCCTCGCTGGACGCTCCGTTCCTGTTCGCGGTGCAGATCATCGTCTACACCGGCGCCATCTTGATGCTGTTCTTGTTCGTGATGATGCTCGTCGGCGTGGACGCGCCCGACTCGATGGTCGAGACCATCAAGGGCCAGCGGCCGATGGCGATCGTCGGCGGAATCGGCGTCCTCGGGCTGCTGGTCTTCGCGATCGGGGGCGCGGTGACCGGCGCCCCGGCGGGCCTGGCGGCGGCCAACGCGGCCAACGGCGGCAACGTCCAGGGCCTGGCCGCGCTGGTGTTCGGCCGCTACGTGTTCGTGTTCGAACTCACTTCGGCGCTGCTGATCACCGCCGCGGTCGGCGCGATGGTGCTCGCGCACGGACAGCGCGTCCACCACAAGCCGGGACAAAAGGAGCTGTCGCTAAAGCGGCTCAAGGAGTACGCCAAGACCGGTGAGCATCCCGGCCCGCTGCCCAGCTCCGGTGTCTTCGCGACGCAGAACTCGATCGCCACGCCGGCGCTGCTGCCCGACGGCAGCGTCTCGGAGGCCTCGGTGAGCCAGACGCTGGCCGGACGCGGGGCGATCGTCGACTCACCGGCGTTGGCGGCGCAAACCACGAAGGTCTTCCAAGCCATCGAGGCAGCGAGCGAGGAGTCGGAGTGAACCCGCAGAACTACCTCTACCTGGCCGCGATCCTGTTCAGCATCGGGACGCTCGGCGTGATGCTGCGGCGTAACGCGCTGGTCATGTTCATGTCGGTCGAGTTGATGCTGAACGCCGCCAACCTTGCCATGGTCGCCTTCGCCAACGGACGCGGCGGTCTGGACGGTCAGGTGGCCGGGTTCTTCGTGATGGTGGTCGCGGCCGCCGAGGTCGTCGTCGGCCTGGCCATCATCGTCACGATCTTTAGGACGCGGCGCTCCACCTCCGTCGACGACGCCAACCTGCTGAAGCTCTAAGAGGGATAGCTCGTGCTCGCACTCGAAACGATCACCCCCGTGCCCGCCTCGGGGCTGTTCGGCTACGCCTGGCTGATGATCGCCATCCCGGCGTTGTCGGCCGCGCTGCTGCTACTGCTCGGCCGCCGCGCGGACGCCTGGGGCCACTTCCTCGGCACGCTGGCGCCGATCGCGTCCTTCGGCGTCGGGCTGAGCCTGTTCGTCGGCCTGCTCGGCCTCGCGCCCGAGGGCCGGGTGATCGAAAGCACCCTGTACACCTGGTTCGTCACCGGCGCCTGGCAGATCGACGTCGGCCTGCGGATCGACCCCCTGTCGATCCTGTTCGTGCTCCTGATCACCGGCGTCGGGTCGCTGATCCACGTCTACTCGATCGGCTACATGGCCCACGACGTGCGACGGCGCCGGTTCTTTGCCTACCTGAACCTGTTCATCGCGGCGATGCTGATCCTCGTCCTGGCCGACAACTACCTGATCTTGTTCGTCGGCTGGGAGGGTGTGGGCCTGGCGTCATACCTGCTGATCGGCTTTTGGCAGTACAAGCCGAGCGCCGCCGCGGCCGCCAAGAAGGCGTTCGTGATGAACCGCGTCGGCGACCTCGGCATGACCATGGCGATCTTCACGATGCTCGCCCAGTTCGGCAGCTCGTCGTTCGTCTCCGTGGACGCCCACGCCGCGCAACTGAGCCCGTTCTGGGCCACGACGATGGGCCTGCTGTTGCTGCTGGGCGCCTGCGGCAAGTCGGCGCAGGTGCCGCTGCAGGCGTGGCTCCTGGACGCCATGGAAGGCCCGACGCCCGTGTCGGCGCTGATCCACGCGGCCACGATGGTCACCGCCGGGGTGTACCTGGTCGTCCGGTCGCACTCGGTGTTCGAGGCGTCGCCGACGGCCAGTCTGGCGGTGGTGATCGTCGGGACGGTGACGCTGCTGGCCGGCGCCTGGATCGGTACGTCCAAGGACGACATCAAGAAGGTGCTCGCCGGCTCGACGATGAGCCAGATCGGCTACATGATGCTGGCCGCGGGCCTCGGCCCGGCCGGCTACGCGTTCGCCATCTTCCATCTGCTCACCCACGGTTTCTTCAAGGCCAACATGTTCCTGGGCGCCGGCTCGGTGATGCACGCCATGGACGACGACGTGAACATGCGCCACTACGGCGCGCTGGCCCGGGCGCTGCCGGTCACGTTCTGGACGTTCGCCTGCGGCTACCTCGCGATCATCGGGGTCCCGCCGCTGGCCGGCTACTTCTCCAAGGACCACATCATCGAGGCGGCCTTCCACCACAGCTTCGCCGTCGGCGCGCTGGCGCTGCTGGGCGCCGGGGTGACCGCGTTCTACATGACCAGGCTGATGCTGATGACCTTCCTCGGCGCCAAGCGTTGGCGCAAGGGCGTCCACCCGCACGAGTCGCCGCTGGTGATGACGATCCCGCTGATGGTGCTCGCGGCCGCCAGCGTCGTCGCCGGCGTCGTCCTGAACGGCTGGATCGGCGAATGGCTGGAGCCGTCCACGAGCGCCCACCCGCACGAGGTGGAGTGGCTGCCGACGGCCGTCGGCTGGGCCACGATGGCGATCGTCGCCGGCGGAATCGCCCTGGCCTGGGTCGTCTTCGGACGCCGCGCGGTCCCCGACACCCCGCCGGAAACGAGTTCGCCGTTCACCCTGGCCGGACGCAACGACCTGTACGGCGACGCGTTCAACGACGCCGTGGTGGTGCGGCCCACGATGGGCCTGGCACGTGGGGTCGTCGCCGCCGACACCGCGGCGGTGGACGGCGCGGTGATGGGCACCGCGGGCGTCGTCGCCGGGCTCGGCCAGTGGCTGCGTCAAAGCCAGACGGGCTACGTCCGCGGCTACGCGCTGGCCACGGTCGCCGGGGCCGTCCTGCTCGGCCTGATTCTGCTCGTCGGACAGCTGGCCTGAGGGAGATTGGGATGCACTGGTTGACCGCCCTCGGCGCCCTGCCGATCCTCGGCGCGCTCGTTTTGTGCGCGCCCGTGAAGAACACCGCCCGGCAGCTCGGAATGGCGTTCTCGCTGGCCACGCTGGCCCTCGGTGCCTACGTCGCCTGGCTTTACCTGAGTGGGACGAAGCTCGACGTTCTCGTGCCCTGGATCCCGGCCATCGGCGCCAACTGGGCCCTCGGCCTGGACGGCATGGGGCTGACCATGGCGCTGCTGCCCGTCGTCCTTACCCCGCTGGTGCTGCTGGCCGAGTGGAACACGGGGGCGCTGGGCGGACGTTGGTCGCCGCGCGCGTTCTTCGGGCTCGTCCTGCTGCTGGAGGGTCTGAGCGTCTTCGTCTTCTTGGCCACGGACGTCCTGCTGTTCTACCTGTTCTTCGAGGCCACGCTGATCCCGATGTACTTCCTGATCGGCGGGTTCGGCGCCGGCAAACGCGGCTTGGCGGCGAACAAGTTCCTGCTGATGAGCCTGGCCGGCGGCCTGGTGATGCTGGTCAGCGTCATCGGCCTGTACGGCGTCTCGGCGTCGGCCGGGGCTCCGACCTACCTGCTCAGCGACCTGGCCGCGCTGCACATCGGCGGCGACCTCGGCCGCTGGCTGTTCATCGGGTTCATGGTCGCGTTCGCGGTCAAGGCGCCCATGGTGCCCGTGCACTCCTGGCTGCCGGACGCGTGCGAGAGCGCCACGCCCGGGACGTCGGTGCTGCTGGTCGGCGTCCTGGACAAGATCAGCACCTTCGGCATGCTCCGCTTTTGTCTCGGCCTGTTCGGCGAGGCGGCCCAGTGGGCGACGCCGGTCGTGGTCACCCTCGCGGTCATCTCGATCCTGTACGGGGCGGTGGCGGCGGTCGCCAGCAAGCATCTGATGCGCCTGATCGCGTTCACCTCGATCAGCCACTTCGGCTTCATGGTGCTCGGCGTCTTCGCCTTCACCAGCGCGTCCATCACCGGCTCGATGTTCTACATGGTCAACCACGGCTTCTCCACCGCCGCGATGTTCCTGGTGATCGGGTTCGTGATCAGGCGCCGCGGCAGCGCCCAGGTAGCCGACTTCGGCGGCGTCGAGAAGGTCGCGCCCGTGCTGGCCGGGCTCGTCTTGGTCTCGGGACTGTCGGTGCTGTCCTTGCCGGGCTATTCGACCTTCGTCAGCGAGTTCATGGTGCTCGCCGGCGCCTGGTCGCAGTGGCCCTGGGTGGCCGCGATCGCGTGCCTGGGCATGGTGTTGTCGGCGCTGTACGTCCTGCTGATGTACCAGCGGACGATGACCGGCCCCCCGTCCGCTGAGGTCGCCAAGCGCTTCGGAGTGGACGCGACCGCGCTCGAGAAGTGGGTGCTCGCCCCGATTATCGCGGTGCTGCTGCTGTTCGGGTTCTTCCCCAAGCCCATCACCGACCTGGTCGAGCCGACCGCGCGGGCGCTGATGTCCTACGTCTCGGTCAGCGATCCGGCCCCCGTCGTGGTGAAGGAGGCCAAGTGATGAGCCAGGTGTTGATGGGCCCGGTGCTGCTGGAGTTCACCGTCCCGACACTCGAGTTCAAGCTGCTTGCGCCGGTGGTGCTGGTGCTGCTGGCGGCCTGCCTCGGCATCCTCGCCGAGGCCGCGCTGCCCAGGCATTATCGGTTCGCCGCCCAGCTCGGTCTGGCCTTCGGGTCGCTGCTGGTGGCCCTCGGCTTCGCCGTCGCGAACTGGCGCAAGGGCGGCGTCGGAGTCTTGGCCATGGGGTCGATCACCCTGGACGGCCCGACGCACGCGACCTGGGTGCTGCTGTTGGTCTTCGGGCTGTTGTCGATCTGCCTGTTCGCCGAGCGCAAGCTGAACGGCGGGACGTCCGCCTTCTGTGCGTCGGGGGCGTCCGTTCCGGGCAGCCCGGCCGAACGCGAAGCCACCGCCGCCCGCTTCGAGCACACCGAGGTCTTTCCGCTGGCTCTGTTCGCGATCGGCGGGATGATGATCTTCGCCGCGGCGAACGACCTGATCACCATGTTCGTCGCGCTCGAGGTCTTCTCGTTGCCGCTGTACCTGCTGTGTGGGTTGGCGCGCCGGCGTCGCCTGCTCAGCCAAGAGGCGGCGCTGAAGTACTTCTTGCTCGGCGCCTTGTCGAGCGCGTTCTTCCTGTTCGGGATCGCGCTGTTGTACGGCTACTCCGGCTCGTTCGAGTTGGCGGCGATCGACACCGCGATGCTGACCCCCAGCTACGGTCGCGGGCTGCTGATCGCGGGTATCGCGCTGCTGGCCATCGGTTTCTTGTTCAAGGTCGGCGCCGTGCCGTTCCACACCTGGACGCCGGACGTCTACGTCGGCGCCCCCACCGCCGTGACCGGCTTCATGGCCATCGCCACCAAGGCCGCGGCGATGATCGCGCTAGCCCGGGTGTTCTTCGTCGCGCTGGGCGGCGCCCGCTGGGACTGGCAGCCGCTGCTGGCGATCATCGCGGTGATCACCATGGGCGTCGGCGGCGTGATCGCCATCACCCAAAACGACGTCAAGCGAATGCTCGCCTACAGTTCGATCACGCACGCCGGGTTCATGCTGACCGCGCTCGCCGGCGCGAACGCCATCGGCAACGGGCAGGTGCCCGGGCAACTGGGCAGCGTGGCGTCCATCCTGTTCTACCTGGCCGGGTACGGCTTTGCGACGCTCGGCTCGTTCGCGATCCTGACGATGGTGCGCAACGCCGCCGGTGGCGAGGCGACCGGTCTCGGTGCCTGGGCCGGACTCGGCCGGCGCAACCCGTTCCTGGCCGCGACCTTCTCGGTGTTCCTGCTCAGCTTCGCCGGCATCCCGCTGACGGCTGGCTTCCTGGGCAAGTGGGTCGTCTTCGCGGCGGCCTGGCGCGGCGGTTACTGGTGGCTTGTGCCGATCGGCATCGTGATGAGCCTGATCGCCGCGGCGTTCTATCTGCGCGTGATCCTGGTGATGTTCTTCACCGAGCCCAGCGAGGACGCCGAAGTCGGGGACGCTAGCTGGCTGACGTGGGTGCCGATCGTCGTCGGGCTGGCCGGAACACTGGCGCTGGGGATCGTTCCGGGTACCGTGATGGAGTTGCTGGCCAAGGCCGGGGAGTTCCTGCGCTGAGCGGGGAGTCGGCAATGGGGCCAAAGAAGGGGGTGCGCCGGTGAGCGTGGATGAACTCGTGGGGTCAGAGTTCGGGGAGCGCGCGGCCGCTCAACTGGCTGAGATCGAGGCCGCACTGTCGAGTTGGGCGAGTGCCGACACACCCTTCGTGGACGAGGCGGCGCACCACATCATCGCTGCCGGCGGCAAGCGCTTCCGGCCGATGCTGGTGGTCGCGACGGCGGGTCTCTACCCCGATTCCGACCCGGCGGCGGTCGAGAAGGCTGCCGTCGCGGTGGAGTTGACGCACGTGGCCAGCCTGTACCACGACGATGTGATGGACGAGGCCGATTACCGGCGCGGCGCCGAGAGCGCCAACCACCGGTGGCGCAACAACGTGGCGATCCTGGTGGGTGACTTCCTGTTTGCGCGGGCGTCCGGTGTGGTCGCCGAACTGGGCGCGGGTTACGTCCAGGTGCACGCCGAGACGTTCGCCCGGCTCGTCCAGGGGCAGATCGCCGAGACGCGCGGGCCTCAGCCCGGCGACGATCCCGTGGCCCACTACCTGCAGGTGATAGCCGACAAGACCGGGTCGCTGATCGCGGCGTCGGCCAAGTACGGCGGCATGGTCGGGGGCGCGCCGGCGTCCGATTTGGAGGCGCTGTCGGCCTTCGGCGAGGAGCTCGGCGTGGTCTTCCAGCTCAGCGACGACGTGATCGACCTAGCCGGATCGGCCACCGGAAAGACGCCCGGCACAGACCTGCGCGAGGGCGTCCTCACGCTGCCGACGCTGATGCTGCTGGCCTCTGACGACCCAGCCGACGACGAGCTGAAGTCCCGACTGCGCGGACCGATCGTCGATGAGGACGTCCTGTCCGACACGCTGTCGCGGGTGCTCGCGCATCGCGTCGTGGACGAGGCCCGGGCCGAGATCGCGCGCCGGGCCGAGGTTGCCCGCGGCTACCTGACCGACCTGCCCGACGGCGAGGCCAAGGACGCCTTGTCGGCACTGTGCGACTCGGTGACCACCCGAACGGCCTGAGCTTGCGCACCGCCAGGGGACTGGCGCGCGCCATCGCGGCCGGCGAACTGAGCGCGGTCGATGTGGTGGCGCGAGCCATTCGCCGAGCCGAGAACGACGGGCCGAGCGTCGGCGCGTTCGTCCATCTGACCCCCGAGCTGGCGCTGGCCCAGGCGCGGGCCGCGGACGCACTGGTCGCCGCCGGGGGAGCGCTGCCGCCGCTGCTGGGCGTCCCGTGCCCGATCAAGGACCTCGCCCAGGTTGCCGGAGTGCCTTTCGAGGCGGGCTCGCGTGCGCTGCGCGGCAACGTTGCCGCCGTGGACGACGGGGTCGTCACCCGGCTGCGGGCGGCCGGCACGATCATGCTCGGTAAGACGACCGCGCCGGAGTTCGGCTTCCCCGCCTACACCGAGCCGGATGTCGCCCCGCCCGCCCGCACACCCTGGGACCTGACCCGCTCGGCGGGCGGGTCCAGCGGGGGAGCGGCGGCGGCCGTGGCGTCCGGCATCGTGCCGATCGCCCACGGTTCGGACGCTGGCGGGTCGCTGCGCATCCCGGCGGGCGCCTGCGGGCTGGTCGGGATGAAGCCGAGCCGCGGCCGGGTCAGCGCCGGGCCATGGCGGGTGGACGGCCCGGGCCTGGCCAGCGACGGCGTCCTGACCACCGACGTCCGAGATACCGCCTTGGGGTTGGACGTCCTCGCGGGCGCCGAGCCGGGCGACGCGTACTGGGTGCCGGCGCCGCGGACGTCCTTCCTGGCGGCCTGCGACGCGGAGGTGCCGCGGCTGCGGATCGGCGTCCTGACGCTGCCGGCGATCGTGGCCGAGGCGGACGTCCACCCCGAGGCACTGGCCGGCGTCGACCAGGCCGTGCGCGCCCTGGTCGGGCTGGGCCATGACGTCGTCGAGGCGCCGCGTCCGTTCGAACCGCAGCGGTGGACGGCCTTCCAGGCGGTCTGGGCGGTCGCGGCGGCGTCCCTGCCGCTGCCGGTCGGCTCGGACGACCTGCTCGTCCCACTGACGCGCTGGCTGCGGGAACTCGGACGCCGCGTCACCGGCGCCCAGTACGCGGCGGCGCTGGCCGGCATCCAGTCGTTGGCCAGGGATGTGGCCCGCACCTGGGCGGCCTTCGACGCCGTCCTCACCCCGACGCTGGCGCAACCGCCGGCGCCGATCGGCTCGCTGCGCGACGACGCCGATCCCGAGGCCGACTTCGCCGCGCAGTGCCGCTACACGCCCTGGACCTCGGTGGCCAACCTGACCGGACGACCGTCCATCTCGCTGCCGCTGCATCGGGCCTTCGTGGACGGCGTGGAGTTGCCCTTCGGCGTCATGCTCACCGGTCGTCCCGCCGGAGACGAGCAGTTGTTGGCGGTGTCGACCCAATTGGAGGCGGCGAAACCTTGGATCGCCGAACCAACAGGCGATAGTTGATTCTTAAACTAACTTCACGTAAAGTGTTGTTTGCCAGCGGGGAAACGAACCCGGCAAGACAATCGTGCGGACAGTCGTCCCGACGCCCAATCCGAAGGAGCACTCCCACCAATGAGCAGCGTTAAGGCCCTCTCCGGCAACTACACCCTCGACCCGGCGCACACCCGCATCGGCTTCGTCGCACGCCACGCCATGGTGACCAAGGTGCGGGGGTCGTTCGACGACATCTCCGGCACCGCCAACACCGGCGAGAACCTGGCCGGCGCGAAGATCAACGTCGTCATCCATGCGGCCAGCATCGACACGCGCAACGCCGATCGCGACAACCACCTGCGGTCCGCCGACTTCTTCAATGTCGAGCAGTACCCGACCATCAAGTTCGTCTCGACCTCGGTCGTCGCCGTCGGCGACGACACCCTGCGCGTCCAGGGCAATCTGACCATCAAGGACATCACGGGCCCGGTGACCATCGACTTCGAATACAACGGTCAGGCCGTCGATCCCTTCGGCAACACCCGCATCGGCTTCGAGGGCTCGACCCAGATCGTCCGCTCCGACTTCGGTCTGACCTGGAACGCCGCCCTTGAGGCCGGTGGCGTCCTCGTCTCGGACAAGATCACCCTGGAGTTCGAGATCTCGGCCATCAAGGAAAGCTGAGGTCTCACCTCTCCCATCGACGCGGCGCGACGGCGGCCCGCACCACTTCGGTGCGCGGCCGCCGTTGGTGCTTGTCGGCGCGGCCTTCGCCGGGCTGCCGCCCGAGCCTCCTGGCTTCCTGTGTCCTCATCGAAGGGCGACACGCCCACGACGCGCGCAAGGTTGGAGTTATTAGCGTCACGGCTAAAATAGGCGGCTGAAGCAGAGGGACTAGACCGTCCCGCCACCCGAAGAAGAAGCAGTTGATGTCGACGATCACCGAACAGCCCAAGTCCAAGCAGGACGACGCCAAGCCCAAGAACGATGCTCAGAGCGAGACCGAGAAGCCCGAAAAGCTGTTCGAGTTCTCTTTGCCGTCCGTGCTCGGCGGCGCGCTCGCCGCGGCGACAGCCGCCGCCCTCGGCTCCCGGCTCGGCGTCACCGGAACGCTCGTGGGAGCTGGCGTGGCCAGCGTCATCGCGGCGACCGCGTCCTCTGTCTACACCGGCAGCCTCAAGGCGGCGCAGCGTGGCGTGAAAACGCTCTGGGCCGGCCGCAGTGATAGCCCGGTCGAGGTCACCGTCCAAATGGAGCCCATCGACCCCGCCAGGGACGCGCCGACCGTGACGGACGTCCCCGCTCAGCCCCCGGCCAAGAAGCGTCGCGGCTGGGCCATCGCGGCCACCGCCGCCGCGAGCATGGTGGTCACCGCGGCGGCCAGCTTCGCGATCGCCATGGGTGTGGTGACGGGCACGGAGGCCGCGACCGGGCAGTCGCTGGACGGCAGCGGCCGCACCACGATCCAGCAGGCCACCAACCCGTCGCCCACGCCCACGCCGACGTCCACTGGTTCGGCCACCCCCGAGCCGGGCTCGTCCAGCACGCCTTCCACCGGGACGTCCAAGAGCCCGTCCCCGGAGCCCACTGCGACCACGTCCCCTGAGCCCACCAGCCCTTCCGCCACCCCGACCGCCCCGACGCAAACGCCGTCGGCCAGCGAAAGCGTCTCCGTGCCGGAGCCGAGCGCCGGCTAAGCCTGGGGCGCCTGCGGTCGAGACAAGCGGGCGGGCCTGCAGTCTTCGGAAGCCGGCTTGAGTTCAGCGCCTGCCACGTGGCGTGGCTGCGATGCCAGGAGCATCCGCCAGCTCGAAGAGCAGGGCCATGATGCGGGAGAGCAGCGGGGGTGAGTTGTGGCTGTTGACCATCAGGGCAACGGTCACACCGCTTAGGCGCGACGTCAGGAACTGGCACGAGAACCCGGTGTTTCCCCCGTTGTGCCCGAAGAACTCGCGGCCCTCGTGCGAGTAGTGCTCGACGCCTTGACCCCACGAAGACCCAGGCCAGCGCGACAGCATCTCCTGCGCCGAGGACGAGGTGACCACCGCACCGCTCGCGTCGCGGCCGGCCACGCCCTGGTCGAGCGACCCG
>JBDHZK010000032.1:0-21527 GCA_039811865.1 Propionicicella sp. | reverse complement strand
GCAAGCAGGCTCAGGGACGTCCTCGCCCCTGAGCCTGCCGAAGCTCCGACGCTCAGAGGCGCAGGGTGTCCGCGCCCCAGATGCGCTGGATGTAGTCGCGCATGGACCGGTCGGAGGAGAAGAAGCCACAGCGGGCGATGTTGATGATCGCCTTGCGCGACCAGGACTTGTAGTCGGCGTATTCGGCGTCCACCTTGGCCTGCTCGTCGATGTAAGACTCGTAGTCGGCCAGCGCCATGAACCGGTCGTTGTAGAGCAGGTCGCTCACGAACGCCTGCACTGCGTCGCGGTTTCCGTCGGTGAAGTGCCCGGACGCGATCAGGTCGAGCGCGCTCTTCAGCTTCGGGTTGCGCTCGTAGTAGGAGTAGGGCGAGTAACCGGACTCGCGCAGCGCGGCCACCTCGGGCTCGTCCATGCCGAACAGGAAGAAGTTCTCATCGCCGACGAGCTTGCGGATCTCGACGTTCGCACCGTCGTCCGTGCCGATGGTCAACGCGCCGTTCAGCGCGAGCTTCATGTTGCCCGTGCCGGACGCCTCCATGCCGGCCAGCGAGATCTGCTCGGACAGGTCCGCGGCCGGGATCAGCTTGGTCGACAAGGTGACGTTGTAGTTGGCCGGGAAGAAGACCTTCAGGCGCCCCTCGACCCGCGGGTCGGAGTTGATCACGGCCGAGATCCGGTTGATCAGGAAGACGGTCTCCTTGGCCATGAAGTACCCCGGCGCGGCCTTGGCGCCGAAGATGAACGCGCGGGCGGTGACGTCCGCGGGGGCGACCTCGCCGGTGATGATCGAGTTGTACAGCGTGACGATGTGCAGCATCTTCAGGCTCTGCCGCTTGTACTCGTGCAGCCGTTTGATCATCACGTCGAGCATGTGGTCGCGGGGGAGTTCGATGCCGTCGCGCTCGATCAGCAGATCGCGCAGCCGGTCCTTGTTCGCGCGCTTGGAGTCGCGGAAGGCCTCGCAGAAGTCCTCGTCCTCGGCGTACGGCTCGAGTTCGGCCAGCCGCTCCAGGTCGGTCACCCAGCGGGTGCCGATCGCCTCGCTGATCACCTTTGCCAGCGTCGGGTTCGCCAGCTTCAGGAACCGGCGCGGGGTGACGCCGTTGGTCACGTTGGTGAACTTGTCCGGCCACATCTCGGCGAAGTCGTGCAGCACCTTGTCGCGCAGCAGTTCCGAATGCAGGGCGGCCACACCGTTGACCTTGACGCTGGCGACCGTCGCCAGGTTCGCCATCCGGACGGCCCGGCTCGGGAAGTCGCGGATGATCGACATCCGGCTCACCCGCGCCTCGTCGCCTGGGAAGCGTTGCCGGACCTCGGCGAGGAAGTCGGCGTTGATCCGCTCGATGATCTGCATGTGGCGCGGCAGCAGCCGCCCCATGAGGTCGGCCGGCCACACCTCCAGGGCCTCGGGCAGCAGCGTGTGGCAGGTGTAGGCGAAGCACTTGGTGGTGATCTCCCAGGCCTCGGCCCACTCCAGGCCCTTGATGTCCACCAGTAGGCGCATCAGCTCGGGGATCGCGATCACCGGGTGAGTGTCGTTGAGCTGGAAGATGATCCGCTTCGGCAGGTCGTGGACGTCGAAGTCGGGCTCCATCGTGTGGAAGATGAAGTCGTAGAGCGAGCAGGCGACGAAGAAGTACTGCTGCTGCAGGCGCAGTTCGCGGCCCTGCGGGGTGGAGTCCTCGGGGTAGAGCACCTTGGAGATGTTCTCGGCGAACGTCTGCGCGCGGACGGCCTCGGCGTAGTCGCCGGAGTTGAAGATCTGCAGGTCGAACGAGTGGGTCGCCTGGGCGCTCCACAGGCGCAGGGTGTTCACCCGGTCGTTCTGGTAGCCGGGAACCATGTAGTTGTAGGGGATCCCCAGGACGTTCCAACTGGGCACCCAGCGCGTCCGGGAGACGCCGTCCTCTTCGTAGATCTCGGTGTGTCCGCCGAAGTCGACCTGGACGGCTGCGTCCGGGTGCGGCACCTCCCACGGGCTACCGAGCGCCAGCCAGGTGTCGGGCACCTCGACCTGGCGGCCGTCCACGAACGTCTGGCGGAAGATCCCGTACTCGTACCGGATGCCGTAGGCGATACAGGCGATGTCCATCGTGGCCAGCGAGTCGATGAAACACGCGGCCAGGCGGCCCAGGCCGCCGTTACCGAGACCCGGCTCGACCTCCTGGGCCATCAGGTCGGCGTAGCGGATGCCGCAGGCGGCGAGGCTGTCCTCGGCCAACTGGCGCAGATCCGCGGCCTGACAGTCGTTGCCGAGCTGGCGTCCCAGCAGGTACTCCGCCGACAGGTAACCCACGATCTTGGACGGCCGTTGGCGCCGGGCGCGGGCCGTCTCCAACCAGCGGGCGGTCAGATAGGTGCGGACGGTCCGCGCGAGGGCCAGGTACTGGTCGTTCACGGTCGAACGCGACAGCGGGACACCCTGACCGGAGTTCAGTTCCCGCAGGAACTCCTTGACGAACGCGTCGACGGTGTGCGGCGGCGAGAGCACCGGACCCCTGGCCAGAGCATGTTTCGGCTCGAACGACGGACCCTTGACCTGAGGATTGGAGCGCTGGCTCTCGTCGGCCGGAAAGGGTGACGATGGGATCTTCTTCGGAAGTTCGGCGTACTCGGACACGAGTGACTATCCCCTCTCAGGAACCGCTGATTGGCTTGCGCGGTTGCGTTCCGCCCCCGACGACGCAGGCGACCCTACTACCGCAGGCTGTCCGGGAGCCCTTCGGCCAGTCCGCGAGCCAAGCGTTCACCAGATCTTGACGCGGTCGGCGGGATCGAGCCAGAGACGGTCACCGGGCCCCACGCCGAACGCCGCGTAGAAGGCGTCAACGTTGCGGATCACTTGATTGCAACGGAATTCGGCCGGTGAGTGCGGGTCGGTGGCCAGCCGCAGCCGCATCGTCTCCGGGCGCGACTTGGCCTGCCAGACCGCCGCGTACGACAAGAACAGCCGCTGCGCGGCGGTGTACCCGTCGGCGCCCGCCGGGACGTCGTCACCGACTGCGATTTGCCAGGCCAGGTAGGCGATGCCGAGCCCGCCCAGGTCACCGATGTTCTCGCCGATGGTGAGTTGGCCGTTGACGCCGAAACCGGGCGTTTCAGCCGGCTCCAGCCCCTCGTATTGGTCGACCAGGGCCTTGGTGCGCCGTTCGAACGCCTCGCGGTCGGCGGCCGTCCACCAGTCGCGCAGGCGGCCGTCCCCGTCGCAGGTGGAGCCCTGGTCGTCGAAGCCGTGTCCGATCTCGTGGCCGATCACCGCGCCGATGCCGCCATAGTTGAGGGCGTCGTCGGCGTCCTCGTCGAAGAACGGTGGCTGCAGGATCGCGGCCGGGAAGACGATCTCGTTGCGCAGCGGGTGGTAGTAGGCGTTGACGGTCTGCGGGGTCATGAACCACTCGTCCAGGTCCATCGGACCGGCCAGCCGGCCCACCGCGAAGTCGAAATCGAACTCGTTGGACGCCAGCACGTTGGCGAGCAGGTCGTCGCCCACTTCCAGCCCCGAATAGTCGCGCCACTTGGCCGGGTAGCCGATCTTGGGCCGGAACTTGCTCAGCTTTTCCAGCGCTTGGGTGCGGGTCGCCTCGGTCATCCAGTCGAGGCGGCCGATCGAGGCGCGGTAGGCCGCGATCAGGTTCGCGACGAGCTCGTCCATCCGGGCCTTCGCGACGGGCGAGAAGTGGCGCTCGACATACAGCTTGCCGACGGCCTCGCCCAGGGCGCCCTCGACCAGGGCCACGCCGCGCTTCCAGCGCTCCTTGATCGTCAAAGTGCCCGACATGACAGTGCCGTAGAAGGCGAAATCGGCGTCCACGAAGGCGTCGGAGAGGTATCGGGCCAGCCGCCGGACGGCATGCCAGCGCGCCCACGACTTCCACGCGTCCAGCCGATCGACGGTGAACAGCTTGGCCACGTCGGTCAGAAACGAGGGTTGCGTCGAGATCAAATCGGTGACGTGCCCGACGCCGGCGGCGGCTGCGAACGCCGGCCAGTCCAGCGCCGGAGCGGAGGCCGCCAACTCGGCCGCGGTGGTCGGGTTGAACATCGCGACCATGTCGCGGGTGCGCACTTTGTCCCAGTGGCATTTGGCGATCTCGGTCTCCAGGGCGACCACGGCGTCGGCCTGCGCGGACGCGTCGGCGAAGCCGGCCAAGGCGAGCATCGTCTCCACGTGCGCGCGGTACTTGGCCAGGACGTCCGCGTGTTCGGGCAGCCGGTAGTACTCCTCGTCGGGCAGGCCGAGCCCGCCCTGGCCGACGAACAGGGCGTAGCGGGTCGGCTCGCCCGGATCGGCGTCCACGCCGAGGTCGATCAGTTGGCCGGTGCCACGGCGCGTGGACGTCCCGAGGTAGGCGGGCAACTGATCGATGTCGGTGAGCGTGTCGATTCGCGCGAGCGGCTCGGCCAGGGGTTGGGCGCCGGCCGCCTCGATGCGCTCGGTGTCCATGAAGGACGCGTACAGCGCCGCGATCTGCGCCGCCTCACCGCTTCGTTCGGCCCCGTCGTCCCCGGCGCTGACACCCAACCCGGTGACGATCTCGCGGACCGCCTCCTCGGCGGCCTCGCGCAGGTCGATGAACGAGCCCGCCAGCGGCAGGTGGTCGGCGATCTTCGCCGTGGCCAGCCAGGTGCCGTTGACGTGTCGAAACAGGTCGTCCTGGGGACGGACGTCGGCGTCGAAGTCCGCAAACCGCAGCGCCATCAACGCACCTGCTTTCCGTTGATCGGCTCGATCGTCCAGGTGTCTCGGCCGTTGATCAGCGCCTGAATGGAGGCCCGCTCCTCCGAGCGCGGGGCGTAGGTGACCTGGGAGCGCACCTCGTCGTCGTAGGTGGGCCGCTCGACGTCGCGGAAGATGCCGATCGGCGCGCGGTGCATGTGCCCGGCGTCGGTCAGCCTGGAGATCGCGAAGGCCTGGCTCGGGTCGGCCGCGTGCGCGTCGTGGACGACGATGTCGGCCGCGTCCACCTCGGCGGTCGGCCTGATCGCCAGGCCTGAGCCGTCCCGGACGACGGCCTGCGAGCCGCCGGCGCCGAAGACGATCGGCTCCCCGTCGCGCAGACCGATGATCTCGCCCGCGGAGCTCTTCAGGTCGGCGAACGCGTCGTCGTTGAAGATCGGGCAGTTCTGATAGATCTCCACCAGGGACGCCCCCCGGTGCGCGATCGCGGCCGTCAGCACCTCCGAGAGGTGCGCCCGGTTGGAATCGATCGTCCGGGCCACGAAGGACGCCTCGGCCCCCAGCGCCAGCGAGATCGGGTTGAACGGGGTGTCCAGCGAGCCCAGCGGCGTCGACTTGGTCACCTTGCCCGGCTCGGACGTCGGCGAGTACTGCCCCTTGGTGAGGCCGTAGATCCGGTTGTTGAACAGCATGATCGTGATGTTCACGTTGCGCCGCAGCGCGTGGATCAGATGGTTGCCGCCGATCGAAAGCGCGTCCCCGTCCCCGGTCACCACCCAAACCGCCAGGTCGGGACGCGAGGTCGCCAGCCCGGTGGCGATCGCCGGCGCGCGGCCGTGGATGGAGTGCATGCCGTAGGAGTCGACGTAATACGGGAAGCGCGACGAGCAGCCGATCCCCGAGATGATCACGGTGTTTTCGCGGGCGATGTCGAGCTTCGGCATCAGGCCCTGGAACGCGGCCAGCACGGCGTAGTCGCCGCAGCCGGGGCACCAGCGCACCTCCTGGTCGGAGGTGAAGTCCTTGCGCGTCAGCGGCGACAGCGGCAGGGGGACGCCCGCCAGTCCGCCGGTGCGCGCCGGGATCGCCGGGGTGGTTTGGGTCATCGCGCGGCCTCCTCGTCGATGATGCGCATCAGGTCCGCGGAGAGTTCGCGCTGCGAGATCGGCAGCCCGCGGACGCGGCTGTACGACTCGACGTTGACCAGGTATTCCGCCCGCAGCACGCGGGCCAACTGGCCGAGGTTCATCTCCGGCGCGATCACGCGGCGATACGAGCGCAGCACGTCGCCGAGATTGGCCGGCATCGGGTTGAGGTGGCGAAGGTGGATGCGCGCGACCTTGCGTCCGGTGTTGCGCAGCCGCCGCGTCGCCGCCCAGATCGGCCCGAAGGTGGAGCCCCAGCCGACCACCAGGACGTCGGCCGGATCGCCGTGCGCGGCGGTCGGGTCGTCCACCCACACGTCGGGGATGTCAGCGACGATGCCGGCGACCTTCGCGGCGCGCAACCGCACCATGGCGTCGTGGTTGCCGGGATCGTAGGAGACCGCGCCGGTCAGGTCGGCCTTCTCCAGCCCACCGACGCGGTGTTCCAGGCCCGGCGTCCCCGGGATCGCCCAGGCGCGAGCCAGCTTGTCGTCGCGGGCATAGGGCAGGTACTGCTCGCCCACGTTGGGCCCGGTGGCGAAGTTCGGATCGATCGGCGCGAGGTCGTCCAGGTTGGGGATCAGCCACGGCTCGGCCCCATTGGCCAGATACCCGTCGGAGAGGACGATGACGGGCGTCCGGTACGTCACCGCGATCCGGACGGCCTCGACGGCGGTGTTGAAGCAGTCGCCCGGCGACTGCGGCGCCAGCACCGGGACGGGCGCCTCGCCGTTGCGGCCGTACAGGGCCTGCATCAGATCGGACTGTTCGGTCTTGGTCGGCATGCCCGTGCTGGGACCGGCGCGTTGGACGTCGCAGATCACCAGCGGCAGTTCCAGCATGGTGGCCAGGCCGATCGTCTCGGCCTTCAGCGCCATGCCCGGTCCGGACGTGGTGGTCACCCCGAGATGCCCGCCGAACGAGGCCCCGAGCGCGGCGCCGATGCCGGCGATCTCGTCCTCGGCCTGGAAGGTGGTGACGCCGTGGCCCTTGGCCTTCGCCAACTCGTGCAGGACGTCCGAGGCCGGCGTGATCGGGTAGGCGCCCAAGAACAGTGGCATGCCGGAGAGGTGGGCGCCGGTGATCAGCCCGTAGGCGAGCGCGGTGTTGCCCGAGATCTGGCGGTAGGTGCCCGGCTTGAGGACGGCCGGGGCCACCTCGTAGCGCACGGCGAACGTCTCCGTCGTCTCGCCGAAGGCGTAGCCGGCGCGGAAGGCGGCCGCGTTGGCGTCCCGGATGCCCGGCTTGCGGGCGAACTTCGCCGACAAGAACTCCAGCGTCCCCTCGACCGGACGGCTGTACAGCCAGGTCAGCAGGCCCAGGGCGAACATGTTCTTGGCGCGGGTCGCGTCGTTGCGACCCAGGCCGAACTCCTTGACCGCGGCGACCGTCATGCCGGTCAGGTCGAGGGAGTGCAGTTGGTAGTCGGCCAGGCTGCCGTCGGTCAGCGGGTTGGAGTCGTAACCGACCTTGGCCAGGTTGCGCGGGGTGAAGTCGGCCGAATCGGCGACGATCACCCCGCCGCGAGGCAGGTCGCCGAGGTTGGCCTTGAGCGCCGCCGGGTTCATCGCGACCAGGACGTCCGGACGGTCGCCCGGGGTGCGGATGTCGAAGCTGGCGAAGTGCAGTTGGAAGCTGGAGACGCCCGCCAGCGTCCCTTGTGGCGCTCGGATTTCCGCCGGGAAGTTCGGCAGCGTGGAGAAGTCGTTGCCCAGCGAGGCGGAGTCGGCGGTGAACCGGTCGCCGGTCAGTTGCATGCCGTCGCCGGAGTCCCCGGCGAAGCGAATCACGACCTTGTCGAGAGTCCGGACCTTGCTCACGCGACCCCTCATGTGGAGATGGAAAGTTGGATGCGGCGCGGTCTGGCTGGCGCCGGGCCTGAATTAGCTTACGCTCACCGCGCGGAAATAGGCGCGGCGCTCATTTCAGGCGCTCGACCAGGCCCCTCGCGGTGCCGGCCGCAGCGGGATGGCGTCCGGCCCACTCCAGCGCGTCGAACGGACACTCCTCGATGCAGATCCCGCAGTAGATGCAAAGCGTCCAGTCGATGGCGAACGAATCGAGCACCGCAACAGTGCGCGGGCGTCCGTGAGGCGTCGGCGCCGGCTCGACCTCGGTGTGGCTGTCGATGTGGATGCACCAGGCCGGGCACTCCCGCGCGCAGATCATGCAGGAGGTGCAGTTGGGCTCGATCAGCCGGATCGAGCCGTGCTTCGGGTCGGTTCCACGCTGGCCACCCGTTGCGCTCATCGCCGCCTCCGGACCCGGCCGCCGGCGGTGCTGGCGGCGATCTCCTCCGAACTCGCCGGCGGGACGTCCGGGTCACGCTCGCCCCAGACGCTCGGCTCCGGGACGCCGGGGGGCACCATGCGGCGACGTCCCGCGGCGGCCTCGCCGCCCGGCTCCTTGGCGCCCGGCCACGGCCGGACGGCGCGCGCCCCCAGCACGTCGTCCTTGCGCAGCGGGTGGCCGCCGAAGCCGGGCCGCAGCAACAGGTTGGCCGGGTCGCCGCCGACGAACGTGACGCCGAACATCTCCGCGATCTCGCGCTCATGCCAAGACGCCCCGGCGATCAGGTGCCGCAGCGTGGGCAACTCCGGCGCCGCTCGCGAAACGCTCGTCTGGACGGTGATCCCGGGCAGGCCGGCTTGCTCCCGGTCGACCAGCCGCAGGACCAGCCGGAACTCATCGGCCCGGCCGATCTCGTCGACGCAGTCGAGGAAGTCGAACCAGCGGTAACCCTCGGCGAGGGCGGACTCGACGGCCGTGGTCCAGTCGTGGCCGGCTACCTCGCGCAACTCCTCGTTCATGCGGCTACCAGCTCGGCGAGCGCGTCGGTGAGCGTGCCCGGTGGGGGTGGACAGCCGGGCAGGTACAGATCGACCGGCAGAATCGTGTCGGCGCCCTTGGTGACCACCGGGGAGTCCCAATAGGGACCGCCGGCGCAGGCGCAGGCGCCGAAGGCGATGATCGTGGGACGCCGCGGCTGGGCGTCCACGATGGCGCGGACCAGTGGCGCGGCCGCGTCGGTCACCGTGCCGGAGATGACGATGACCAGGCGGGCCTCCGGTGGCGGCTCGGACAGTGCGCGGCGCCCCAGCGTGGCCGCCTCGAACTCGACCACGCAGCAAGCCAGACCGATGTCGGTGACGGCGAGGCGACCGTCGGCGAACCAGTCCCAGTAGCGCATCCGGCCAGCCTGCCACACGTTGCCGCCGCCTCCGGTCTAGCCTGAACCCGGCGAGAGGGGCCCAATGCGTCGACCGACCGTCCTGGGGCAGCCGGGTGTGGTGATTGGCCTTGTCGGATCACTATTGGCAGGGCTCACGGCCTGCGGCAACCACTGGTCGTACCGGCCGGGTGGCTGGGCCGACCCAACCATTCATGCCATCGGTGACTGGGTCCCCGAACTGGCCGGCCGCGTCCTCATGGTGGTCGGCGTGGCGCTGCTGAGCTGGGGCTGGTGGGGGCTGCGCGGCCGGGACGTCCCGGCGGCCCGGGTCTTGGCGCTTTGGTCGCTGCCGCTGCTGCTCGTCCCGCCCGTGCTGAGCGCCGACGCCGTCTTGTATGCCGATCTGGGCTGGAGCGTCGGTCACGGACTGAACCCCTACGACGTCGGCCTGGCCACCTCCGGCGGACCGTTCGCGGCGTCGGTCGACCCGCTTTGGGCCGGCAACGGCGTCGCGTACCCGCCGCTCGCGCTGTGGGCCAGTGCCGCCGCCGTCGCAATCTGTGGCGCGCATCCGTACTGGTCGATCGTCGCCCAGCGGCTGCCCGCGCTGTTGGGGGTCGCGCTGCTGGCGTGGGTGCTGCCCCGGCTGGCGCGCGCAGTCGGCGCCGACGGGCGGCGCGCGCTGTGGCTGGGCCTACTCAACCCGCTCGTCGTGCTGCACTTCGTCGGCGGCGCCCACAACGACGCCCCCATGGTCGGCGTCGCGCTGCTGGGCGTGTGGCTGGCCGTGCGCGGAGGGTCGCTCCTCGAGCTTGGCGAGCGGCGCGACGGCTCGGCGCGCCGATGGGTGTGGTCGCTGGTGATCGCGCCGGTGGCGGTCGGCGTGGCGATGGCCCTGAAGCAGCAGGCCGGGTTGGCTGTCGTCGCGGTGGCGGGGCTGCCGATCGCCGGGGACCTGCTGCGGGCGTCCCTGGCCAGGCGGCTGTGGCTGCTGGGCTGGCGCAGTGCGCTCGCCGCCGCCGTCGCCGGGACGACCTTTGTCGCCATCTCGGTGGCCACGGGTCTCGGCTTCGGCTGGACGAAGTGGCTGTCGCAGATGGGCCGCACCGGAACGGCGGCCCCTTTCTTCCTTGTCTCCTGGGTGGGGGAGCAGTTGCTCAAGCTCAACGGCCAGGACGCCGGCCCCTACGTCCACGCGGTCGAGCTGGCGTCCACGCTGTCGATCCTGGTGGCCCTCGCCCTGCTCGCCTGGCGGTTCGCGGATCGTCCGCTGGCCTTGCTGGGTTGGGGGGCACTGGCCGTGGCCGGACTCGGCCAGGCGCTGCATCCCTGGTACGTCGCCTGGCCGGTGGCTGTGCTCTCGCTGGTGGCGTTGACCCGGCGCCAGTTCGGCTGGGTGGTCGCCTTGGTGATCGGTTTCGTCGTCTGGAACTCCATCCAAACCGTCGGGTGGGCGTCCGCCCCGGCATGACGATCCCGGACACTAGGCTCGCGCCATGCGAAGACGATCCGGGGGCGTGGCGACGTTCGTCCGCGCCGGATCGCACCTGGCGGGGACGCTGTGGGGGCGTGCCGTCGCCGACGTGGCGATGGCCTGGAGCCACAAGCCGGTCCGGGAGGGCTTCTACGGGACGGTCCTGCTGCACCTGGGCTCGTTGACGCCGGCCTACCTGCCGCAGAACAGCCCCTGGTGGGTCCCGATGCGAGCGATGGGGCTCGACTCGGACCCGGCCCGGTACGCCGGGACGATCTGCGTCATCGCGGGCGTCGCCTTGCTGATGGACGCCTGGTTCAAGCTGCGCCCGTGGGCCTACGAGGTCGGCCGGCACTGGGTGATCCTGGTCGTCTGGAGCGCGCCGCTGCTCTTCGCGCCGCCCATCTTCAGCCACGACGCCTACTCCTACGCCGCCCAGGGATGGCTGGTGCACAACGGGCTGAACCCCTACCAGGTCGGGCCGGGCGTCCTGCCGGGGGCGTTCGCCGACCAGGTTTCGTGGGTGTGGCGCTACACCCCGGCGCCGTATGGTCCGCTCAGCATGCAGTTGTCTCGGGGGCTGATCGAAATGGTCGGCCTGAACCCCTACTACTCGGCGCTGTCGATGCGCATCCCGGCTGTCGTCGGCGTCGCCATGATCGTGCTGCTGCTGCCGCGGATCGCCCACCAACTCGGGGTGAACGCCCAAGTCACGGCCTGGTTCGCGACGCTGAACCCGCTGTTGGTGATCGACTTCGTGGGCGGTGCGCACAACGACGCGCTGATGATGGGCCTGGTCGTGCTGGCCCTGTGGCTGGCCAAGCGGCCGACGCTGGCCACCGGCTGGCGGCGCTGGTGGGCCGTCCTGATCTGGCCGGCGATCATCATCGGCGTCGCCGCCGCGATCAAACAACCGGCCTTCCTGGCCGCCTATCCGATCGCGCTGCTTGCCCGGCCCTGGCGTACGTGGCACGCCCGTGACGTCCTGGGCGCGGCCGGGATCGTCGGTGCGAGCTTCGCCGTCGCGATCGGCACGTTCGCCGCGATCTCGGTGGCCACCGGCCTGTACTTCGGCTGGATGAATGCCGTCGGCGTGCCGGGCAGCGTGTTGTCGCTGGCGCCGTTCACCCTAGTCGGAATGGGATTGGATGCCCTGCTCGCCCTCGCGGGCGCGAACACCAACGGGCACGCCGCCCTGGACGTCGCCCGCGTCCTCGGCCTGGCCGTGACCGGCATCTCGATCACCTGGTTGGCGCTCACGGTGGCCCGGCGCAAACCCGTCACGTTCCTGAGCTGGGCCTACCTGATCGCCGCGATCTGCGGCCCGGCGCTGCACAGCTGGTACCTGATGTGGGGCGGCTTGCTGATCCCGCTGACCCGCCCGACGCCCCGCATGATCCGGACGGCGGTCGTCGTCACGATCGTCCTGCTCGCCTACGGCGCTGGCAACCTGGCCGTGCGCAACGACGCCTGGGCGCTCGGCCTGGCCGGGCTCGGCATGTTCGCGGCGCTGGCCGTACAGCACTTTCGGCACCGGCGCGGTCACTTCGGCAGCGAAGGCGTCAGCCGGATCGAGGACGAGGCCTAGCCCCGTCGGCCCCTTCGCCCGACGCGGCTTCGCGCGGCGGTGCGCCTTCCTTGGCGATCCGCACCACCCGGCCCGCCACGAGCGCGGTAACCGCGATCGTCACCAAAGCGCCCAGCAGCAAGGCCGCCGCCTCGCCGGGCACCAGCACCCCGAGACGCGTGCCCACGGTGGCCGCGGCCACGGGGACGCCCAACTGAGCCGAGGTGATCGCCGCGATCGGCCAGGGCTGGCGCGTCAGGGCCACGACGGTGTGCGCTCCGACGGCGGCGATGCCCAGGGCCAGGCCGAGCCCCAGCGCGGCCGGGTACGCCGCCAGATCGTGCAGGTTCAGCGAAGCGCCTAGCCAGACGAAGAAGATCGGGGCGAAAAAGCCCTCGGTGAGCGCGAACACCTGCTTGGCGAGCCGCCGCGGCTCGCCGACGGCGGCGACGGCCAAGCCCATGCAGAAGCCGGCCAGCATGATCGACACGTGCAGGTAGACCGCCAAGGCCGCCAACGCGAACAGCAGGGCCAGGGACGTCCGCAGTTCGAGAGTCAGGCGGTTGCGTTCCGAGACGTTATGGACTCGGCGCCTGGCTCCGCTGCGCTCGGCCCAGTTGAGGAAGAAGAAGACCAGAACACCTGCGGCCAGCACCGCCACCGCGCCCAGCGCGGCGCGGCCAACATGGGCGGGGTCGATGGCGAGCGGCAGCGCGACTATGCAGACCGCGTCGGCGATGGCGATCTGGGGCACGGCGGCCACGATTGCCGGCGCCGTCAGCGGGATGCCTGCGAGCGCGGGCAGGATCAGCCCAGCCGAGGACGACGCGATCAGCACCGCGTACAAGAAGCCATGGTCGTTGCCGAAGGCGGCGGCCAGCCCGAGGCCGAGCGGTACGGCGATCACGCCGACGGCGAGCGCCCGAAGCGCGCCGACGCCCGACCCCTGGCGCAGGGAGGCGTCCCGCATCGGCACGTGCGTCCCCGCAACGAACATCACCAGCGCGAAGCCGACCTCGGCGAGAAACGAGAACGTGGCGTCGCCGGCGTTCAGGATCCCCGCCCCGGACGCACCCAGGGCCAGCCCGACCAGCAACTCGCCCACGACCAGCGGCAGCCGCAGCCAAGCCGGCAGCGTCAACACCGGCCCGATGATGGCCACCAGACAGATCAAGGCCAGCGTGGCGAAGCTCATGCCGGTGACGCTTTGGACATCTCAATTCCTTTCGAGTGACGGGAGTATTCCACCGATCCCGGCTAGCGTGACCTACGCAACCGTAACTTTCGGTTCCGTACCCACAGGAGGGTCATGTCGACGAAGAGCCTGGAGTTCGAGGCCGCGCGGAATCGCCTGATGGAGCGGTATGACGACCTGGAAGCCGCGACCGCCAGCTTCGTTTGGCCCCGGCTGGAGGAGTTCAACTTCGCGCTCGACTGGTTCGACTTCGTCGCGTCCGATCCGGTCCGCGGTGCCCAGGATGCGCTGTGGCTGATCCACCACGACGAGACGCACGTACGCCGGACCTTCGCGCAGCTCGCCGCCGACTCCGGGCGCGTGGCGAACTGGCTGCGCCAGATCGGCGTCCGCCGCGGCGACCGCGTCCTACTCATGCTGGGCAACCAGGTGGAGCTGTGGGAGGTGCAGTTGGCCGCCATGAAGCTCGGGGCGCCGATCATTCCCACCTCGCTGCTGATGCCGCCGGCGGACCTGACCGACCGGGTCGAGCGCGGGCGCGTCTCCTGGGTCGTGACGGACGCCGAGCGGGCGCCGCGGTTCGCCGAGGTTCCCGGCGACTACCGGCTGATCGTCGTGGGGGACGTCCCCGGAGGACTCGGCCGCGACGCCCACCCCTACGCCGACTCGGCGTCCGCCGCCGAGGGCTTCGAGCCGGACGGTCCGACCCCGTCCCACGATCCGCTGTTGCTCTACTTCACGTCCGGGACGACCGCGCAGGCGAAGCTGGTCGAGCATTCGCACTACTCCTACTCGTTCGGGCACCTCACGACGATGTATTGGATGGGCCTGCAGCCAGGCGACGTGCACGCGAACATCGCATCGCCCGGGTGGGGCAAGCATGCGTGGTCGAACTTCTTCGCGCCGTGGCTGGCCGAGGCCTGCGTGTTCGTCTACGAGCAGCCGCGTTTCGACCCGGTCGCGCTGCTGGATCACATGCAGATCGCTCGCGTGACGAGCTTCTGCGCGCCGCCGACGGTGTGGCGGATGCTGATCCAGGCCGACCTCAACCGCCTCGCCGACCCGCCAAGGTCGCTGATCTCGGCCGGCGAACCGCTGAACCCCGAGGTGATGCGGCGAATCGAGGACGCCTGGGGCGTCGTCGTCCGGGACGGCTACGGGCAGACCGAGACGACGCTCACCATTGCCAACACGCTTGGCCAGCCGGTCGTCCCCGGTGCGATGGGGCGGGCGATGCCGGGGTACAAGATCGAGCTGTTCGACGTTGCCACCGGCGAGGTCGCCGATGAGGGTGAGATCTGCCTTTGGGTCGCCGACACCCCGCCGGGGATCATGGAGGGCTACATCGACGAGCCCGAGCGCACCGCCGAGGTGATCGTCGACGGGTGGTATCACACCCGCGACATCGCCAGCCGAGACGCCGCTGGCGTCTTCACCTACGTCGGCCGCTCGGACGACGTGTTCAAGGCTTCCGACTACCGGATCTCGCCGTTCGAGCTGGAGAGCGCGCTGATCGAGCATCCGGCGGTGGCCGAGGCCGCGGTCGTCCCCGCGCCCGATCCGGTGCGGACCGCGGTACCGAAGGCGTACGTCGTCCTGGCCGGCGGCGTTGAGCCGACGATGGCGCTGGCGGGGGAGATCCTCGCGTTCGCAAAGTCGCGGCTGGCGCCCTACAAGCGCATTCGCCGTCTGGAGTTCACCGATGTGCCGAAGACGATCTCGGGGAAGATTCGCCGCGTGGCCCTCCGCGAGCGGGAGGAGGCGCGCTCTGTCGCCGGCTGGGCCGGGTCGTCCGCCGACGACAAGGCCGCCGGCGGCCTGGACGTGGAGTACCGCGAGGCCGACTTCAAGAAGAAGTAGGCCCGAGTCCGTCGTCCCCAGCTTGTCGAAGGGGTCAGTTCAACGCGGCCAGGATGCCCGCAACGCGCGCGCCGTCCAAGGGCGCCCAGCGTGGATCGCGGTCCTTGTCGATGAGTAGGGCGCGGACGCCCTCGGCGAAGTCCGGTGCCGCGACCGTGTCCAGGACGAGCGCGGCGTCCTGCTCGAGGACGGCAGCGACGTCCGGCAGGGTTGCCGCGCGGCGCAGCGCGGCGAGGGTGACCGCCAACGCGAGCGGGCTGCGCCGGCCGATCGCCTCCGCCGCGGCGTGGGCGGCGGGCTCGGGACGTCGGAGCAGCCGAGCCAGGATCGCCGCCACGTCGACGCCGGTGTAGCACTGGTCGATCCAGCCGCGCTCGGCCGCCAGGGGCGAAGGTGGGGGATCGCCGAACTCGGTGCCGTCCGGGACGTCCCCGGCGGCCAGGCGGGCCATGATCGTCGCCTTGGACTCCACTTCGACGAGCGCGTCGGCGATGCCGAGCGCGATGGCGTCCGCGCCGGTGAAGGAGTCGCCGGTGAGCGCAAGATGGGCGCCCAGCTCGCCCGGCGCCCGGGAGAGCTCGTAGAGCAGGCCCACGTCGGGGAACATGCCGATGATCGTCTCGGGCATGGCGGCGCGGGTACGCGGGGTGACCAGGCGCAGCTTCCCGTGTGCGGACAGGCCCAGTCCGCCGCCCATCACGATGCCGTCCATCCAGGCCACGTAAGGCTTCGGGTAGGTGGCGACGTAGCCGTTGAGCGCGTATTCGGTGAGTAGGAAATCCCGCGCTTCGGCCGTGCCCGTCACGACTGAGTCGCGCAGGCGACGCACATCCGCGCCCGCGCATAGCCCCTTGTCGCCGGCTCCTTCCAGCCAGACAGCGGCCACCGAGTCGTCCTTGGCCCAGTTGCGCAGCGCCCGGTGCAGGGTGGCGATCATTTCGACCGTAAGCGTGTTCAGCGCTTGCGGCCGGTTCAATCGCAGGACGCCCAGGGCTCCGCGTCGCTCGATGACAACCTCGTCCATGCGCACGAGGTTAGGCCGTTACCGTGGGCGCGTGGGAGACGGTCTGCACTACGTATTCGAAGCCATGGGGACGACGATCAGCGTCGCGGTGCCAGGAGGCGTGCCGGGGCCGGCAGCGCGGGCCGTCCGCTCGGTGTTCGCGCAGTTGGAGGATCGCTTCACGCTGTATCGCGACAGCGAAGGCCAACGGGTGGCGCGAGGGGAGTTGGCCGTCAAGGACGCGTCGGCGGAGTACCGAGACGCCTACGAGTTGGCCCAACAGTGGCGGCGCGACACGTTCGGGGCGTTCACACCGAGGCGTCCGGACGGGGCGATCGACCTGGCCGGCGTGGTCAAGGCGCTGGCGATCCAGGGGGCGGCCGACACGCTGGTCGAGCACGGCTGCCCGGACTGGTGCATCAACGCCGGCGGGGACGTCCTGGTCCGCGGACGGCGCGCCGACGGCAGCGCCTGGGTGCTCGGCATCGTCGACCCGGACGACCGCGGCGCGCTGCTGACCCAGCACACCGCCGCACCCGCGCTGCCCGCCTTGGCCACCAGCGGGACGACCGAACGCGGCGAGCACGTCTGGCGGGTTTCGCGGCCCCAGGCGTCCCAGTTGCCCCGGGGAGTTGGCGCCGACGCGTTCCGGCAGGTCAGCGTCGCCGGCCCGGACATCCTCACCGCCGACGTGTTGGCCACGGCCATCCTCGCGGGTGGGCCCCGCACGCTGGAACACGCGCTGACCAGGTGGCCCATCGAGGTGATCGCGGCGCGGACCAACGGTGAGTTGCTCGCCACCCCGGGATTTCGGGCGTAGCCGGTCGCGGCTGCGGGCCCAAGATCCTGCACGGCGTGGGGACGTCTGCGGACGTCCGGTCTCAGCAGGTCGCGTCCGCGGCGGGAGAGTAGATTTCGATCGTCGCGGGGTTGGCGACGGTCACCTCGAGCAGGGCGTTGCGCTTGTCGACGCTGGTCATGACCTTGTTACCGGAGGAATCGTCCCAGGCGGTGGCGTGGAAGCCGTTTTGGACCATCGCCCGGTTGACGTGATTGCGCACCTCGCGAAGCGGCTCGGCGCCGCGCGCCCAGGTCCCGGTCTTCTGCAGGCGCCAGGAGCAAAGCCCGTTCTTGTTCACCTTCGCGGTGGTCGGGGCCTGCGCGCTCCAGGTGAAACCGGAGTCGGCGGTGGCGCTGGCGACGCTCTCGATCACCGGCCGGTAGGTGGCCGTGAAGGTCTTCAAGTCGATCTTCGCGGCCGGAGTTCCGGGCTTCCACGGTTCCTTGGGGCCCACCCCGCAGCCCGCCAGAGCGCCGATCACCACGAGCGCCACGACTCTCGTGGCGCCCCTGCCCGCCGCGTGGATCAGCATCATCAGGCCTTGTCCAGGGCCGCTTGCAGCGACGCCTTGTACTTTGTGGAGGTGTAGGTGGCGCCGGAAACCGACGCGATGTCGGCTGCGTTGGCGGCGATTGCCTCGGACTTCAGCGTCGGGATCGCCTCGCTCTCAATGCCGAGGCTGTGGCCGTCGCTGGCGGTGCTGGTGTAGGTGACGTCGGTGATGTTTCCGTTGGACAGCTTGACGGTGACAGTGATGCTGCCGTAGCGGTCGGATTCGGTCGAGCCGGTGTAGCTACCCGTCTTGCCGGCGGGGGCGGACGTCGTCGCCGTGGTCGTCTTGGCCGAAGCTGACGTCTCGTTGGTGGGGTTGGTGGTCTCGTCCGAGCCGGACACCGAGGTGGTGCTGGTGCTGTCCTGGCTACCGATCCACCAGCCCACGCCCAGCACAGCGGCGGCGGAGGCCACGGCGGCCACCTGTCCGATCCGGCTCATGAGGATTCCTTTCCGTAGGGTTCACCAGTCGAAGCTTTCGCGGTGCAGTTGCGCCGGTGCCACGCCGCAGATCCGGGCGTCCTCGGCGAAGGCGTCCATCCAGGCGTCCGGGCCGCAGACGTAGACGTCGGCCTCGGCGACCCAAGGTACGAAGTCGGTGAGCCGGTGGCCGGCGTGGCTGGTGGGTACCCAGCGTTGCCCCGCCCGGCTGCCGACCAAAGTGATCACCGGGACGCCGCGCGCGGTGCAGATGGCGGTGATCTCGTCGGCGAGATAGAGCTGCTTCGGGGTGGTCGCGCGCAGAATCACGGCCGCCTTGCCGGGCTCGACGCCGGTGGCTTCGAGCAACGCCCGGACCGGCGCGATCCCGATGCCCGCCCCGGCCAGAACGACCCGGTCGCGGGTGCGCGCGGCGTCCGTGAACAGCCCGTAGGGGCCCTCGATGCTGACGGCCGTACCGGGGCGCAGCCGCTGTATCCGTGCGCTGCCGTTGCCGAGGTTGCGCACGGTGAGCCGAAGCCCGTCCTCGGTGGGTTCGGCCGAAAGTGAGAAGGGGTGCGGTTGGAGCGCGAGCTCAGGCGTCCAGAAGCGCCAGTTGAACCAGTTGCCGCCCGTCGCGCCCAACCTCTCCACGCCCTTGCCGACCAGCTCGATCGAGACGGCGTCCTGGCCGGCGGGGACGACCCGCTTCACCCGCAGCCGGTGCTCCAGCGAGGTGTACAGGGGCAAGAACACACGGAAGGCGAGCACGCAGAACGCGGCCAAGACCCACATGGCCAACCAGAGCGCTCGAGACTTCGTCCCCGGCGCGAGCAGGCCGCTCATCGAGAACTGGTGGGGCAGCGAGGCGAGGACGGCCAGGTACGTCGTCAAATGGATGGCGTACCAGAGCTCGTAGGGGTTGCGGCGCCGAAATGCAAGCAGTGAGGTGACCCCGATGCCGATGAACAGGGCGAGGCCGACCCAGGCCCAGATGAAGTCCAGGCCGCCGCCCTCCCACAGGCTCGCGAAGGCGCTGACCAGGTCGACCTTGCCGCTGATGGAGTACCCGACCAGCAAGAACAGCGCGTGTGCGACCAGACCGTAGACCACCCCCTTCCCGAGGGTGGCGTGCAGGATCGTCGCCCGGTCTTGACCGATGGTGGCGTCGATGATCGGCACCCGCGCGATCAGGATCGTCATGAAGGCGACAAACGCGGTGGCGACCAGGCCGCTGATCGTCCCCAGAGCGACGACGCCGCCGCCCAGGGTATTGAACTGGCTCGCGCCGCCGTCGGCGAGGAACAGCGCCAGCGAGGCCGCGATGAACGCCCAACTGAGCACCGTGAGGGCGTCCCGGCGGAACTCGCGACGCCGGCCCTTCCGGACGTAGTCGTCGCCGGGGACGCCAGTCGCGGCTACGTGACGCGCCGATAGCTCCGCCGACATGCCCTGCTACCTCCGGTCTAGCCCGATCGGGCGTGGCGGCAGCCTAGGCAGGCCCGTGCGCCTGCTCGCAGGAAACCCTCTTGCTCACAGGGAATCGTGACCTTTGGGGCGCCTGTGAAGCGCTCGTGAGCCGCCTGAGGCAAACGCTCCCTCTAGATGCCCCAAGAAGCCTCGAGGACCGTCGGGACCCTTCGACAAGCTCATGGGCCGAAAGTCGAGGCCCGGCAAGCTCAGGGCCGAAAAGCTAAGGGGCCGAAGGGCCCGCCCCGCGGAGCAAGCCCTCGTGCCGAACGCGACGAGCGTCGTCCGCAAATGGCCCCGCCGGGCCCGCATCGGCCAACGCTCGTCGGGCTGGCCCAACTCAACCGCTATGCCGGGTCAGCGGGCATTTCCACGGTCCAAAAGACGGCACCTGCGGGGTCACGGAGCGGCACCATTTTTCCGTAAGGGGTGTCGAAGGGCGCCGCCAGAGCCTCGCCGCCGCTGGCTTCCGCCGCCTCGACTGCGGCCTCCGCGTCGGCGACACCGAAATAGACCAGCCAATGGGACGGCGTCCCATCGGGCGCGCCCATCATCCCGCCCAGGCCGCCGAGGGGGTACTCCGGATCGCTGGTGTGGAACAGTCCGTAGTCGGGGCCGGCCTCGGCCATCGGCGTGACGCCGAATCCGAACACCGAACCGTAGAAGGCCTTCGCGGCTTCGGGATCGGTGCTGCGCAGGTCCTCCCAGGTGAGCCCGCCGGGCTGGTTGACCACTGATGCGCCGATCATGTCCACGGCCTGCCAGACGCCGAAGGCTGCGCCGGTCGGGTCGACGGCGATGATCATCCGTCCCATCGGCCCGACGTCCATGACCGGCATCACCACCTGCCCGCCGTTGGCCGTGATCGCTTCGGCGGTCGCCGCGACGTCGTCGCTGGCCAGGTAAAGCGTCCAGGCGGGCGGCATGCCCTCCGGGGTTTGGCCGAGCCCGGCGGTGGCGTTGCCGTCCAGGTTGGCGATCAGGTAGTTGCCGAACTCCTCGCCGGTGTCCATGAAGTCCCAGCCGAGGACGGCCGCATAGAAGGCCCTGGCGCCGTCCACGTCGGTGGTGCCAAGGTCAGCCCAGCAGGGAGTGCCAGCGGGCCATCTTTCGGTGCGAATGCTCATGCGCGCCACTCTCGGGGCCGGGCGTTGGTTTGTCCAGGGTTGTTCACCGGTAGTTGGTGAACTGGACGGCGAAGTCGTAGTCCTGCGCCTTGATCAGCGCCTGGACGGACTGCAGGTCGTTTCGGCTCTTGGACGACACCCGCAACTCCTCGCCCTGGATCTGCGTCTTCACCGACTTGGGGCCCTCGTCGCGGACCAGCTTGGCGATCTTCTTGGCGTTCTCAGTGGTGATGCCCTGCTTGATGGTCGCGGTGAGCTTCCACATCTTTCCGGAGATGCGCGGCTCGCCGGCGTCCAGCGCCTTGAGGCTGATGCTGCGCCGGATCAGTTTCGACTCGAAGACGTCCAAGACGGCCTTGACCCGCTCCTCGGAGCTGGCCTCCAGCTCGATCGCCTCGCCGGACCAGCGGATCGAAGCGTCCGTCCCCTTGAAGTCGAAGCGCTGGCGAACCTCCTTCGCGGCCTGGTTCAGCGCGTTGTCGACCTCCTGATGGTCGACCTTCGAAACCACGTCGAATGAGCTGTCGGCGGCCATGGGGGCTCCTCTCGTCTGGATGCTGAGTCGTTGGCAGTCTGCCCGATCGGGGACGGCCGACGCGCGCTGGCGCCCGAGCGGCGTCAGTGCCTCAGCACTCGACGACACAAAGGCGACATCTGGGGGAGCGCGCTCAACGCTGTCTTTGACCCGCATTAGCCTGCCAAATTGTCGATCCGGACCCAGGTCCTCCGAGATAGGAAAGGTCTAATGCTGCAGACGCTGTTGGGAAACCTCGTCGTCCTGGCATACCTGGTTTTCGTCTTGTTCGTGATTCTGGGCGGGATGCGCTCTGGACGCGGCTCCGCGAGGTCGACTCGCGGGTTCCGGTACTACGGGGGGATTCGGCCGATCCCGCTCGCGCTGATCAGTGCCTTCTCCATCGCCGCTTTGGCCGAGACCACGATCATTGCCCAGGGCCTAGCACTCGTTGGGGCCGGGCTCATCGGCGTCCTGCTCGGCTTCTCCGATCCGGAAGGGCC
>JBDHZK010000031.1:0-21637 GCA_039811865.1 Propionicicella sp. | reverse complement strand
TCCGCTACTACAAATCAGCCCAAAACACCGGCACCCACACCGGCCGCCTCTACACCACAACCGGCACCACCCTCGCCCAAGGCACCTTCACCACAGAAACCACCACCGGCTGGCAAACCCTTGTATTCTCCAGCCCTGTTCCGGTGACCACTGGCGTCACCTACGTCGCCGCCTATTACGCGCCCAAGGGACATTACGCGGCAGATGAGTACTTCTTCGACCGGTCCGGATACTCGAATGCATTCCAAACGGCTCTGGGTGGCCAAACCCAAACCAACGGTATCTACGTCTATGGGAACGCATTTCCATCCGAGACCTATCATCAGGAAAACTACTATGTTGACGCGCTGTTCTCCACAAGCGACACCAGCCCGTTAACAGTGACGGACGTGTCCCCGCTCAACACGGCCTTGTCGGTGTTGACCAGCTCGAAGGTGACCGCCACCTTCAATCGGGACGACGTCGACCCGGCCACCGTCGCCCTCACCGTCAAACGCCCGGACGACACCAGCGTCGCCGGCGCCGTAACCTATGACGCGGCCGCGCGAAAGGCCACCTTCGCCCCGACGGACCCGCTGTCAGCCGCCACAAAGTACACCGCTACCGTGACCTCCGGCACAGCTACCAAGACCTGGCAGTTCACCACCGCCGCCGCTGACCTGGTCGACGGCAACTGCCCCTGCCGCCTCTTCAACGACGACGACCAACCCACTGGCGCTGCTTCGGCTGAGACCGCCTCGGTACAACTCGGGATGGCTTTTACGCCCCTGTCGGACGGCACGATCACCGGCATCCGATTCTTCACCCAGCCCGGCAACACCGCCCCACATACCGTCACCCTCCGCAGCGCCACCGGCACCAGCCTGGGGACGGCCACGTCCACTTCCGAAGGCGCGACCGGCTGGCAGCAGGTCGACTTCTCCAACCCGATCCCGGTTAGTGCCAACACCACGTACACGGCGTCCTACCTGGCCAGCAATGGTCACTACTCCGAAACCAGCGGCGCGTTGGCCGCCGCTCGAACCAACTCGATGCTGGCAACGCCGGCCAACGCCGGACGCTACAAGTACGGCACCGGGGCGCTGACCAACACCTCGTCAAGCAACTACTTCGTCGATGTTGTCTTCACCCCCGCGGTGGCGGGCGAACCGCATGTGACCCAGCTCACCCCCCAGGACAACAGCGCGGGTGTGAGCATCTCGGCCCCAGTCAGCGTCACGTTCGACACTGACATCCAGACCGGTACGGTCACGATCACCCTGACCAAGCCGGACGGCTCGAGCGTCCCGGGTGCGCTGAGCAACTCCGACGCGCGGCACTACGTGTTCACGCCGTCTGCTCCCTTGGCGATCTCGACCAAGTACGCGGTGGCCGTCAGCGGTGCCGTGAGCGGGGGCGGCGTGACCATGGCGCCGTACTCGACCACGTTCACCACCGGCGGCGCTTGCCCGTGCAGCCTGTTCCCTTCCGACTCGACCCCGACCACGGTGGACTCGGGAGACGCCTCGAAGGTGACGCTGGGCATCCAGTTCAAGACCTCGACGAACGGGTTCATCACGGGCGTGAAGTACTACCGTTCAGCCGCCAATACCGGGACCCACGTGGGCAAGCTGTGGTTGAACGGCACACAACTGGCGTCGGTCAACTTCACCGACTCTGGCACTGGCTGGCAGACGGCGAAGTTCACTAGGGCCGTGCCCGTAACCGCTGGGAGCGTGTATACCGCCAGCTACTACGCACCCCGAGGTCACTACAGCGTTACGGCCAACGGGTTCGCCAGCGAGATTTCTAATCCGCCATTGACCGGCGTGATGGGGGTTTATGCGGGCGGCAGCGCATTCCCCACCTCGACCTATCACTCCTCGAACTACTACGTCGATGTCCTATTTGTAGAGCGTGACCCGGACCCGCCCTCGGTGAAATCGGTGTCGCCCTCCAACGGCGCCACGAATGTCAGTAAGACGGCCACGATCAGTGCCACCTTCGATCGGGCGGTCGATCAGTCGTCCGCGCAAATCGCCGTGACCGTCGGCGGGGTCGCCGTGCCGGGGACGATCACCAAGACGGACACCAAGATCTCGATCAAGCCAACCGCCGCTTTGGCCGGCTCAACCGTCTACACGGTCACCGTCACGGCGTCCAGTCCCGAGGGGATGGCCATGCCAGCACCGAAGGTATGGACGTTCACCACCCGAGCTTAGGGAGCCGTCCGCCTCTGGCCTGGCGAGCCCGGCCGTTTGCCTGGCCGGCTCGCCAGGACCGCGGGCGGCTTCGTGCTTGGCAAGCTCACCCGCAGGGGTGGCACCGGCTTGGGCGCCCTGCGGGCGAGGCGCAAGTAGCCTGACCGGATGGCTGTCTGGGTCGGCACTTCGGGTTGGTCCTACCGCCATTGGGACGACGCCCTCTACGCCGGTTGTGCACCGGCGTCTCGCCTGGCTGGCTATGTCGCCGAGTTCGGGACGGTCGAGTTGAACGCCAGCTTCTATCGCTGGCCGCGCGAGACCACCTTCGCCTCGTGGCAGCGCCGCCTCCCCGAGGGCTTCCGGATGTCGGTGAAAGCGCCAAGAGGGCTGACCCATGCAAAACGGCTCTACTCCCCCGATGTCTGGGTCGAACGCATTGCGCGCTCCTGGGATCGCCTATACGACAGGCGCGGGATGCTCCTGGTTCAAGTCCCGCCGACCTTGGAACGTGACGACGCGCGCCTGGACTATCTGTTGCGCATCCTCCCGTGGTGGGTACCGACCGCGGTCGAGTTCCGCCACCCATCCTGGTTGAGCGAGGACGTCTTCGCCCTCCTTGAGCGTCGCGGCGCCAGCTACGTGGTCATGTCGGGGGCCGGGCTGCCCTGTGTGCTTCGGGCGACGTCGGCCGCGGTTTACGTCCGGCTGCACGGCCCAGACGAGAACTGGCTCTACGGCGGCTCCTACTCCGACGATTCGCTGCGCTGGTGGGCCGACCGCATTCTCGAGTGGGCGGGCCAGGGGCGAGACGTCTACGCCTACTTCAACAACGACGGGGATGGCAACGCCGTCCGCAATGCCCGTACCCTGATTCGCTTGCTCGCCTGAGGGGGATGTCCCCCACCGCCGCGCCATGGCCAGGGCGATGGTTCACTGAGACCGTGACTGCCTCGCCAACGACGTTGACGTTCCTCGGTGCCGCGGGCACCGTGACCGGATCCAAATACCTGCTGACCATCGGCCGGCGCCGCATCCTGGTCGATGCGGGCCTGTTTCAGGGCGAGAAGCGGTGGCGCGAGGAGAACAGGACGCCATTCCCGATCAACCCGGCAAGTATCACCGACGTGCTGATCACCCACGCGCACGGCGATCACGTGAACTATCTGCCCGCGTTGGTGCAGAAGGGCTTCGCCGGACGCATCCTCGCCACCGAGGGGACGCGGCGGCTGGCCGAGATCGTCCTGCGCGACTCCGGCCGCTTGCAGGAGACCCAGGCCGAGGAAGCGCTGGCCGGCGGTTACTCCAAGCACGATCCGCCCCTACCGCTTTACACCAGCCGCGACGTGGAAGCGACGTTGCCGCTGTTCGAATCGGTCGACTTCGACATCCCGGTCGATTTGGGCGGGGAAATCCACGCCCGCTGGGTGCGTGCCGGCCACATCCTCGGTTCGGCCAGCATCCGAGTAGAGACCGCCGATGCCGACGTCGTCTTCTCCGGCGACCTGGGACGCCACGATCACCCACTGCTGAAACCGCGCGCCGTCCCGCCCGGCGCCCGGGTCGTCCTGGTCGAGTCGACCTACGGCGATCGGGAGCACCCAGAACCTGCTGGTCCTGAACACGAGGACTTCGCCGACGCGATCCGGCGCACCATCGCTCGCGGCGGGACGGTCGTCGTCCCGGCCTTCGCCGTAGATCGGACGGAGGTCGTTTTGCGCGCCTTGACGCAGATGCATCGCGACGGACGCATTCCCGACGTGCCCGTCATCGTCGACTCCCCCATGGCCCTGTCGGTGCTGAACGTCTACTCCGACCGGCACCTGGACGAACTGCGCGATGACATCGACCTGCCGGACTTCCGCGGGCTCCCCCAGCTTCGCGAGACCCGCTCCACCCAGGAATCGATGAAACTGAGCAAGCTTGACCGGCCGGCGATCATCATCTCCAGCTCCGGCATGGCCGAGGGCGGCCGCGTCCTGCACCACCTCGCCCGGTTGTTGCCGGACCCCAAGAACGCCGTCGTCCTGACGGGATACCAAGCCGAGGGCACGCGCGGACGCCAGTTGGCCGACGGCGCCCGCAACGTCAAGATCCAGGGCTGGTACGTCCCCGTTCGGGCCGAGATCGTCCGCGATCGTGAGTTTTCTGTCCACGGTGACGCCTCGGACCTGCTCGACTGGCTGCGCGACCTACGGCCCGCGCCGGAACTCGTCTACTGCGTCCACGGCGACCCCGGCGTCGCGCCGGTCTTCGCCAAACGGATTCGCGACGAGCTCGGCCTGCAGGCTGTCGTCCCCAAGTACGGCGAGGTGGTGCGCCTTGCTCCCCCGCGCTCGGTTTAGCTGTTGATTTGTGCCGCATATGCAGCCCAGATCAACAGCTAACGAGGCCAACGCCCGCCTGGACGAGATTGGACGAGGTTAGATGTCCATCTAAGATAGATGCATGTCTAACGATCTGCATGGGGACGTCCTTGTTCTCAAGACCATCGCGGACGAGACCCGGCTCCGCATCCTCGGACTGCTGGCCGAGCGCCCCCGCACCGGACGTGAGTTGGTGGAGGCGCTCGGGCTCTCCGCGCCGACGATCAGCCACCACATGAAGCGCCTAGAGGAGGTCGGCATCGTCCGGGTCAAGGCGGACGCCCAGCGCCGGATCTACCGGCTCAACGACGCTTTGCTGGAGCGAGTCCGAGAAGACGCGCCGCCCGCTGAGCTGCCGCGCGATGCCTACCAGACCGAGATCGTCAAGCGGTTCTTCGACGGTCCGCGGCTGCGCTCGATCCCCGCCAAGCGCAAGCCCCGGGTGGCCGTCCTGCTCGAACTGCTGCGCGGTTTCGCCCCGGGTCGCCACTACACCGAGCCGGAGGTGAACGCCGTGTTGCGAAAGGCGCACGAGGACGTCGCGTTCTTGCGCCGCGAACTGATCGATTACCGCTACCTCAAGCGCGAGGCCGGCCGCTACTGGGTCAACTCCGACGAGCCGATTCGGGACGCCAACGAGGCCCAAGAGGTGCCGTCCGACGAGCGGGCCTGGCTGAAAGCCCTGATCAAGGAGACGACCACGCGTCCAGAACCCGGCTGATCACCCGGCCGCGGGCGGTCGAAGTCAAACGAACAGTGCCTGGCCCACGTACTCACCCGGACGGACGCCCGGCGGGCACGCCCAAAGCCCCGAGCCGACGTGCTGGAGGTACTCCATCATCAGGTCGTTGCGGCTGAGACGGTTTTGCATCGGGATGTAGTGGGTACGCGGATCGGTGACGAAGGCGATGAAGAACAGCCCGGCCGAGAGGCGGCCGAGTTGGTCGTTGCCGTCGACGTAGTTGTAGCCGCGCCGCAGCAGCCGCACCCCGTTGTTGTGGTCGGGGTGGGCCAGCGCCACGTGCGAGTTCGGATCGATCAGGGGCGCGCCCTCGCGTCCGCTGCGCTTGAAGTCGGGTTGATCGAACTCCTTGCCACCCGACAGCGGCGCCCCCTCGGCCTTGGTTCGGCCGACGATGGTTTCTTGTTCGCGCAGGGAGCTTCGATCCCAGGTCTCGACGATCATCGCGATCTTGCGCGCCACCAGGTAGGAGCCGCCAACCAGCCAGCCGGCCTTGGCGTCCCCCGGCTTGACCCACACGTGGGCGTCCACCCCGGCGGTGTCCTCCCCGCGCAGGCCCATCGTGCCGTCCTTGAAGCCGAACAGGTTGCGCGGCGTCGCCTGGCTGGTCGAGGTCGAGGACGTCCGGCCGAAGCCGAGCTGCGACCAGCGCAGGGACGCCCGTCCGAACGCGATTCGGGTCAGATTCCGAATCGCGTGCACGGCGACCTGGGGATCCTGCGCGCACGCCTGGACGCACAGGTCGCCGTCCGATAGCTGCGGGTTCAGCTTGTCCGCGGGGAAATGCGGCAGCCGATGCAGTGCGGCCGGCGTCCGGGCGGCCAGGCCGAAGCGGTCCTTGCCGTCCAGCGAGAACAGCGTCGGCCCGAACCCGAAGGTGATCGTCAACCCGGACGCGTCCAGGCCGATCGCTTCGCCGGTGTCGTCCGGCGGAGCGTCGTAGGAGCCGGAGACCGGCCCGTTGGGCCCGGCGCCAGCGCCGCGGGTCATCCTGGCCGCCGCGGCGGTCCAGTCTCGCAGCAGCGAGATCAGTCCGGCTCGCGACGTCCTGGGGTCGAGGTCGAACGCGGCGAAGTGCAGCCGATCCTGGGCCGGTGTCACGATCCCGGCCTGGTGTTCGGCGTAGAACTCATACCTCAGGCCGGGGACGGCCTTGGGCTCGGCCGGTCGCGTCCCCCAGGCGATCGCGCCGGTCAGTCCGGCCCCGGCAACCGCGCCGGCACCGACTCCGCCGATCAGACCGCGCCTGGTCAGCCGCGACTTGGGTGCATCGGTCATTTCAGGACGGCACCGGCCATCTTCGACAACGGCTCGCCCAGGGAGTTCACCGCGTCGGCTAGTGCCTTGACCTCGGCGGGCGTGAGCTTGTCGTAGGTGACGAAGCCGTCACCCGCTTTGTGCTGGTCCAGCAGCCCCTGGAGGTGCGCGAACTCGTTTGCGATCGTCTCGTCCAGCGCCGCGTCCTTCTTCTTCAGTAGCGGACGCAGTCCCTCCCAGGCGACCCGAGCGCCGTCCACGTTGGCCTGGAAGTCCCACAGGTCGGTCCGCGACCAGTACTCCTCCTCGCCGGTGACCTTGCCGGTGGCCACCTCGTCCAGCAGGCCCTTGGCACCGTTGGCGATGCCCGAGACGTTGAACTTCATGGTCTGGACCCGCTTGTTGAGTTCCCTGGTGTCGGCCAGGAGCTGATCGGCGATCGTCGCGCGCTCGGCCTTCGTCATCGGCTGGTAGCCGGGCGCCCGAGCGGGCCACAGGTCCTTTTCGAGCCGGTGCCACCCGGTGAACTTCTGCCCCGCCTCGAGGTCGGCCTCGCGGGCGTCCATGCGGGGATCTAGATCTCCGAACGACTCGGCCACCGTCTCGACCCGCTCCCAGTGGACGCGAGCGGGTGCGTACAGCGCGCGGGCCTGGTCGTCCTTGCCGGACTTGACCAGATTCACGAACGACTCGGTCTTGGTGACCAGGCTGCCGATCTGGTCGCGAACGTAGGCGCCGTAGAGCCGCTCAGCCTCGGCCACCAAGGCCGCATCGTCGACACTGGGGCCGACTGGATCGCCGGAATCACTCACCGTGAACGGTGCCCGGATCCCGTCACCGACCATGCCCGGCTTGCACACGGTGAAGTACGAACCGGCCGGGGCGCTCAGCACCAACTCCCGGGTCAGCCCGGGGCCGATGTTCTCGACCTCGGCCACGATCCGGAGCCCGTCCGACCCGAGCAGGTAGAACTCGGTCACCTGGGCGCCGGCGTTGGTGACCGCGAAGGTCAGCGTCCCCGAGGGGGCGGTGTTGGCACTGACTTTGCATTCGGTGTCGGTGGAACTCACGCTGAGCTTTCGGGGATCGGCGGTTGCCGATGGCGTCCGGGCGTTGTCCGTGCACGCGGACGTGCCGAAGGCCGCCGCGGCGACAAGCACTGCGGCGAGGGGTCGGTATCTCACGAACGGTCTCCTACTAGGGGACGAGTGATGCCGGTTGGCGCCGGCGCGGGCTTGGGTTTGGCGGCGACGCCGCGGTGGAAGAACCACGCCACGGGGACGACGTAGGCCCACCAGGCGACGACCTCAAGCACCGTTGCGGCCGGAGAGAAGTTGAAAACCCCCTTGAGCAGGGTGCCCAGGACGCCGGCCGGCGCGATCCATGCGGAGACGTCGTAGGCGAGGTTGTCTAGGCCGGGCAGGAACCGCGCCTCCTGTAGGTCGTGAACCCCGTAGGCGAGAACGCCGGCGGCGACCAAGATCAGGAAGTACCCGGTCCAGGTGAAGAACTTCGACAGGTTGATCTTGATCGCCCCGCGGTATAGCCAATAGCCGATCGCGGCGGCGATCAGCAGGCCGGTGATGGCGCTCAGCAGCGGCAGCACCGTCGAACCGGAGGTCTGCGCGGCCGCCTGTGTGGCCGCCCAGATGAACAAAGCCGTCTCCAAGCCCTCGCGGCCGACCGCCAGCAATGCGATCACCGCCACGGCGATCTTGCTGCCCTCGGCAGCGTCCAGGCGTCCGCGCAACTCGCCCGAAAGGCCGCGAGCCGCCTTTGCCATCCAGAAGATCATCCAGGTGACGAACCCGACGGCGACGATGCTGAGGGCCCCGCCGATCAGTTCCTGAGCTTCGAACGTGAGCCCCTTGGGACCGAACGTGAGGGCGGCCCCGAAACCGAACGAGATCGCGATCGCGGTCCCGACGCCGAGCCAGATCTGGGGCAGCAGGTGGCGCCGATCCGTCTTCACCAGGTACGCGACCAGGATGCTGACGACCAGGGACGCCTCCAGTCCCTCGCGCAGCCCGATGAGCAGGTTGCCGAGCATCCCCGCCGCCTCCTTAGGTAAGCCTTACCTAAACGATGGCACAGGCGGTCTGGTTTAGGCAACGACCATGTTTCGAAAATCGGACGTCCCTCGGAGGTTCGCGAGCTCGTGCTAGACCGCACACCTCGCTCACCCCAGCCACTCCCAGTCGCGGACGGCCGTCGCGCCGAATCGGCGCTTCGGATCCTCAGGGCGCGATCCGCGCCCTGGCGGGCGACGCCATCTAGCGACGCACCCAGATCGCGATCTCGTTGCCGCCCGGCTCGCGGAAGTGGAGCCGTCGTCCCCCGGGAAAGTCGAACGGCTCCACCGTGACCACTCCCCCGGCTCGTTCCACCCGCGAGCGCCCATCGTCCAGGTCCGCGACCTCGATCACCACCAGCGGGGAGGCAGGGGCGTCCACGAGGTCGGCCTGGAAGCCGAGCGGAATCGGTGGCGCACCGACGTCGACGTAGTCCGGACCGTAGTTCGTGCCCGGCCAGGCGAAGGCGTGGTTGAAGAAGCGGGCGGACTCCTCCGCGCTTGTCGTGGGGAACTCGACCATCGTGATGCGATCCATGCCGGAAACGCTAGGCGCCACCTCCGACAGTTCCTCGGGCGCTGGGGTGAGCGCGTGCCCGGGGGCATGACTCGCCGGGTGCGCGAAGCCACACTGGTCGCGGGCCGTGGAGCATGATCGGAGAATGTTCGACCTGGACGAGTTGGTGGCCGAAGGCGGCGTCGTGTTCTTCGGCGGCGCGGGGGTTTCCACCGACAGCGGCATTCCCGACTTCCGCTCGGCCGCAGGGCTTTATGCGACCGCGCATGGCGGCCTGCCGCCGGAGTATCTGCTCAGCCACACCTGCCTGGTCGAGAAGCCACAGCTGTTCTTCGACTTCCATCGCGACAAGCTGATTCACCCCGACGCCAGGCCCAACTCCACGCATCGAGCCCTGGCCCGCCTGGAAGCCGACGGGCTCGTGGACGCCGTGGTCACCCAGAACATCGACGGCCTGCACCAGTGCGCCGGCTCGAAAGTCGTGCACGAACTTCATGGCAGCCTGCACCGCAACTACTGCGTAGCATGCGGTGCCGAGTATCCGGTGGCCTTCGTGCTGGCCTCGACCGGCGTCCCTAGATGTGCGTGCGGGGGCATGGTCCGCCCGGATGTGGTGCTCTACGAGGAGGCCCTCGACCCGAACGTCGTCGACGCCGCCATCGCCGCGATCGCTTCGGCCCGGACTCTGATCGTGGGCGGGACGTCCCTGAACGTCTACCCCGCCGCGGGGCTGTTGCGTCACTACCGCGGGCACCAACTCGTTTTGATCAACAAGTCGGCGACCGCTCAGGATCAGCGTGCCGACGCCGTCCTTCGCGCCGGGTTGCGCGAGATCCTCGGGCGGTACGAGCGTGACTGACCCCGATTCGCCCCGGGACCAGAAGGACTGCCCTGCGTCAATCCACCTTTGGGAACTCGCGCTTGGCGGCTTGCCCGATGCGATGCATCAGGTAGGCGTCCAAGGCGGCCCCGAGGAAGCCGCCAACCACCGGGACGGCGCGACCCAGCCGCGCCAGTAGCTGGCCACCCGCAGTCTTGAGGAGGCGGAACCCGACCGCCTTGTTGAGCAGCATCAGGCCGGACTTCGGCAGTACCTGCCGCAGCAGGCCGGTGACAGTGCCGCCGGTGACCGTGCCCAAACCGGCCTTCGCCAGGACGGCCCCGGCGTCTTCTCCGGCGAGGGTGAGCAGGGTGGCGCTGCGCACCTCGGGACGGTTCAGGTCGTAGCCGCGCAGCTCGGCGGTGGCGGCGACCATCCGAGTCGCCTGCAGGTAGAACTCCAACACGTTGAGTGGAAGCGCGACGACCATCGTGAAAAAGCCACCAAACCCGGTGGCGAACCCGCCCAAGGCGCCACCGGCCACGTGTTTACGAGCGACCCGGTCGATTGCCGCCTCCGAGCTTCCCGACCTGGATCTGGCCCGTCGCGCCACGGTGGCCGCCGATTTGAACGGGCCTTTTCCGTCGATGCCGATATCGAGCAGCGTGGTCACCAACCGGTCGACCGCGCCGGAAGCCGTCCCCGGATCGCGCGCCTCCTCCAAGGCCGCGCGGGTAGTCTCCACTCGTCCGGATCGAAACAGGTCCATGAGCCCCATCGGGCACCTCCTCGTCGAGTGCCGCAAGTCTAGGTAGTGAGCCAGCGCGTCAAGAGCCCCGCCGAGAATCCCCTCCATTGGGGTGAGTGCGCCCGGCGGAGCCCGTCGAGGCGGCCCGGACGCATTGCCCCCGCTCGGCTTGGCGGGCCGCTCGCACCGGGACCGTCGCGGTCGGGGTTGACCGCCCCCCAGGTGCGTAGACCCGCTCAACTGGGCGGCGGTGAAGTCCTACAGTGCCCGGATCACGTTCGTCCCTGGAGGTAGAACAATGAAGCTCTCGCCGCACTCCGAAGCCATCGTCAAGGCCACCGCCGGCGTCGTCGCCGAACACGCCGTCGACATCACCAAGGTCTTCTACGCCGACATGTTCGACGCGCACCCGGAGCTGCTCCGAGTGTTCAACAAGGCCAATCAGGCGATCGGCGAACAACCGCAGGCGCTGGCGGCCTCTGTCGTCGCCTACGCGGTCAACCTGATCGACCCCAATGCCCCCGATTTCGGGCCGATCATGCGCCGCATCGCGCACAAGCACGTTTCGCTGGGCATCCAGGCGCAGGAGTACACCATCGTCGCCCACCACCTGCTCAAGGCCGTCGGGACGGTGCTCGGTGACGCGGTCACGCCCGAGATCGCCGATGCCTGGGACGAGGTCTACTGGCTGTTCGGCTGCGCCCTGATCGCCGAAGAGGCGCGTCTGTACGCCAAGGGCAAGACCGACCCCGAACACCCGTGGCGCGACTACACCGTGATTGCGCGCAGCGAGGAGACCGACGACGTCTTCTCCCTCACCCTCAGGCCCGATCACGGCAAGTTGCCCAAACACAAGACGGGCCAATACGTCGCGATCGCGGTCGATCTGCCCAACGGCGAGCGTCAACCGCGCCAGTACACGATCTCGAACGCACCGGGCGATCGCGCCCTTCGGGTGACGATCAAGCGGGTCGCTGGGCGTAACGGGGCTCCCGATGGGCAGGTCTCCAACTGGCTCGGCGACCATGCGCACGTGGGCACAAGGCTCCAACTTTCACAGCCGTCCGGGGACATGGTGCTGGGCGATTCGGACGACCCCCTCATCCTCGTCTCCGCTGGAATCGGGATCACGCCGATGGCGTCCATCATCGAGGACTTGTTCTACCGCCAGCCGAATCGGGACGTCCGGTTCCTGCACGCGAACAAGTCGCACGAGGACACGGCTCTGTATCGCAACATCCGGGCGCAGGTCGACCAGATGGGCGCCGTGATCGGGCAGTTCTGGTACGAGGAGCACGCGGAAACCGCGCCCACCATCCATCCGGCCCGCGACGGTTTCATGGACCTGAGCGACATCGACATCCCGACCAACGGCCACGCCTTCATGTGCGGCCCCCTCGAGTTCATGCGCCAGGCCCGCCTGGCCCTGATCGCGAAGGGAATGCACCCGGAGCGAATCAGCTACGAAGTCTTCGGCCCCGACCTGTGGGCCCAGAATCCCAACTAGCCTGTGCCGTCGCACCCGCGTGACCCATCGGCGCGCGGGTGCGACGATGTCGCTATGAGCACTCACATCGCCGCCGAACCCGGGCAGATCGCCCCCCGCATCCTGCTCCCCGGAGACCCGTTGCGCGCCAAGTGGATCGCCGAGAACTTCTTGGCAGAGGCGCGGTGCTACAGCCAGATCCGCGGCATGCTCGGTTTCACCGGCACCTATCGGGGTGAGCCGGTTTCGGTTCAGGGCACCGGGATGGGAATGCCCTCGATTTCGATCTACGTGAACGAGCTGCTGCGCGAATACGACCTGCGCCAACTGGTTCGGGTGGGTTCTTGCGGAGCCCTGACCGAGCGTCTCAATGTGCGCGACGTCGTGATCGCAGTGGCGGCGGCCAGCGACTCCTCGATGAATCAACTCCGCTTCGGCGGCTACCAATACCCGGCGACCGCGGATTTCGGATTGCTGCGCGCGGCGGTCGCGGCCGCCGAGCAGGCACAAACTCCTCACCTGGTCGGAAGGATCTTCAGCTCGGACAGCTTCTACCATGCTCGTCCCGAGTTGACGGCGACGCTGGTCGACTACGGGATCGTCGCCGTCGAGATGGAGGCCGCCGAGTTGTACACGCTGGCCGCCAAGTTCGGCCGGGCGGCGTTGGCGATCTGCACCGTCTCAGACCACATCGTCACCGGAGAGGAGACCACCGCCGCGGAGCGCGAGCGGTCATTCGGCGCGATGGTCGAGATCGCCCTCGATGCGATGCTGGCCAACCCGCTGTGACAACGACGAACAGCGACGACGCGGCGGACCTCGAGGCCGTTGTCCGGCGCTACTACGCGGTGGTTTCCGACCTGGGCTCGACGGCGGCCGACCTGGAGGCGCTCCTTGCCGCCGACGTCCTGATCACGGAGCATCCCAACCCGATCTCACCCAACGGCGCGGTACGCGACAAGGACGCCACTCTCGCCGGCTTCGCCGCGGGGAAGGCACTACTCCGCGCCCAGAGCTTCGACGTGCGCGAGATCGTCGTAAACGGAGAACGGGCGGCCGTCCGAGCCATCTGGCGAGCCACCATCGGCATCGACGCCGGGCCGTTTCGAGCGGGGCAGGAGTTGACGGCGCAAGTCGCATCGTGGCTCACGGTCCGCGACGGCCGCATCGTGGCGCACGAGACCTACGACTGCTACCAACCTTGGTCGGCGCCGCTACCCTGAGCCGTCGCCCTCCCCCGAAAGCGCCGGCCTGCGCGTAATCGGCCGGAGTAGGCGAAGCCCCGAGTCCCCGCCCTCGAGCGGCCTAGGTGGCGCGGCGGCAAGAACCGCCCGTCGCACCGGCGGTGGGCTCGCCGAGGATCGAGAACCTTTTGACTGGCTTGCGATCCTTCCGCTCGACAACAATTGTGTAACCCGTAGTGGCGGCCAGGATCATCGGGCACGATAGCGCCATGGCGAAGAAGCAGCCCAAACTGAGCAACGAACTGTATGAGGCTGAACTCCTGCGGCTGCAGGCGGAACTGGTCGAGATGCAGGAGTGGATCAAGGCCACGGGGAACCGCTTGGTGGTCATTTTCGAGGGTCGTGACGCCGCCGGCAAGGGCGGCGCGATCAAGCGGATCACCGAATACCTTAATCCGCGCATCGCCCAAATCGTGGCCCTTCCGGCCCCGACCGAGCGGCAACGCACGCAGTGGTACTTCCAGCGCTACATCGAGTACCTGCCCGCAGCTGGCGAGATTCGGCTGATGGACCGCTCCTGGTACAACCGCGGCGGCGTCGAGCGCGTCATGGGGTACTGCACGACCGAGGAGCATCGGCGCTTCCTTCGCCAATGCCCGATCTTCGAGCGCATGCTGATCGAGGACGGCATCATGCTGCGCAAGTACTGGTTCAGTGTTTCGGACAAGATGCAGACCAAACGGTTCAAGTCGCGGCTGACCGATCCCATGCGCCGCTGGAAGCTCTCCCCCACAGACCTGCAGTCGCTGACCAAGTGGGAGGACTACTCCCGGGCCAAGGACGAGATGTTCGTCCACACCGACATCACCGAAGCCAGATGGAACGTGGTCGAATCGGAGGACAAGAAGCGGGCCCGGATCAACATGATCGCGCACCTGCTGGCGTCCGTGCCCTACCAGCACATCGACCGTCCCGAACTGAAGCTGCCCAAGCGGCCACCGTCGACCGGGTACCGCCGCACTGACCGGAGCCTGCAGCTCGAGGTGCCCGATCACGCGTCCGACCTGATCAAGGCACACGAGGAGCACGGCGTCGTGCCGGAGAAGTATGTCGACGTCGAGGACGACCTCAACGGCCACCACGACGACGAGCAGCACGACGCCGAGTAGGAGGCGCTGACGTTACGGCCCCGGGGCAACCGGGGCCGTTTCGCTTCCCGGAGACGGCGAGTCCGACCGCAAACCTGACAGATCCGCCGCCGGTCCTAAACTCCGCCCATGGGTAACGTCCAACTCCGGGTCTTGGGGGAGGTCGCCCTTTGGCGAGACGGGCGGGAGGTATCGCTGCCGCCGCGTCCGCTGATGCTGCTGGGGCTGCTCGCCGCCCACGGACGCAATGGAGCATCGGCCGACCAGTTGATCGACGGGCTGTGGGACTCCGAACCGCCACCGACCGCGAACGGGGCACTGCGAGTGCACATCAGCAAGGTGCGCGCTGCCCTGGAACCCGATCGCGGCCCCCAGGTTTCCACCCGCCTCGCCACCACCAGCGGACGCTGGGTGCTGCGGTTGGAGCGCGATGAGTTCGATGCCGCGGAGTTCTTCAGCGAGCTTGCCGAGGCGGACGCCCTTCGGGCATCCGGACAGGTCGGCCACGCGATCGGTCACGGCTTGAACGCCTTGGCGCTTTGGCGGGGCCAGCCGTACGGAAGCCTGGATTGCGGGCAGATCCGCGCCGAACGGATCAGGCTCATCCATGCCCGGCGCCGGGGAGCGCTGGCGGTCTGCGAGGCGCTCGTAGGGCACGGCGAAGGCGCCCGGGCGGTTCCGGTGCTCGACGAGCTGCGCCTCGGCGAGCCCTACGACGAGACCCTCGCTGGCTTGCACGTCCGCGCCCTGTACCAGGCTGCCGGAGCCGAGACCGCGCTGCGCGAGTTGCGCGCAACCAAGCTGGCGTTCGCCGACGGTTTGGGCTTGGACGCGCCCCGTGGCTTCGCCGAACTCGAACGCCTCATCCTCAACTCTGCGCTCCCCGGCGCCCGGACGTCCATCGAGCTGACCCTGCCCCATCCAGGTGGCGCGCTGATCGGCCGGGCTCCCCTGTTGGAGGAGCTGGCCGCGAAGCTGCGCCAGGGGCTGGTCATCTGTGAGGGCGAGGCGGGCATCGGAAAGACGAGCCTGCTCACCGCGCTCGCGCCCGGACGCATCCACGTCAACGCCGCGCGGCGGCCGGTCCCGTTCGGTCAGGTGCTCGACGTCCTGGGCCAGATTCCCGCTGCCCTTGACGATCCTGACTGGCGGACACTGCGAAGCGCCGTCCTCGATGGCGGCACGGAGTTGGACCCGGGGGCCGTCCCGCTGCTGGCCGAGGACCTGTTGACCCGTCACCTGCCACGCGACGCCGAGGTATTGGTCGACGACGCCGAGGTGATGGACGAGTCCAGCGCGTCGGCGCTCCGCTCGCTCCTGCTTGCCCGGCGCCTGCGCCTGCTGTTGACGCGGCGTCCCGCCGCTCCCGGGGAGATGGAGCGGCGCTGGAGCGCGGGGCACCCCCGCGTCGTCCAGGTGCCGCCGCTGGCGCCCGACGACGTCCGCCAGCTCGCTGCCCGCCTGGACCCAGCCAGGGCCTGGACCGATACCGAACTTGCCGGGACCGGCGGCAACCCACTCCTGGTCGAGTATGCGGCCCGCGGCGCCGACCCCGCCGGACTGGCCGCCCGAGTCCTGGAGGGACTGGGGCCGAGCGCTGTCCAGGCGATCCGATTCCTGGCGGTGGCCGGTTCCAGGCTGCCGCTGGCGGCCGCGGCCGCCCTGGTCGGACCGGCCCCCCTGGAGGAACTCCTGGTCCGGCGGCTGGCCAGCCTCGACGACGGCTTCGTTGGAGTCAGTCATGTGCTGCTGAGCGACGCGGTCCGGGGGACGCTCGGGGTCGTGGCCGCCGCCCAGCTGATCGCGCCTGCGGTGGCGGACGATTCGGGCGTCCCCGCCGGTTTGCTGGCAGAGGCGGTCACCCGGGTCGAATCGGCGCTACCCAAGGCGGTGTTGGACTCCTGGCGGGTGCGCGCCGGCGCCGAGGCACTGCGCGCTGGTGGCGGCGAGAGCGCCAGCAGGTTCTTCGGCCAGGTGATCGACGCGTCGGCCGACGTGCAGTTGGTGGCGGACGAGGGGCTGGCCCGCTCCCTGCTCGCCGAAGGCGATCTCAGCGCGGCCCGGCCCCGAATGGCCCGGGTGATGGAACAGCTGAGAGATCTGGGCCACGACTCCAGGCTGCTTGAGGTGCTCACGCACTACATCGGCATCCTGGCGCCCGATGCGGTCGAGGAAACAATCGTCGACTCGCACGCGACCTGGCTGGAGCGACGGCGGCGGCTGTCGCCCGAGCAATTGGTCACCCTCGCCTACACCCGCGCCTGGGCCACCCCGAGCGATCTCGGCACCGCGACCAAGCGCATTCTGGCCGAGTGCGGTGTGGCCGCCACCCCGCGGGCCGTGCTCGTGTCGCTGGTCGCCCGCTGGCATACCTCCTTGTACGTCGGGGAGCACCCGAGCAACCGCGTCACAGTCGGGACGCAGGCCGTGCGCCTGGCCGAGCACGTCAACGACCCCCACGTCCAGGTGCGGGCGCTACGCAACCACATCGACGACCTGGTCGCCCTCGGCCGTGGCGAAGAGGCGGCGACGCGGACCGCCGAGCTTCGCCAGTTGGCGAGCGTCCGCTGGCACGCTCAGGGTCGCTGGTGGTGCGACCTGCTCGACGTCGCCGGGTTGCTTCTGCAGGACGACCCGGACCGGGCCATGGCCGCAGCCCGAGCCGCGCACGCGCGGTGGCCGCGGATGCCGGCGGAATCGCGGGACGACGTGCTGCGCATCCAACTAGCGGTCGGGCTGTACGCGAAACGCGACCTCCAAGGCCTGTTGAAGATGCTGCTCGACACCCGGCCCCCGCAAGGGCACGACGTCTTGGACCTGGCGATCAGCGCCGCGCGCGCCGAGCTGGGTCTCCTGGACGCGGCCCAGGCTCGGCCGATAGTCGAGGCCATCGCCACGCTGCCGGCATCGCGCCGGACTCACGAGGCGCTCTACCTGGCCGGACGGATCTGTGCCGCCACCTCGACCGAGTCCGAAACGCTGCTGAGCCGACTGCGGGAGTGGTCGGACGTGTGGGTGACCATGGGCACGGCGATCGGGTCCCTTGGTCCGGTGGCTGGCGTCCTCGCGGCCCTTGAGCCCGACACGGCGGCGGCGGCCAGCGCCAGGGCGCAGGCGCTCGACCAGGCCGGCGCGATGCGCTCCGATTGGGTGGCGCAGGACATCCGAAAGCTCGGCTCAGCGTCCCCGCGGGCGGTCCGAAGGCGGCAGCGGAGCTAGGGCTCCTTAGCGATTTCTTTACGCCGGGCGGGCAGTTTGGACACTGGCCGATCGCCCGATCGGCCAAGCCAGCTTGCCTAATCGGAGGCGCTATGCCCGGTCCCCGCCCGATCATCGTTGACGAGGTCAACGCCTACGCCGACTCCATCCCAAGGCCGCGCGAACCATCGGCCGCCCGCAACCTGAGCGCCGAAGCGGCTCGTCGCGGGATCGCCGTCTCCGCTGAGGATGCGAAGTACCTGTCCGACGCCGAGATCTGGCCCGCCCGGGTCACCGGCGAACTGCTGAGCGTCGTCGAGGCCTGCGAGGCGGCCGGCGTCCGCTTCCGGATCGAGTTCAGCCACGAGGACGGGTACACCGACGTGGCCAGCCCCTTCGTGACGATCAGCTTGGTCGGCCCCTGACGCGTTTGCACATCGTTAACGGCAGTGCGCAAGGGTGGTTACCGCCGCCCCCAACACGAGACATTCGGCAGCGATCGGACCGGGCGTCGGGCAACCCTTCTCGCCCGGCGCTTGGTCCATCCTGGGGGCGGACGGCTCGGTATCGGGGGGAACCGAGTGGGGCGTGCGGTGTTCGCATCGCACGCCCCTCCGCTCTGATCGCGCCAGCCGCCCGGCAGGGGACCGCTTTGGGCTCCGACGATTCGCCCTCCCCAGCACCACACCCACCTGGGGGCAGAGACCCTCAGCGGCCAGGGGCGAGCTCGCCCTAGCGGCACCAGGACGGACGGGCGCACCCCGGCGTCCAGTTCGGCGACGGCCGGGTTGGACTTGGTCCCCGAGGACACGGCAATGTTGTCCGTGGTTACGGATCGGTAAGGAGCTATCGGATGCCTGCAGCCGTCGACAGCGCGACCTGGGCGAAGGCGGACTGGCCACTCGGTGCCCGGGTGGATCCCGACGGAGCATCGACGACCTTCGCCGTGTTCGCGCCCGCAGCCACCCGGGTCGTCCTGGAGCTCTACCCCCAGGCGATCGGAGCGGACGCGACGGCAGAGTTCGCAATGGAGTTCAACCCGGCCGACGGGGTGTGGCGCGCCAAGCTCAGCGGGGCCGGCGCCGGCACCTTGTATGCGTTGCGCTGCTGGGGCCCCAACTGGCCCTTTCAGGCCTCGTGGGCACGAGGCGGCTCCGGTGCCGGCTTCGTCTGCGACCACGACGCCTACGGCAACCGCTTCAACCCGAACAAGGCCCTGTTCGACCCGTATGCGCGCGAGCTGACCCACAACGTCTTCTCCGACGAACTGCTGGCGGCGGGTGTTGACGACGGCGTCTTCGGCACCGGCGACGGCGTGTATCGCGGACGCCCACGCCGCGAGGTCGACTCCGGACCCTGGGTGCCCAAGGGAATCGTCGTGGACAACACCACGCTGCTGCGGGCCAAGCCCCGGCTGGCCGCCGAGAACACCGTTGTCTACGAGGCCCATGTGAAGGCGCTCTCGGGGCACCCGTCCTCGGCCTCACTGCGGGCCGCCCTCGGAGATCTGGAGGGCTTCGCCGACGTGGTGGACGTCCCGGCGGACGTCCGCGGCACGTACCTGGCGGCCGGCCTGATGGCCCCATATCTGAAGGGGCTCGGGTTCACGACCATCGAGTTGCTGCCGGTGCACGAGACGAACCACTCCGAGTCATGCCGCGCGGGCAAGACCAACTTCTGGGGCTACATGACGCTCGCATTCTTCGCCCCTAACCGTCTCTACGCGCACGACCGCTCGCCGGGCGGACCGACCCGGGAGTTCAAGGCGATGGTGGACGCCTTCCACGCCGCGGGGCTGGAGGTCTACCTCGACGTGGTGTACAACCACTCGGCGGAGGGCGGCAACTGGAACAACGACGTGAACACGACCGGATTCGTCAGCCTGGGCGGGTTCGCCACCGCCGAGTACTACTCGCTGACCGGGGACGCCCGGCTCGTGGACGGGGCGACCGGGACGTCCAACCAGCTCAACCATTCCTCGGCCGCCTCGCAGGCTCTCGTGCTGGACTCGCTCGCCTACTGGGCGGACGACATGGGCGTCGACGGCTTCCGCTTCGACCTGGCTCCCGTGCTCGGTCGCAAGCCCGCGGCCGCGGCGCGCGACGATTGGGACGACCAGAAGCGCTTCTTCCCGGACCATCCGTTGCTGATCGGCATCGCCAAACTGGCCCAGGATCGCGATCTGGAGGTCATCGCCGAGGCCTGGGACCTTTGGGGCTACGAGGTCGGCAACTTCCCTCCCGGCTGGGGTGAATGGAACGGGCGGTTCCGAGACGCCGTCCGCGGCTTCGCCAAGGGCGACGGCAATACCACCGACTTCATCGACATGATGAACGGCGACTATCACCATTTCGCCGATCAGGGCGGCCCGCAACGCTCGATCAACTTCGTCACCGCTCACGACGGTTTCACCCTCGCCGACCTCGTCAGCTACCCAGGGAAAGCGAACGACCAGCCCTACCCGTTCGGGCCGTCCGACGGCGGCAACGACGCCAACATGTCCTGGGATTCGGGCGGCTCGCAGCCCCTGCGCCGGCAGCGGCTGCGCAACTTCTGGACCCTGTTGATGTTCTCCCGAGGAGTCCCGATGCTGGTGGCCGGCGACGAGTTCGGCCGCACCCAAAACGGCAACAACAACCCGTGGGCCATCGACACGATCGCCATGTACAACAACTACGAGATGGCGGCGACGAACCATCCCCAGGCGGTCTTGGTCGACCCCGATCAGCCCGAATGGCGCTACCACGACAATCTCGGGACGTTCGCGGGGGACGACAACGGTTTGTTTCGCTTCGCGGCCTACCTGGCCCATTTCCGCCAGGGAAGTCCGCTGCTGCGCCAACGCCGCTGGGGGAATCTCACAGCGGACGACGACGACGTCAGCTACCTGGCGCAGAATCCGGGCCGGACGGGCTACCCCCGCCCCGGTGACCGCGCGTTGCAACTCCACATCAACTCCGCCCGAAAGGGCGACCTGCTGATGCTGATCAACATGAGTGACCGGCCTTGCCACTACACCCTGCAGCCGCGTCCGCAGGGCCTGGCGTGGAAGCTGATCGTCGACACCTCCACGTGGGCAGAGGACGTCGACAACCATTGGCGGGGTGAGGACGCATCCGTGATCGCCGGGACCTACACCGTCCAGCCCTGGGCGATCGCCGTCCTCCAGGAGGCATGAGGGGGATCGTCGAAAAGATGGAGCCTGCCGGGTGCGATTCACCGCAACCGGCAGGCGATAACACGACGCCCGGCCCGGGCACCTTGCCTACTCGAACGGAGCGGGATCGCCGCTTCCCACGCGCAAGACGGTGACCTCGTCGTCCACCGAGAGGTCCACGACAGTGGTTGGCACGGTGCCGCAGTCGCCCGAGTCGACGACAGCGTCCACGAAGTTGTCAAGCTCTTCTTTGATCTCCCAGCCGTCGGTCAAAGGATCGTCATGTCCCGGCAGCAACAGCGTGCTGGTCATCAGCGGCTCCCCGAGTTCGGCCAGGATCGCCAACGCTGTGGTGTGGGCGGGAATGCGCACCCCGACGGTCCGCTTCTTCGGGTGTTGCATCACCTTCGGCGCCTCGCGCGTCGCCCTGAGGATGAACGTGTACGGGCCGGGCGTGGCCGCTTTGACGGCGCGGAATACGTCGTTGTCCATCTGGACGAACTGGCCGAGTTGAGCGAACTCGCTACAGGCGAGCGTGAAGTCGTGTTTGCCGTCCAGGTGGCGGATCGCGCGAATGCGCTCCAATCCGGCCTTGTTCCCGAGGGCGCAGCCGAGCGAGTAGCAGGAGTCAGTCGGGTAAGCGATCAGGCCTCCGCGCCGCACGATCTCGACCACCGCGGCGATCGACCGAGGCTGGGGGTTGTCCGGGTGGACGTCGAAGTAGCGGGCCATGCGCCGGATTCTCTCACCCCGACGAGAGCCC
>JBDHZK010000030.1:0-22882 GCA_039811865.1 Propionicicella sp. | reverse complement strand
TAGTGGGCGATCAGCGCACAGGCAAGCGCAGGTAGATAGGACAGCACGCTGAGGAGGACTCCGGCGAAGAAGCTCGCCCAAGCCGGGCCGTCGTTGGTCGTGGAAGCCGCCCAACTCCAAACAAATGACATCAAGACGCCGATCACCAGCCACAGCAGGTAGAAGACGCGAAACGTCGTCGCCGGGGCCCCCTGCAGCCCGGCCAGGGTCACCACCCGCCACAGCCGTCCCCAGTAACCCGGGCCGGCGTTGGCCTTGACCCTCGCATCGCTGAGCGAGCGGTAAACCCCGGAAAGCCGGTCTAGGCGATTGCTGAACGCCTGGCTTTCGCCGGCGTCCAGCGGCGCCAGCCGGCTGCGGGCCGACAGCATGGCGTCCAGGAACGCGGCCTCCTGCCAGAGACGTTCGAAATCCACGTCCGACGAGCGGCGCTGGCGGATCTGGCGCCAACCGACGGCGATGCCGGCCAGCAACGCGGTCACCAGCGGTCCGAGGATTGCCCCGACCAGCTCACTGTCCATCCCCCAGAACATGGCCGAATGCTACGGCCGAAAGCGGTCGCCGACGTCCGGAGGGTGGCCGCTGTGTGGGCCGGCTTCGACCAACTCCAGCCAAGGAGCGCCCACCCGGACCAGGCCACCACCCGCGGCGTCGCCGAGATCGAAACGAGCGCTCGCCCGGAAGCACGCCCCCGCCTACGGACGGACCCTCCGACGACTCGTCTCAACCTCATCATCAGCCCCGCCTGACGTCGCGGGAGCGCCCATAGTAAGTTCGCTCCCATGAATCCAGACACCGTTGCCAGGTGGCAATTCGGGGTAACCACGGTCTACCACTGGTTCTTCGTCCCGGTAACTATCGCGCTGTCGCTCCTGGTGGCCGTGATCCAGACGGTCTGGGTCCGCACCGGTAACGACATGTATCTCCGTTTGACCAAGTTCTTTGGGAAGTTGTTCCTCATCAACTTCGCGATGGGCGTGGTCACCGGCATCGTTCAGGAGTTCCAGTTCGGCATGAACTGGAGCGAGTACAGCCGCTTCGTCGGCGACATCTTCGGCGCCCCGCTGGCGCTGGAGGCGCTGATGGCCTTCTTCATGGAGTCGACATTCCTCGGCCTGTGGATCTTCGGCTGGGACCGTCTGCCGAAGGCGCTGCACCTGATGACGATCTGGCTGGCCGCCATCGGGACGATGCTGAGCGCGGTGTTCATCCTGGCCGCCAACTCGTTCATGCAGCACCCGCTGGGCGCGACCTACAACCCGGCGACCAACCGCGCCGAGATGGCCGACTTCGGCGCCGTCATGACCAACCCGGTGATGTTGTGGACGTTCCCCCACACCCTCGCCGCGAGCTACATGGTGGCCGGTGCCTTCATCGCCGCCGTGGCCGGGTGGCACCTGGCAAAGGCGAACAGCCGCAAGACCCCCGACGAGGACGTCGCGGCGTACCGCTGGGCCGCCAAGTTCGGCGCATGGGTGCTGATCGCCGCCTCGCTGGCCGTGGTGATCACCGGCGACGAGCAGGGCAAGGTCATGGAAGAGGTGCAGCCCATGAAGATGGCCGCCGCCGAGGCCCTCTACGAGACCCAGGGCGGGCCCGGAACCCAGGGGGCGTCCTTCTCGATCTTCACCATCGGCTCACTGGACGGATCGCGCGAGATCTTCGCGATCAAGGTCCCCTACGTGCTGTCCTTCCTCGCCACGGGCACCTTGGACGGCCGCGTCGAGGGCATCAACGACCTCAAGAAGCGCTACGCCAACCACGAATACGTCGAGGCGACCAACCCCTTGCAGACCGGCTTCTCGGAGAAGCTGAAGGCGATGGGTGTGGAGAGCTACGTGCCCAACGTCCCCGTCTCGTACTGGAGCTTCCGCTTCATGATCGGACTGGGCATGCTCGGCATGCTGATCGGCATGTTCCTGCTCTGGACGCTGCGTAAGGGCAAGTCCCCGCGGGACAGCAAGTTCTGGACGGCGCTGATGATCGCGATGCCGCTGTTGCCGCTGTTCGCCAACTCGTTCGGCTGGATCTTCACCGAGATGGGCCGGCAGCCCTGGCTCGTGTTCGGCGTCCTACCGACCGCCGCCGGTGTCTCGCCGGGCGTCCCGCAAGGGATGGTGATCGCGTCCTTGATCGGCTACACGATCATCTACGGCGTCCTCGCCGTGGTTGAGGTGGGGCTGATGCTCAAGTACATCAAGCTCGGCCTGCCCAAGGCTGAGCCCGTCTCGGTGAAGACAGAGGACGAACCTCTGTCCTTCGCGTACTGACAGGAGAACCGACATGACGCTTCTCGAAGTGATGCCGCAACCGCTGCAAATCGTTTGGTTCGTCCTCATCGCCGTCCTCTGGCTGGGCTACCTGGTGCTTGAGGGCTTCGACTACGGCGTGGCCATGCTGCTCCCCGTCCTGGGCAAGAAGGACGAGGACCGCCGGGTCATGATCAACACCATCGGCCCCGTCTGGGACGGCAACGAGGTCTGGCTGTTGACCGCCGGGGGCGCGACGTTCGCCGCGTTCCCGGGTTGGTACGCCACCCTCTTCTCCGGGCTGTACCTGCCACTGTTCTTGGTGCTCGCCGGCCTGATCATCCGCGGGATCGCCTTCGAGTACCGCGCCAAGCGTCCCGAGACCACCTGGAAGAACCGCCTGGACTGGTGCGCCACGATCGGCTCGTTCATCGTCAGCCTGGTCTGGGGGGTCGGCTTCGCCAACTTCGTGGTCGGTCTGCCGGTGGACGCCAACCACATCTACGTGGGCGGCTTCTGGGCTCTGTTCGGACCGTTCCAGTTGATCGGCGGCGTGCTGGCCGTCCTGCTGTTCGCGACGCACGGCGCGATCTTCATCGCCCTCAAGACGCTCGGCAGCATCCGCGAGGACGCGCGCAACCTGGCGATCCGGCTGGCGCTGATCACGCTCGGCGTGCTGGCCGTCTTCCTCATCTGGCAAAACGCGGCCTGGGGTACCGGGGTGATCGGCTGGATCCTTGCCGCGCTGGCGTTGGCCGGCATGGCCGGGGCCTGGGTCGCCGCCAAGGCCGACCGCGAGGGCTTCGCCTTCCTCGGGACGACCGTCGCGACCCTGATGCTGTTCCTCGGCATCTTCGTCCGCATGTACCCGAACCTGGGCTTCGACAACTCGCTCACCCAGGGCAATCCGCTGGACATCGTCACCGCGTCCTCGACGCCGATGACCCTGCAGATCATGACGATCGCCGCGATCGTGTTCGTGCCGATCGTCCTGGCCTACCAGGCCTGGTCGTACTGGGTCTTCCGCAAGCGGATCAGCACCAAACACCTGCCGAAAGAGTCGGCGGTTCACTGATGGGCGGCTGATGGCGGGCCCGATCGATCCCCGCCTGCTCCGACGGGCCCGCGCGACCAGGGGCTACCTGGTCGCCGGAGTCGGAGTGGGCTGCGCGACAGCCATCCTGGCCCTCGGCCAGGCATGGCTGTTGTCGCGTTCGATCTCCGACATCTTCGCCACCCACCGGCTCGACACTCTCGCGGTGGCAGTGGCCGGGCTGGTGGTCGTCTTCACCGCCCGCGCCGGACTCGCCTGGCTCAACGCATGGCTGGCGCACCGGACGGCCGCGGCCGTCAAGTCGCAACTGCGCCTGGACATCATGCGCGCGCGCCTGGGGCGTCCGATCGACTCATCGGGATCGTCCGCGAGCCTGATCACGCTGGTGACCCAAGGCCTGGACGCGCTGGACGGCTACTTCTCCAAGTACCTGCCGCAGTTGCTGCTGGCCGTGACCGTCCCCGTGATCATCGGGATCGCGATCGGCAGCGCCGACCTGATCTCGCTGCTGGTGATCGTCATCACGATGCCGCTGATCCCGGTGTTCATGATCCTGATCGGCTGGACGACCCAGGCGCGGACGCGCAAGCGCTGGCGCGTCCAAACGCGGCTCGCCAACCACTTCGCCGACCTCGTCCTCGGCCTGCCGACGCTGCAGGTGTTCGGCCGGGCGAAGGCGCAGGCCGAAGGGCTCAAGCGGACCGAGGCGGCGCATCGCAGCGAGACCATGGCGACGCTGCGGATCTCGTTCCTTTCGGCGCTGGCTTTGGAACTGCTGGCGACCTTGTCGGTGGCCGTGGTCGCGGTCACCGTCGGCCTGCGCGTCGTGGACGGCAGCCTCGACCTGGCGACCGCCTTGTTCGTCCTGATCCTGGCACCGGAGGCCTACCTACCGGTGCGCCAGGTCGGCGTCCACTATCACGACGCCGCAGACGGCATGGCCGCCGCACAGGCGGCGTTCGCCCAGATCGAGGCGGCCGACTCGGTCGCGGTCGGGCATCACACTCCCCCGGCGGCGGGCACCGTCGCAGTTTCGCTGAACGGGATCGAGCACACCTATCCGGGAGTCGAGTTGCCGGCCGTCTCGGGGCTCAGCTTCACCGTCGAGCCCGGACGAATCGTGGCGCTCACCGGTGCCAGCGGCGCCGGCAAGTCCACCGCGCTGAACGCCGTGATGGGTTTCCTGACGCCGACCAAGGGCAGCGTCCTGGTCGGCGAGCACGACCTGGCGTCCCTGGACCAACGAGCTTGGCGCTCGCAGATCGCCTACGTCGGCCAGGACCCGGGCATGCTCAACGGCACGGTCGCCGACAACGTCAGGCTGGGCTTCGCCGACGCCACGGACGTCCAGGTGCGCACGGCGCTGGACCGCGCCGGGGCCAGCGGGATCGAACTCACCCACTCCGTCGGGGACGACGGCGAGGGTCTATCGGCGGGCGAGCGGAGGCGGGTGGCGATGGCACGGGCGCTGCTTCGCGTGGAGTTGGGTGGCGCGCGCCTGTTCGTCCTGGACGAGCCGACGGCCGGCCTGGACTCCGACACCGAAGGCGTCCTACTCGCCGGGCTGAAGGCGGCCGGGGTGGCGGGATTGGTGGTCAGCCACCGGCCCACCGTGATCGCGCAGGCCGATCAGGTGGTCGCCGTGACCGGGGCGGGGATGCTGGCATGAGCGGCGCACGTGGCGGCGCGGGGCGCCGGGTACACGGGGGCTCCTGGGACGTCCTGCGCAGCGCGGTGCCCGAAGTGTCGCGGCCGTGGTGGCGCTTCGTCGGCTCGATCCTGCTCGCGGCGGCCGCGAGCGCGTCCTCGGTGGCGCTGATGGCCTGCTCGGCGTGGTTGCTCTCGCGGGCGGCCGAGCACCCGCCGATCCTGTACTTGCAGGTGGCGATCGTCGGCGTGCGGTTCTTCGGCATTTCCCGCGGGTTCTTCCGGTACGTCGAACGGCTCGTCGGCCATGACCTGGCGCTGCGCATGCAGACCGCCCTGCGGATCAACACCTACGGCCGCCTGGCACAAACCACCCTGCTGGGACGACGCCGGGGCGACCTGCTGAGCCGGCTGATCGCCGACGTGGAGGCGGTTCAGGACCTGGTGGTGCGGGTGGCGATTCCGTTCGCTTCGGCGTCGTTGGTGATCGTCGCCACGACCGCCATGTTCGCCACCTTCTCGCCGTGGACGGCCGCGTGGCTTTTCGCCTCGGCGGTGTTCGCCGGGATCGTCGTTCCGTGGCTGGCCCGACTGGCGTCCCGGACGGCCGACGCGGAGTCCGTTCCGCTGCGCGGGGAACTGGCGGACGTCGTCCGCGAACTCAGCCGGACCGCCCCGGACCTGGTCGCCTACGGCGCCGATGCCGCGCACCTGGACCGCCTCGTCGATGTGGACGCCCGGCTGCGCGCCGCGGAGGCGCGGTCGTCCTGGGTGCGCGGGATCGCGGCGGGCGGTCAGATCCTGGCTTCGGGGGTGGCGGTGATCGCGGCGCTGGTGATCGGCGGCCGGGCGGTCGCGGCCGACACTTTGGCCCCGGTCATGCTGGCCGTGCTCGTCTTGACGCCGCTGGCGCTGCACGAGGTGATGAATACCTTGGCTCAGGCGGCCCAGACGTTCACCCGGGCTCGGGCCGCCTTGGACCGGGTCGATGCCGTCTTGAAGGCTCCGCTGGTCGGGGTGGGCGATCGGCCGGCGAGCGCTGTCGCGCCTGACCCGACGCTGGCGGTGACCGGGTTGAGCGTAGGTTGGCCGGGCAGTGAGGCGCTGCTTGCCGACCTGTCGTTGAACGTGGGCCCAGGTGAGAAGGTCGCCCTGGTCGGGCCCAGCGGCATCGGCAAGACGACGCTGGCGGCGACGCTGCTCGGGCTGATCCCGCCGATGGCGGGGACGGTCGACGTCCGCGGCCGGATCGGCTACCTCGCCCAGGACGCCCACATCTTCGCCACCTCGCTGGCCGAGAACGTCCGGATCGGCAAGCGCGACGCGTCCGACGCGGAGATCGCCGCCGCCTTGCACCGCGCTGGCCTGTACGCCGACCCGGGCCGGGTCGTCGGCGAACTGGGCACGACGTTGTCCGGCGGCGAGGCGAGGCGGTTGGCCTTGTCGCGGCTGTTCGTCGGCGACTACCAGGTGCTCGTCCTGGACGAACCGACCGAGCACCTCGACGTCGAGACGGCCACGGGACTGATCGACGACATCTGGTCCCAGGCGGCGGACAAACCGCTTCTTGTGATCAGCCACGACGCGGCGGTCATCGAGCGCTGCGACCGGGTCGTCGTCCTGGGATAGCCGCCCGTTAGACAGTCTCAGGCAGCGACCTGCTCGGCCCGGACTCAACCCCCGGTACCCTCTCGGGGTTCGAGCCAAACATGTGGAATCGTGCGGCCAGTCCGAAGGGATGGCTCGCGGCTCGCCTTGAAGCGCCCGTCCCATGTCGACTCGCCGCACGTTTCCACCTGCCAGGCCGGGCTCAGTCCCCACAGCCCGAACCCGCGGCCTGGTCCCTGGCGCCGGCGCCCCGCGCCAGCGATGCTGGAGGCATGTTGGTTGCGTTTTCAGTGGCCCCGAGCGGGGGATCCGGCGGAGATTCGGTTGCCGAGGCGGTCGCGGCGGCGGTGCAGATCGTGCGTGAGTCGGGGCTGCCGAATCGGACCGATGCGATGTTCACGACGATCGAGGGCGACTGGGACGAGTGTTTCGACGTCGTCCGCCGGGCGACCGAGGCCGTCGGTGGGTTCGGGCCCAGAGTCTCACTCGTGCTCAAAGCGGACATTCGGCCCGGGCATACCGGGGAACTCACCGGCAAGGTCGAGCGGGTGGAGGCGGCCCTGCGCCGCGGCGAGGGCTAGCGGCCGGCCACGGGGTACCTCAGAGTTAGATGTTGATTTGGTCGGCATAAGCGGCCCAAATCAACACGCTATTGCCCAGCGCCGTCCCAGCACCCAGCGCCATGCCTGTGCGCGGCGCGCTGGCGAACCTGGTTGAATCCGGCTGTGACGAATCGGCCGGTGATCCGCTTCATGGCCCCCGACCTGCCCTCACCCAGCGGCGGAATCAAGGTCATCTACAACTACGTCGAGCACCTGCGTGAACTCGGCTACGACGCCCGCGTCTGGCACGGGACGCCCGGATTCAGCTACCCCAACTGGCCGGCGTCGGCCCCGGTGGACGCCGGCATGCGGCAGCCCTTCGCGCCCGGGGACGTCCTCGTAATGCCCGAAACGGGCGGCTCGAAGTGGAGCTTCCTTTCGGCCGGGCAGCCGGTGGTCGTCTTGTGCCAAGGCATGGACTTCGTCTTCTCCGACGCCGACTTCCTCACCGACGTCCCCGGCGCGTACCCCGGCTGGCCGAACGCGAAGGCCACGCTCGCGGTGTCCGAGGCGATCGCGACGTTCCTGGACCACGCGTGCGAGCCCGGCTTTCCGATCCATCGCGTCCCGGTCGAGATCGAGGAGCGCTTCCACCCCCGCCCGAAAGAGCGCATCATCACCCTCATGCCGCGCCGCCGGCGCGAGGACCTGCTCGGTGCCGTCCAGCTCGTCCGCCGCTCCGGACGCCTGCGCGAATGGCGCATCGTCCTCATCGACGGCATGACCCAAGCCCAGGTGGCCGAGGAAATGGGCCGCTCGGCGATCTTCTTGTTCGGTGCCGAGCGCGAGGGCATCGGGCTGCCGGGCGCGGAGGCGATGGCGTCCGGGTGCTACGTGATCGGCTTCACCGGGGACGGAGCCAAGGAGTACCTGCGGCCCGACTGTGCGGGCGTCGTCCTCGACTCCGACGTCGTCGGCATGGCCGAGCAGACGATCGCCGCGATGGACGACTTCGAAGCCGGCGTCCCCGAGCTAGCCACGCGGATCGAGCTCGGACGCGCCCGCGTCCGCGAGCGGCACTCTGGCGAGCGAGTCCGCAGAGCCCTCGGCGCCGCCTTCGCCGAGATCACCGCGCCGGACTCCCCCGCCCTGATCCGCGAGCACGTCGTCCTGCCCCACTACCAAACCCACGCCCCCCGCGGCGGTCTGGCCGGGCGGCTCTATCGGGACGCCCGCCGGTTGGCTCGCCTCGGACTGAACGGTCTGTCCTCCAGGTGAATCTGCCTCGGTGGCCGAGCCGGCGTGCGAACGGCCGCCGATCGGCTGGGGCGGCGGCGGCTCAGACCCAAGCTCGACACCTTCCCGGGTCTGCTCTGCAGGCGGGGTCTTTCCTGGGTCGCGCGAAAGCGCCTGGTGGCCCGCCGCCGAATCCGCCGGCCGGCTGAGCACCAGACCGCCGGCTGCCGCCAGCAGCAAGACCGCGACAGCGGCGATCACCGTCTGGCCGACCAGCACCGAGGTGGCGTTGAAGAACGGGGCGAGCAGGGTTCCGGGTGCCGCGAAGGCCCATCCGGCAAAGGCGATCGCCGTGGTCACCGGCTCCGCCACGACATGCGTCCGCGGGTGTTCGGACGCCGCGTTGCCCGCCGAAGCCGCCCGCCAGCTCAGCACCCCGGCACAGGTCAGGCCGACGATGAACAACAAGACTCTGGCCCAGGCGTAAACCGCGCTCTCCACGGGCATCGGGGCGAGGGCCGCCGCAATCTCGGCTTCCGACCGGCCGGCCTTCGCCATCGCTGCGGAAACGTCGGCGCGAGCCTGGCCACCGGCCGCCAAAGCCACCTGTTGCACCACCGAGACGGCACCCGCGTAGATGGCGATGATCCCCGCCGGGATGACGTCGGCCAGCGCCTTCAGGGTCGCGTCGGGAGCCCCCGCCAAGCTGGGACGTTCCGGTTTGTCAGACCTCGTGGCGAAGACCGCGACGGCCTGGTCGGCCCCACTGAACCTCGTCTGCTTCGGACCGCCGCCCCGCGCCAATGCCAACTCGCGGGTGCTCTGCGTCGAGAACCACATTGCCGCCCCCTCGCGATCGCCTTGCGTGAAGAATCTCAGCACGCGAGTCCATCCGCTGCCGATGCGCAGCAACCATTGCCAGGCCAGTGTCGAGTCGTCGGACTCCCGATGCTAGACCGAGCCGAGGCGGACGATCTCCATGGGGTCGTCGTAATCCATCAGTACGGTGACGATGGAGTCGCCGGTGGTCTTGACGTGGTGCGACCACTGCAGCGCGATCCCGAGCGCCTCGAACTTCGCCTCGGCGGCGGCGTCGATGTAGCCCTTCGCGCCGGTCCCGGATAGGTAGGAAGTGGCGTCCACCAGTTGTAGCTGCTCCAGGACGCGGTCGATCCCCTTGGTCGAGGGCGGTGGGGTGACCACCAACTCGGTATCGATCCCGAGCAGGTCGCGGATCTGATGTAGCAGCGCGATGTTGATGTCGGCGAGGTTGGAGCCCTCGACGGACGTGATGCGGTCGAGCAGGTCGTCCCCCCGGGTCTTCCAGTGCTTGGCGCCGAGGTACCGGCCGCGGATCGACGTCGCCAGGTGATCCTGCCAGCCGTCCTTGACTTCGACGGTGTTGATCGGGATCAGCCGCGGTTTGCCCACCAGCGGCAGCGACACCCACGTCTGACGCATCATCACGCGGCGCTGCACCCAATGCTTCTGCAACTGGTCGTGCACGGCGAGCACGAACTTGTCGCAGTTGATCATCTTGAACCAAAAGCCGCTCCACGGGAGCAGGTCGGGCTGGTGGATCGCGACCCTCACCGACGCACCGTCCGCACCAGCGCGTACTGCTCGGCGAACGCGAGCAGCCGGACGTGGCCGACCGCGGCCGCGATCTGGCGCACGCTCGTGATCGGATGGATCTGGGTCGGGATCTCCGACTGGTACGCCTCGCAGGCCGCGGCCTTGGCGTCGATCTGGGGCTCGGTGAGTGCCTCGAAGACGTTCCAGCGCAAGTCGGAGGGGTACAAGTTCACGTCGTAGACAGCGATGTCGTAGACGAAGACGCTCGGCGGGAACCAGTGCGTCGCCGACATCGACACGCGGCACGAGCGCATCCCGGCCTCGTAGACGGCGATGTGGTCTTGGTGCAGCGAGGGGAACGGCAGGTACACCTCTTCGGGCTGCAACTCGGCCATGACCTCGTCCAAAGCACGCACGATCTGCGTCATGTGCTGCGGTGTGACGCCGTCCTCGAAGCCAAGGTTGCGATAGTTCACGACGCCGAGCTCGGCCATGGCCCGGGCGTGCTCGGCGGCGCGGACGTCCCCGCTGTCGGTCACGGTGACGACGTGGCATTCGTCGGGGTACTTGGCCATCAACCCACCGCATCCCATGGACTCGTCGTCCATGTGTGGCGCCACGATCAGCCGCCTCATCACCCTCCCTTGTCAGGCTCGGCGGCAGTCTATTGAACTCGGCCAGGACGGCCGGCATCGGCGACCCTGACCAGGAGTGGCTCCTTCGACCGGCTCAGGGGCCGACCTCGCCCGCCGAACGAGCCCGCGGACGAGCTTCGGTCACTGCGGCTGGTGGTTCGTCGCCCAGGCCCGGGCGATCAGTTCGCGCAGGACGGCCTCATCCACATCGTCCAGGCGCTTGAGGTAGACGCAGCCCTTGCCGGTGGTGTGCGGGCCCAATCGGGCGAGGAGATCGGTGTTGGTGCCGTAGAAGGTCAACCCGTACAGCGTCAGGGCGGCCTTGCGGGCCGCTAGCCCGACCGCGAAGGTGACGTGCTGCTTGCCGTCGGCGGTGGTGTACGGCTGACGTCCGAAGCCGATCATCGTCGCGTGGCGGACGGGTTCTGCGCCGGTGACCTCCCGCATCACCTGGACGGCACGAGTCGCGTCCGCGCGGCGCGTGTCGTTCTCCACCGCAGCCAGCAGCGCTTCGACTTCGTTCATGCCGACATCCTGACGCAAGGAGGGTGCGATCCTTCGTCGAAGTCCGAGCCCACCGCCCCGCCACTACCGCTGCGGCGGGCCGGCGGCGATGCGGCGATGCAACTCGGCGAGCCCATCGGGGCCTTCGGGCAAGTCCCACCACGACTCCACCCACCAGGTGGCGCCGGCCTCGACCCACGCGCTCACCGGGGGCCGGACGCTGCCGAAGCCGCCATGGCTGTCGCCCTCGACGACGACGTCGTAGCCAGCCCAAGGCAGCCCGGCGTCGGCGCGCAGCGTCTGCAGTCGTCCGACGATCTCGGCCAGCGCGTCCAGGGTGAGCCCCGAGTCGCCGTCGCCGCCCGCGACGGCAGGCAGGATCCCTTGCCAGCGGGCCGCGCGGGCCAGGGAGGGCTGTCGGGTGCGTCCGGGCACGAGCATGCCCACGACCCACACCGGCGGATGCGGGCGCTGGACGGGCGGCGGTGGGTTCAGCTCGCTCGTGGGGCGGACGCTGAAGTGATTGCCGCAGTACTCAAAGGGCTGCCCGGCAAGCAACCCAGCCCAAACGTCGAGGGACTCGTCCAGCTTGGCCGCGCGGACGGCACGTCCCTCGTCCGGCTCGAACGCAAGCCAGTTGTCGTTGGGCGCGCCCAATCCGACACACATGGTTACGCGGCCGCCGCTGAGGCGATCGACGCTCCCGACTCGGGCGGCGAGATCCCAGGGGCGGTAGCGGCCAGCCGGGGTCAGCAGCGTCCCCAGCCTGATCGCCGACGTCGAGACGGCTGCGGCGGCCAGCGTCGACCAGGCGTCGTGTCGCCACACCGCCTCCCAGGTGAGGACGGCGTCCCAGCCGGAGCGCTCGCCCAGCGCCGCGAGCGCGGCGAACTCCAGTTCGGAGCTGAAGGGGACCACGAAGCCGAAGCGCATCGCCTCACCATGCCTCGACCTGGCTCACCGGCGCCAGGCCGAATCGAGAATCGGTGGAATCGTGCGGCGATCCGGGTCGCACGTGCCGGCTTCACGCTCAACCGCGACCCAGTGGACGCGACCCTCCGCACGTTTTCACATTCCAGGGCGGTAGACCGGTCGGACGAGCGAACCCACACGCTCGGGCGGGCCGGCCGGCCACCGCCGGTCGAGAGTCGGGCATCTCAACGTGGCAACGCGCGCGTCCGGATGACATGGTGGCGCCAACAACCGTCCTCAACGGCGCGACCAGGAGACCGACATGGGCTGGGACCGACCTTTGATTCACTTCATCGACGCGCTGGTGGCCGTGGCCGTCTTCGTCCTGCATCTCGCCGTCGCGGCCCGAGCGATCACCCGTCCGGGGCGCATCCCCTCGTCCCGCGTCGCCTGGGTCGCGGTGATCATGGCGCTGCCCCTGGTGGGCGTGATCGCGTATTTGATGGTGGGCGAGACGAGCATCGGTCGAGAGCGGGTCCGGCGCCTCCACCAGACGATCGCCGCCATGCCGATTCCTCGGCAGGACGCCGACCCGGACGTGCCCCCGCGCGTCCGCGGCCTGTTCGACCTGGTCTCGCGGATCAACGGCTTCGAGCCGACGACCGGCAACACCATTCGCCTGCTTGGGGACGCGGACGCCCCGATCGACCAGCCGATGATCGATTCCGATCTCGCCATCAATGCCCTGATCGCCGACGTCGAATCGGCCACCGACAGCGTCCACATCAGCTTCTACATCTGGCTGGACGACGACCACGGCGGCTTGGTGGCCGACGCCGTCTGTGCGGCCGCCAAGCGCGGCGTGCGCTGCCGGGTGATGGTGGACGCGCTCGGCTCGCGCGCGTTCACGAAGTCCCCGCGCTGGCGACAACTCGCCGACGCCGGCGTGGAAACCTTTGCCACGCTCGGGGACATCCCGCGGCTGGGGAACCTCGCAGTCGGGCGCGTTGACCTGCGCGACCACCGCAAGATCGTGATCATCGACAATGCCATCGCCTATTGCGGCAGCCAGAACTGTGCCGATCCGCAGTTCCGGGTCGAGGCGAAGTACGCGCCCTGGGTGGACATTCTGTTCCGCTGCGAGGGCCCGATCGTGCGGCAGGCGCAGTACATCTTCCTCAGCACCTGGATCACCGGGACGGGCCACAAGGAGCTGGAGGCTGTCCCTTCCGCGGCGCCGCTGCCCGCTCCCAGGCAGGGCGGCGCGGTCGCCCAGATGTTCGGCACCGGACCGACGAGCGACGACGATGCCATGTCCGACGCGTTCGTGACGTCCATCTACGCCGCGCGCGCGGAGTTGCTGATCACCACCCCCTACTTCGTCCCCGACGAGTCTCTCCTGCGCGCGCTGGCTGCGGCGCCGCGCCGCGGTGTCCGGACGCGGCTCATCCTGCCCGCGCGCAACAACTCGTGGTTGGTGGCCGCCTCGGCCCGCAGCACCTACGCGGCGCTGCTGGAATCTGGCGTCGAGATCTTGGAGTACCCGCTCGGGCTGCTACACACCAAGGCGATCACCGCGGACGGCGAGTTCGCCCTGGTCGGCTCGGCCAACATGGACCGGCGCAGCCTCCAACTCAACTTCGAGAACAACCTGCTGATCGCCGACCCGGACGTCGTCGCCCAGATTCGGCGTCGCCAGGAGGGCTACGCCGCAGCGTCGCATCCGGTTTCGGAGGAAACGGTGCTCGCCTGGCCGTGGCGGCGCCGCTTCGTCCAGAACGCCGTCGACATGGTCGCGCCGCTGCTGTGAAGCCTTGCTCGGGCCGACAGCGCGTTGGTTTGGCCCGCTTAGGCGGACCGAATCAACACTGTGTCGGCGACCGCGCCCACCGCCGACCCTCAGCGATTTCACCCCCACCCGCCGGGGTAATGTGAGCAGCCGAGCCTGCGCAAAGGGGACGATCAATGGCCGATCACCACGACCTCACCTCGCTTCCAGACCTCGCGGTCGGCGCCGGCAGGGTAGGTCCGGTACGGGCCCGGATGCCCATCTACCTTGACCTCCTCCCTCCATGCAACAACGCCTGCCCGGCCGGGGAGAACATCCAGGAGTGGCTTCGGCTGATCAAGGCGGGCAACGAGGAGGGGGCTTGGCGTGAACTCGTCAAACACAACCCCTTCCCCGCGATCCACGGCCGCGTCTGTTACCACCCGTGCGAGACCGCCTGCAATCGCATCGAGCTGGACGGCGCCGTCTCGATCCACTCCGTGGAGCGCTACCTCGGCGACCTCGCCATCGAGCGGGGCTGGACCTTCGACCAGCCGAAATACTCCACCGGACGCCGGGTGCTGATCATCGGCGCCGGCCCCAGCGGGCTGTCCGCGGCGTACCAGTTGGCCAAGCTCGGCCACACCGTGGAAGTCCGGGACGCCTCCGACGTCCCGGGCGGGATGATGCGCTACGGCATCCCCGAGTACCGGCTGCCCAGGGCCGTCCTGGACGCCGAGATCGCCCGGATCGCCGACCTGGGCGTCCGGATCGTCACCAATGCCCCCGTCAAGGACCTGCTCGAGGAGCAGGGCGCGGGGAACTTCGCGGCGGTGTTCGTGGCGATCGGCGCGCACCTGTCCAAGCGGGTCGACATCCCCAGCCGCGATGCCAGCAAGATCGTGGACGCGGTCAGCTTCTTACGTGACGTGGCCTCCGGCGAGCGTCCGGTGATCGGCCGCAAGGTCGCGGTCTACGGAGGCGGCAACACCGCCATGGACGCTGCCCGCGTCGCCCGGCGCCTCGGCGCGGAGGAGAGCATCATCGTCTACCGCCGCACCGAGGCGCAGATGCCCGCGCACGCCGAGGAGAAGACCGAGGCCGAGCGCGAGGGCGTCAAGATGAACTGGCTGCGCACCATCTCGTCCATGGAGGACGACGAGATGACCGTCGAGATCATGGAACTCGACGAGCACGGCAAAGCCCGCGGCACCGGTCGGTTCGAGAAGCTGCAGGCCGACACCGTCATCCTGGCCCTCGGCCAGGAGGCGGACTCGGCCTTCCTGCGCAAGATCCCCGGCATGCGGTTCGACAACGACGTCGTCCAGGTGGACCGGTTGTCCCTGATGACGGACGTCCCGGGCATCTTCGCCGGTGGCGACGCGGTGCCGTCCGAGCGGACGGTCACCGTCGGCGTCGGTCATGGCAAACGCGCCGCCCACCAGATCGACGCTTGGCTGAACAGTCAGCCCGCGCCGGAGCGGCCGAAGCACGAGCTCGCGTCGTTCGACAAGCTGAACATCTGGTACTTCGGGGACGCCCGTCGCCACTCCCAGCCCGAGCTGGACCCGGGCGTCCGGATCGCCGACTTCGACGAGATCGTCGGTGGGCTCGACCAGGACCAGGCCCACACCGAAGCCGGACGCTGCCTGTCCTGCGGCAACTGCTTCGAGTGCGACGGGTGCCTGGGCGCCTGCCCCGAGGACGCCGTGATCAAGCTCGGCAAGGGCTACCGATACCGCTTCGACTACGCCAAATGCACCGGCTGCGGCACCTGCTACGACCAGTGCCCGGTGCATGCCATCGAGATGATCCGGGAGTCCTGAGCCATGTCCAAGCACGCGATCATCGACGGCAACGAGGCGGCGGCGTCCGTGGCCTACCGGCTCAACGAGTTGTGCAGCATCTACCCGATCACGCCGTCCTCGACGATGGCCGAGTTGGCCGACGAATGGTCGGCGCAGCATCGCACCAACATCTACGGCACCGTGCCGACGGTGGTCGAGATGCAGTCGGAGGGCGGGGCGGCCGGCGCACTGCACGGGGCGCTGCAGGGCGGTGCGCTGAGCACGACGTTCACGGCGTCGCAGGGCCTGCTGCTGATGATCCCGAACATGTACAAGATCGCCGGCGAGCTGACGTCGACGGTGTTTCACGTGGCCGCGCGGTCGCTGGCCGCGCAGGGGCTCAGCATCTTCGGCGACCATCAAGACGTCATGGCGGTGCGCCAGACGGGGTTCGCGCTGCTGGCGTCCGCGTCGGTACAGGAGGCCCACGACCTGGCCTGCGTCGCGCAGACGGCGACGCTGAGGTCGCGGATCCCGTTCCTGCACTTCTTCGACGGCTTTCGCACCTCGCACGAACTGAACACCATGGAGTTGCTGAGCGACGCCGACCTGGCTGCGCTCGTCCCGGAAAGCCTCGTCCGCGAGCACCGGCACCGCGCGCTGTCGCCGGAACACCCCTACATCCGCGGGACGGCGCAAAACCCAGACACCTACTTCCAGTCGCGCGAGACGGTCAACCCGTACTACGCCGCCACGCCCGGGATCGTCGCCCAGGCCATGGCCGAGTTCGCCGCGCACACCGGGCGGGAGTACCACCTCGTCGAATACCACGGCGACCCAGAGGCTGAACGCGTGGTGGTGATCATGGGGTCCGGCGCGCAGACGATGGCGCAGACCGTCGACCACCTCAACGCCGGCGGCGCGAAGGTTGGCGTCGTGCAACTTCGGCTTTATCGACCGTTCCCGGTCGCCGACGTCCTCGCCGCGATTCCGGCGAGCGCGAAGCGGATCGCCGTCCTCGACCGGACGAAGGAGCCGGGCGCCGGCGGCGAGCCGCTCTTCCTGGACGTCGTGGCCGCCCTCGGCGAGGCGCACGCGGGTGGCCGACGGGCGTCCCTGCCACTGGTCATCGGCGGACGTTACGGCCTTTCCAGCAAGGAGTTCACGCCCGGCATGGCCAAGGGTGTCTTCGACGAGCTGGCCGGCGCCTCCCCGCGGCCGCGGTTCACGATCGGGATCAACGACGACGTCACCATGACCTCGCTGCCCTACCCCGCGGATCTCGACATCGAGGACCCGGCCACCGTGCGCGCCGTGTTCTACGGACTCGGCTCCGACGGCACCGTCGGCGCCAACAAGAACACGATCAAGATCCTCGGTTCGACCAAGGGCATGTACGCGCAGGGCTACTTCGTCTACGACTCCAAGAAGTCGGGGTCGCGGACGGTGTCGCACCTGCGGTTCGGGCCGAAACCGATCCAGGCGCCGTACTTGGTGCACAAGGCGTCCTTCATCGGCTGCCACCACTGGAGCATCCTCGAGCGGGTGGACGTCTTGGAGCTGGCGCGCTCCGGGTGCGTGCTGCTGCTCAACTCGCCCTACGGGCCCGATGAGGTCTGGGACCATCTGCCCCAGCCCATGCAGGAGCGGATCGTCGAGCTGGGCGTCGAGCTGTACGTGATCGATGCCGGGCAGGTCGCGCGCAAAGCCGGCATGGGCAACCGGACGAACACGGTGCTGCAGACCTGCTTCTTCGCCATCTCTCGGGTGCTGCCGCGCGAGCAGGCGATCGCGAAGGTGAAGGAGGCGATCCGCAAGACGTACGGTCGCCGGGGCGCCGACGTCGTCCGCCGCAACGAGGTCGCGGTCGACACCGCCCTGGCGGAGTTGCACCAGGTCGCGCCCCACGATCAGGTGTCGGCCGAGCACGGGCTGATCCCGCCCGTCCCCTTGGATGCGCCGGAGTTCGTCCGCAACGTGACGGCGAAGATGCTGACCGGCGCCGGCGACTCGCTGCCCGTCAGCGCCCTGCCCGTGGACGGCACCTACCCCAGCGGCACCACTCGCTATGAGAAGCGGAACATCTCCGAGATCATCGCCGAGTGGGACGCCGACGCCTGCATCCAGTGCGGCAACTGCGCGTTCGTCTGCCCGCATGCGGTGATCCGGGCGAAGTACTACAACGCCGCCGCACTGGCCGGGGCGCCGGACTCGTTCCAGACCGCGCCGCTCAATGCCGCCGGCTTTCCGGGAGCGCACTACACGCTGCAGGTCTACGCCGAGGACTGCACCGGCTGCGGCCTGTGCGTCGAAGCGTGCCCGGTGAAGCCCACCGGCGCGCCGACCAGGCGGGCGATCAACCTTGCCCCGGTGATCGACCGCACCGACGCCAAGGCCAACGTCGCCTTCTTCGAGACCTTGCCGGTCAACGACCGGAGCCGCGTGGACTTCGGGACGGTGCGGGGCACGCAGTTCCTGGAGCCGCTGTTCGAGTTCTCCGGCGCATGTTCCGGGTGCGGCGAGACGCCCTACCTGAAGCTGCTGACCCAGCTGTTCGGCGACCGGGCCACCGTGGCCAACGCGACCGGATGCTCGTCCATCTATGGCGGCAATCTGCCGACGACGCCCTGGGCGCGCGGCGCGAACGGGCGGGGGCCGGCCTGGTCGAACTCGCTGTTCGAGGACAACGCCGAGTTCGGGCTGGGGCTGCGGCTGGCCGCCGACCTGCACACGAACCTCGCGCGGCGCCGGCTGGAGGAGCTGCGCGGCGAGCTGGGGGACGTCCTGGTCGACGAGATCCTGGACGCGCCGCAGCGCTACGAGTCCGACCTGACGGCGCAGCGCGAGCGGGTCGAATCGCTGAAGTCGCTGCTGGACGTTATGAGCGGACCGCTGGCAACCGACCTTCGCTCGGTCGCCGACCATCTGTTGCGGCGCTCGGTCTGGATCGTCGGCGGGGACGGCTGGGCCTACGACATCGGCTCGGCGGGCGTCGACCACGTGCTGGCGTCCGGACGAGACGTGAACATCCTCGTCCTGGACACCGAGGTGTACTCCAACACCGGCGGGCAGTCGAGCAAGTCGACGCCCATGGGCGCGGTGGCCAAGTTCGCCGCGGCCGGCAAGCTGACCAACAAGAAGGACCTGGCCATGCAGGCCATCGCCTACGGCTCGGTGTACGTGGCGCGAGTGGCGATGGGGGCCGACCCGCAGCAGACGCTGCGCGCATTCCGCGAGGCGGAGTCGTACCCGGGGCCGTCCCTGATCATCGCCTACAGCCACTGCATCGCCCACGGCATCGACATGAAGAAGGGCCTGGACCAGCAGTACGCCGCCGTCCACTCCGGGCACTGGCCGCTGATGCGCTACAACCCGGTGGTCCGGGCGGGCGGGGGAAACCCGTTCCTGCTCGACTCGCCGCGCCCGCGGATCCCGCTGCGCGACTATCACGCCAAGGAACTGCGCTTCCGGATGCTGGCCAACGTCGATCCGGCCGAGGCCGAGCGGTTGCTGGAACTGGGCCAAGAGCAGGTCAACCGTCGCTGGGCGGAGTATGAAGAAATGGCGACTCGCAAGGCCGAGGAGTTCGCCGCGGACGCCAGGAGGAGCCGATGAACACGCCGTCGCTGGGCACCACCTATTTGGGGCTGCCGCTGCGAAATCCGCTGGTCGCATCCGCCGGACCGCTGTCGCAGACGGTGGAGGGCATCAGGGCGCTGGCGGACGGAGGCGTGGGCGCGGTCGTCTTGTACTCGATGTTCGAGGAGCAGTTGCGCCGCGAGGCTGCCCGCGACGCGGAGCTGGAGGAACTGCATGCCGAGGCCTACGCGGAGTCGCTGAGCTACTTTCCCAGCGTCGTCAACGCCGACAACGGCGTGGGCGCGGCATACCTGAACCTGATCGAGCGGGGGGCGTCCGCGATCGATGTGCCGCTGATCGCGAGCCTGAACGGGGCGTCCTCGGGCGGGTGGACGTCGTTCGCGCGGCAGATGGCCGACGCCGGCGCGGCCGCGCTGGAGCTGAACATCTACTTCGTGCCCGGCGACGTGCACACGCCTGGCCGCAGCGTCGAGGACCGGCACGTCGAGATCGTCGCGGCGGTGAAGGACGCCGTCGACATCCCGGTCGCGGTGAAGCTGAGCCCGTACTTCAGCTCGTTCGGCGAGTTCGCGCTGCGGCTGGACGAGGTCGGCGTGGACGGCCTGGTGCTGTTCAATCGCTTCCTGCAGCCCGACATCGACATCGAGTCGGTCAGCGTGGAGCCGCGCGTGGAGTTGTCGCATCCGGCGGAGGGAAAGCTGCCCCGGACGTGGATCGCCGCGCTGCGCGGACAGGTGCGGGCGTCCTTGGCGGCGACCTCGGGCGTGGAGACGGCCGACGACGTCGTCCGCTACCTGCTCGCGGGGGCGGATGTGGTGATGACGACGTCCGCGCTCGTCCGGCATGGGACGCAGCACTCGGCCCGGCTGCTGTCGGGGCTGCGGAGCTGGCTTACGCGCAAGGGTTTTGCCGACGTGGACGACGCGCGCGGCCTGCTCGCCGTCCCTGCCGGCGCCGAGGCCAACGGGTACGCACGGGCGGGCTATGTTGCGGCGCTGGAGCGGGCGAAGTCGACCTACGGGAGCTTGCACTGACGCCCGATCGTGGGTGACGGGCTCGGTAACGGTGCCGATCACGACGTCAGCTGGGGTATTCGGGTGTCGAAGTCGCGTCCCACCTGCCAAGTGACCTCGTGACCGGCAGCAGCCGTTCGGTCGAGCATCGGTTGGGCCGCGCCGGCGCGGGCGTCCAGCGGCGGTTGCCGGCAGCGGGCGCGGTTAGGATCGAGGGGCGCGAAATGTATTGGAGAGGGATGCCTGAGGTCGAGAAGGACGGGGCGGCGCACGCCGAGTCCGGCCGGGTCGATCGACCCTTGCGGATCGGTCTGTTCACCGACAACTACGGCCCGGGGCGCAGCGGCCTGATGTTCGCCGTGCAGTTCCTCGAGGGCGAACTCCTCAACGCGGGACACCAGGTTTTGCTCGTCGCCCCGGCGAGCAAGGGCCCGAACCCGCACGCAGGCAAGCCTGGACGCCGCGAGATCCGGTTGCCGTCCACTTACCTGATCGGGACGTCCGCCAGGTTTGCCGACGGACGCCAGTTTGAGGAACACCTGGAGGAGTTGTCCGCGGACCCACCGGACCTCATTCACGTGCATGGCTTCGGCGCTGTCGGACTGCTGGGGGTATGGGTCGCCAAGCGCGCGGGCGTCCCGCTGCTGGTGACCTGGCACACCGACTTCGAGGCGTACGCCGACCATTACTGGCACCTCGCGCCGTTCCTGGACGCCTTCTATCGGCTGATCAAGCTGAGCACGGGCAACAGTTCGGTCTCGCCGTCGAAGCTGCGGCACCTGACCTCGTGGCGAAGCATTCAGCCGCCGCGGACGTCCCGGCGAAACCTCCTGAACGGCGCCAGGCAGATGCTCGAGGATGCCGACGTCGTCGTCACGCCCTCGGAGAAGACCGAGCGTCGGGTGGCGGAGTTCGCGCCCAAATGCAAGGTCCGGACGATCCCGAACGGGGCGGACAAACTGCCGTCCGAGCCGGGCCAGCCACGCGCGCGCGGACGCCGCCTGCTGTACGCCGGGCGCATCGCCCCGGAAAAGGGCATCGGCCTGCTGCTGGACGCATTCCGGCTGGTGCAAGAACACCTCGACGACGTCGAACTCATGATCGTCGGCGACTGGCGCAAGTCGCCCGTCCTGCGACAACGCCTGAAGCGAGCGGCGGCCCGCGGCGGCGTGACGCTGGTCGGCGAGGTGGAGCGAGACCAACTGGGCGGTTACTACGAGTCCGCCGACGTGTTCGTCTTCCCGTCGCTGACCGATACCCAGGCGCTCGTCCTGCACGAAGCCGCGCACGCCGGGCTGCCCATTGTCACCGTGGATTCCGAACTCGACCTCGTCATCGACCCGGACGTCAACAGCCGCGTGACTTGGGCGAATCCGGTCTCCCTCGGGAACGGCATCACCGCGATGCTGCGCGACCTGGACGATCCTGGCTTCGGCGAGCGCGCCGCCGCGCGGAGCCGCGAACTGGCGTCCAAGTGGAGCATCGCCAACCAGTCCCAGACGTACATGGACCTGTACGCCGAGATGGCTCGGGCCGGACGGCGCTGATCCGGAACAGTGTGACTTTCGGGGTGTTGGTCGACGCAGAAGTCACACAGGCCGCAGGGCCTGGCGCGCTTGCGGCCGACGCTCGGAACCACCCCCGATTTCTGCGCGAATGCCTTCGGGGCTTACCGCCGGGCACCCAATGGCGGCGGAGATAAACCGGTCGGGTGATAGCTTCCGGGAATGCTCGTCTTCAATCCGGACTGCATCTCAGATCACGATCCGCGGATGGCGATGCCTTTGGCCGAGGCGGGCCGCGCCGTCAGGGCCAGCGTGGCCGGCGCTCCCCGCGGTTCCTATCCAGAACTGTTCGCCGCGCTTGGACCGGCGATGGAACGGCTATCGCAAGCGGGCCAGCAGGCGGCCGACACGCTGGTGAACCATGGCGAGAACCTCGGAGCGATGTTCCGCGCCACTGCGTCGGCTTACCGGCGAGCAGAAGACGACCGGGCGGCAGCGATCAGCAAGCTGACCACCGACATGAGGGCTTACCGTGGCGAAACCAAGTAGCACGATCGACGTCGGGACGCTCCGGCGAGGCGACCAGGCGCTCGGCATGCTGGGCGCCCGACCCTTCTTCATGCCGACGCTGCAGAAGATCGACCTCGATCCTGAGCCGCTGCTGCAAACCCTTGAGGTCTACCGGCAGGCGGTAGCCACCGTCCGTTCGGTGCAGGGTGCGATCCAGACGCCGGTCGGCGGCGACGGCTGCTGGGAGGGCGACGGCCGCGACCAGGCCGACGAGTACCGCAAGTGCGTGGCCGCGTGGTGGCAGCAGATCCTGGACTTTCTGCTCGGCATCGTCGATTGGCTGGTGCAGCTCATCGACTGGATCCTGGACGCTCTGCGCTGGGCGTGCCAGGGGCTCGTTTGGCTGGCCGCGTGGGTGGCGGCGGCGGTCACGGCGATCGCCTTGATTCTCATCGCGACCGGCGTCGGCGCCGCGGCACTCCCAATCCTTTCGACCGTCTTCGTTTGGGCCGGCGGCATCGGCGTCCTCGCTTTCATTCTTGGAATCATCCTGAAGCTGCTCGACTATCTAATCGAGTGGTTTCAGGGCCTCATCCGCTCCGGACGCGATGCCCTTTGCGGCGGCGGGGTCATCCCACGAACCGATAACTGGGACTGGGATCCCGCCCCGCTTCCGCTACCGACCTGGCCCTTCTAGGAGACCGCGATGGGACTATCCATTTCCCGCATGGACGACG
>JBDHZK010000029.1:0-23302 GCA_039811865.1 Propionicicella sp. | reverse complement strand
CGGCGGCCCGCCGCGTCCGACGGCCCGGCCGCGTCCGGGATCGACCGGCGGTCTGCCCGGGGCGCCCGGCTCCGGGGCAACCCCCGGGCCGCGTCGCCCGAGCGGCACGCCGCGTCCGGGCAACAACCCCTTCGCCTCCAGCCAGGGCATGGGCGTGCGGCGGCCGCGGCCCGAGGGCGGAACCTCCGCACCTCGTCCGGGTGACCGGGCGGGTGCCGGCGGTGCCCCGCGTCCCGGGATGCCCCGGCCCGGTGGCTCCGGCTTCGGTCAGCGTCCAGGGGGCGGTAGCGCCACCGGAATGCCGCGCCCGAACCCGGCGATGATGCCCAAGCAGGCCAACTCCAGCCTCGGCGGTCCCGGGCTTCGTGGCGGACGCCCCGGTGGCCCAGGCGCGGCCGGCGCTCGCGGCCGTCCAGGTGGCGGCGGCGCTCCGGGCCGCGGCGGTGCTCCCGGAGGAGCGCCGGGCGCGGGTCCGGTCGGCGGCCGTGGCGGTCGTGGCGGTCGTGGCGGTTCGGGCACGCAGGGTGCCTTCGGGCGTCCCGGCGGTCCGTCGCGTCGCGGTCGCAAGTCGAAGAAGCAGCGCAGGCAAGAGTTCGACCAGATGGAGGCGCCGGCGATCGGCGGCGTCCGCGTCCGCCAGGGCGACGGCCAGAAGGTCCGCCTCGCGCGCGGCGCATCCCTGACCGACTTGGCGGAGAAGATCGGCGTCGAGCCGGCGTCCCTGGTGCAGGTGCTGTTCCATCTCGGTGAGATGGTCACCGCCACCCAATCGGTGGCCGACGACACGCTGCAGGTGCTTGGTGCCGAGCTCAACTACGACATCGAGGTGGTCTCGCCCGAGGACGAGGACCGCGAACTGCTCGAGAGCTTCGACATCGAGTTCGGCGAGAACGCCGGCGATGAGGACGACTTGGCCCCCCGGCCACCGATCGTCACCGTCATGGGTCACGTCGACCACGGCAAGACGAAGCTGCTGGACGCCCTGCGGCACACCAACGTCGTCGCGGCAGAGCATGGCGGCATCACCCAGCACATCGGCGCCTACCAGGTGCAAACCGACGTGGACGGCATCGAGCGCAGGATCACCTTCATCGACACCCCTGGTCACGAGGCGTTCACCGCCATGCGTGCCCGCGGTGCGAAGTCGACCGACATCGCGGTGCTCGTGGTGGCGGCCGACGACGGCGTGATGCCCCAAACGATCGAGGCACTCAACCACGCCCGCGCGGCCGACGTGCCGCTGGTCGTGGCGGTGAACAAGATCGACAAGGCGGCGGCGGACCCGGTGAAGGTGCGGGGCCAGTTGACCGAGTTCGGGGTCATCCCCGAGGAGTACGGCGGCGACGTCATGTTCGTCGACGTCTCGGCGACCACCCACGAGGGTCTGGACTCCTTGCAGGAGGCCATCATCCTCACCGCGGACGCCTCGCTCGACCTGCGCGCAAACCCGGACATGCCGGCCCAGGGCGTGGCGATCGAGGGTCACCTGGACAAGGGCCGCGGCCCGATCGCGACCGTCCTGGTGCACCGCGGCACGCTGAACATCGGCGACTCGATCGTGGCCGGTTCGGCCCACGGCCGCGTCCGCGCGATGCTCACCGACACCGGCGAGAACGTGCCCTCGGCACCCCCGTCGATGCCGGTACAGGTGCTTGGCCTGACGTCCGTCCCGGGCGCCGGCGACAACTTCCTGGTCGTCGAGGACGATCGGATGGCCCGGCAGATCGCCGAGCGTCGCGAGGCCCGGCTGCGGGCGGCGATGCTGGCCAAGACCACCCGCCGCAAGACCCTCGACCAGCTGTTCGAGCAGTTGGAGAAGGGCGAGACCCAAGAGCTCAAGCTCATCCTCAAGGGCGACGGCGCTGGTTCGGTCGAGGCCCTGGAGGACGCGCTGCTGGCGATCGACGTGGGCGACGAGGTGTCGCTGCGGGTCATCGACCGCGGTGTCGGTGCGATCACCGAGACCAACGTGTCGCTGGCCGCGGCGTCCGATGCCGTCATCATCGGCTTCAACGTCCGGGCGCAGGGCAAGGCGACCGAGATGGCCGACCGCGAGGGCGTGGACATCCGGTACTACTCGGTGATCTATGCGGCCATCGACGACGTCGAGGCGGCGCTGAAGGGCATGCTCAAGCCGATCTACGAGGAGCGGGTCACCGGCCAGGCCGAGATTCGCGAGATCTTCCGGTCGAGCAAGTTCGGCGTGATCGCGGGCTGCATGGTGATCGACGGTTCCGTCCGCCGCAACGCCAAGGCCCGCCTGCTGCGCGACGGCATCGTGATCACGGAGACGTCCATCGCCTCGCTTCGGCGGGAGAAGGACGACGTCACCGAGGTCCGCGAGGGCTACGAGTGCGGCATGACGCTCGCCAACTACTCCGATATCCGTCACGGCGATCTCATCGAGACCTTCGAGATGGTGGAGAAGCCGCGCAACTGAACCGATCGCGCCCGCCGTCGCGGCCCGCTTGGGTCGCGCGGCGGGCGCCTCGGTTCGATCTACCTGACCAAGGAGGTTCACATGTCCAACCCGCGAGTGCCCAAGTTGGCCGAACAGATCAAGTTCATCTGTGCGGAGATGTTGCAGCGCCGGATCAAGGACCCGCGACTCGGCTTCGTCACGGTCACCGACGTCCGGCTCACCGGCGATGCCCGGGAGGCGAGCGTTTTCTACACGGTGTTCGGCGACGAGTCGGCCAGGGCGGAGTCGGCGGCCGCGCTGGCGTCCGCGACCGGACTGATCCGTTCACAGATCGGCAAGCAACTCGGGTTGAAGTTCACCCCCACGCTGACCTTCATCCTGGACGCCGTGCCCGATTCCGCTAGGCACCTCGAGGACGTCTTGGCGCAGGCGCGAGCCGGCGACGCGCACATCGCCGAGCAGGCGGCGGCGGCGTCCTATGCAGGCGAGGCCGACCCCTACAAGAAGCCGCACGACGATGCCGAGGAAGATGCCTGAGGCTGCGGCCCAGGGGCTTTATCGAGGCAGCGGGCTGCTGGTCGTCGACAAGCCGGGCGGCTGGACGTCCCACCAGGTGGTGGGACGCGCCCGGCGGCTGCTGGGGACCCGCAAGGTCGGACACGCCGGCACGCTCGACCCGATGGCGACCGGTCTTTTGATCCTGGGGGTGAACCGGGCGACGCGGCTGCTGGGGCACCTCGCGCTGCATGACAAGCGCTACCTCGCGACCGTCCGTCTCGGACAGGCGACCAGCACCGACGATGCCGAAGGGGAGATCACCGCAGCGGCCGGTGCCGGTGGCGTCCCCGATGGGGCCGTGGCCGCCGCCGCGGCTGCTTTCGTCGGTCGCAGCCAGCAGGTTCCGTCCAGCGTTTCGGCGATCAAGGTGGCCGGGCAGCGCGCCTATGCCCGAGTGCGTCGCGGCGAGGAAGTCGTCTTGGCGGCGCGCGAGGTGGAGATCTCCCGCCTGGACGTCCTGGACGTCCGTCGCCCGAGCGGATCCGAGGGTGTCCGGGTCGTTGACGTCGACATCGATGTCGAGTGTTCCAGCGGGACCTACGTCCGCGCGATCGCCCGGGACCTCGGCAATCGACTAGGAACCGGCGGCCACCTCACCGCTCTGCGACGAACGCGGGTCGGGGTGTTCACGCTCGCCGACGTCACCTTGGGTGATCGGGAGCTGAGCGGCGAGCCGGCCGGGGAGGTCGACCTGCTCGGGCTGCGTGAGGTGGCCCGACGCGCGTTCAGCTTCGTTGAAGTGGACGAGGCGAGCGCTGCGGACGTCCGTTATGGCCGTCCCCTGGCACTGGACGTCCCCGACGATCCCACGGCGCTGGTCGGGCCCGGCGGGGAGTTCTTGGCCCTCTATCGACCGGCCGGGTCGGGACGCTCGCGTCCGGTCGCGGTCTTGTGCTGAGCAGCGTCGGCCGGGGCTCGGGCTTGGTTGCTAAGGTCTGTAGCCGCGGCCCGGACGTGGGCCGGTGATGGGAGCGTGCAGGTGGAGTCAGCGGTGATCGTCATCGGTAACTTCGATGGCGTGCATCCGGGGCACCGGCAATGCTTGCGAGCGGCGAAGGCCATGGCACCCGGCGCGCCGTTGATCGTCCTCACCTTCTGGCCCCATCCGGTGGCGGTGTTGAACCCGGCCAAGGGGCCCATGCTGTTGACCAGCCTCGACGAGCGCGTCGCGCTTCTTCGCGAGGCGGGTGCCGACGAAGTGCTGGTGATCGAGTTCACCCGCGAGTTCGCGTCCTGGTCGCCGAGCGATTTCGTCGAGCGCACGCTGGTGCCGCTGCATCCCAGGTTGGTCGTGGTCGGCGAGAACTTCCGGTTCGGTCACCGCGCGGCCGGCACGGTCGACAGCCTGCGCGATCTGGCCGGTGGGCGCTTCGATGTGCGGGCGCTGAGCCTGGTTCGGTTCGGGGACGAGGAGACGAGTTCCAGCCGGATTCGCGCGGCGTTGGTCGAGGGGGATGTGCGGCACGCGGCCGAGCATCTGGGGCGCCCGTTTCGCTTCTGCGGAGAGGTCGTCCACGGGGACGAGCGGGGACGCGACCTGGGATTCCCTACCGCTAATCTGCCCGTTCCCGAATTGCAGGCTTGCCCCGCGGACGGGATTTACGCCGGCTGGGTGACCCGCCTGGACGGGCGGGACGAGTTCGACTACCCGCTGCCGACCGGGGAGCCCTTTCCGCGGTGGCCGGCCGCGATCAGCGTCGGCTCCAACCCGACCTTCGACGGGGACAGCCGCCGCGTGGAGTCGTATGTGCTGGACCGCGACGACCTCGAGTTGTACGGCGCGCGAATCGCCGTGGACTTCGTGGAGCGGATCCGCGGCCAGATCAAGTTCTCCGGCGTGGGCGGCCTGATCGAGCAGATGCGCGACGATGTGGCGAAGGTCAGGCAGGTCCTCGGCTGACGCGGCGGTGCGTCAGGAGCACTTGAGCATAAGCAGGGCCAGTAGCGACTTGCGGTAGACGGCGTCCAGTTGGGAACGCTCGTGAGCATTGCCAGCCTTGTCGACCCAGGTGTAGTTGGCGGTGCGATGGTTGCCGGTGGGGGAGTAGTCGAGGCTGACGTACATCGGGATCGCCTCGGCATTGTCCGGATCGACTCCGAAGAAGACCTCTTCGTAGCCGAGGTCGGCCGCCAACTCCTCCAGGTAGCGCGTCAGGGCGCGACCGGCACCCATCCGGCGGGCCTCGGGATAGACCCAAAGGTTCTTCAGCTCGGGGCTGAGCGGGTCGCGCACGTCCAGGACGCAGGTCCCGAGCGGACGACCGCCGGAATAGGCGACGGCGAAGTAGTAGTCACCGCCCTCCTGCAAGGCGAGGTGCTTGTCCGCCAGCCGCGCGCTCGGATGCGGCTCATTTGGGCGGAGAAGGGGAAGGTCGTCGGTCTCGCACAGCCGGACTTTGATCATCGCTGACATCGTTCCCTCCCAATCGCCGCTGTTGCCGGGGCTCGGGTCACCTCGGACCCCACCGCGCGAGGCCCAATTTGGGGCGATCCTACCGGCCGGTCACAAAGGGGCAACAGCCCCGAGTGCCTGGCTCCAGAATGACTTCCAGCCCGTCCGGCGTCGTTACGAAGACACGAAATCTAGATGTCAAAACCGTTACCGGTGCGAGACCCCCGTCCGCTATCCGAGACGTCTGGTTTCCCCTGGGATCGCAGTTGCGCCACGTCAGGGCGGCTGGGGTAAGTCCGGTGCCGCGCCCTCGTCCGCCTCAGCACTCGAACACCTCGGACTCGTCCGGCATCCAGGTATTGCCGTCGGGGCGCCTGAAGGTCATCGGCAGGCCGCGACATGAGGTCGGGTCGATGCTGTCGGTCACCTGGACGTGCACGTGTGGCTGAGTGCTGTTCCCCGAGTTGCCGCACTCGCCGATCTGCTCCCCGACCTCAACCAGATCGCCCAATCCCACGCGCACCGAGCCTCGCCGAAGGTGCGCCACCAAGACGTTCGGCCCCGTTTCGCCGAGAGCGATCGCCACGTGATTGCCGGCCACCCCGGGCGCGCCGAGGCGAGCGCGCCGACCCTGGGTCAGCAGGTATCCCACGAGCGTCAACTGGGAGCGGCGGGCCACGTGGTCGTCCTCGCCGTCGTGGACGGCCACGACTCGACCACCCACCGGAGCCAAGACCGGAGCCCCGAAGCCAACGAAGCCCCGCGGATCCTCCCGCCACAAGGCGCTTCGCCAGTTCCGGGGCGCCGAGCGGCCGGTTGCGTCCACCGCCACGAAGTCGATCGCGTAGGTGGTGCCGAACAGGTGCGAACCGTGGCTGGGAACTCGCCGGGCGGGACTGTTGCGGGCCCGCCAGCGGCCACGAAACGGTAGGTCCAGGACGACTGGGTCGGCCACTTGCGCCTCCTCGGCTCGCTTCCATCCTCGCATTCGCCTCAGCCGCACTCGGCGACCAAGGGCCGTTTTGGTGCCGGTACCGATATCCGGATAGGGTGGTTGACCGCCGTTAGATCGGCCGCGCAAGCCCAAGTGCTCCCACCGCAATCAGTGCCGGGAGCGGCGCGCAACGAACCAGAAGGAGAGCCGTCCGCATGGATGCTGCCGAAAAGAAAAAGGTCATCGACGAGTACGCCACCGCCCCCGGCGACACCGGCTCTCCCGATGTTCAGATCGCTTTGCTGACCAAGCGGATCGCGCACCTGACCGAGCATCTGAAGGAGCACAAGGGCGACCATCACAGCCGCCGTGGCCTGATGCTGCTGGTCGGCCAGCGCCGCCGCCTGCTCAACTACGTCATGCGTAACGACGTCGAGCACTACCGCCGACTGATCGAGCGCCTCGGCCTGCGTCGGTGACGCAAGCCTGAACCCGTCGGGGGAGTGGTCCAGCGGCCGCTCCCCATTCGGCGTTACGCCGCTGGAACCACGCCGCGCTTGCGATAGGCAGGTCGGTCCTCGGTAGTGGCTTTCGGGTCCAAGCCCCGCGAGCCTCGATCGAAGACCCGGCCATGATCGCTCGCAGGCGCGCACAGCCCTGAGAGGAATCCCATGGAGGGACCCGAAGTTCGCTTCACCGAAGCCGTGATTGACAACGGCACCCATGGCAAGCACGTCGTCCGGTTCGAATCGGGCCTGCTGGCCCGCCAGGCCGCCGGCTCCGCCGCCGTCTACCTGGACGGCGACACGATGCTGCTGTCCGCGACCGCTGTCGCCAACAACCCGCGCGACGCCGTCGACTTCTTCCCGCTCACCGTCGACGTCGAAGAGCGCATGTACGCCGCAGGTCGCATCCCCGGCTCGTTCTTCCGCCGTGAGGGACGTCCCGGCGAGGCCGCCATCCTGACCGCCCGCCTGATCGACCGTCCGCTGCGCCCGTCCTTCGTGAAGGGCCTGCGCAACGAGGTCCAGGTCGTCGTCACGGTGCTCTCGCTCAACCCGAACTCGCTTTACGACGTCGTCGCGATCAATGCGGCGTCCATGTCGACGCAACTGGCCGGCCTGCCGTTCTCCGGCCCCGTCGGCGGCGTCCGCGTTGCCCTCATCGGCAGCCAGTGGGTCGGCTTCCCGACCGTCGAACAGCTTGAGGACGCCGCCTTCGACATGGTCGTGGCCGGCCGTGTCCTTCCCGACGGCGACGTTGCCATCATGATGGTCGAGGCTGAGTCGACCGAGGCCACTTGGAGCCTTGTTCAGGCCGGGCGCACCGCCCCGACCGAAGAGGTCGTGGCTGCCGGTCTGGAGGCCGCCAAGCCCTTTATCAAGGCGCTTTGCGACGCTCAGGTCGAACTCGCCGCCCAGTTCCCGAAGGCGACCCGCGAGCTGCCGTTGTTCCTCGACTACCAGCCCGACGTCTACGAAGCTGTCGCCGCCGCCGGCACCGACCGGCTCGCCGGCGTGATGAGCATCGCGGGCAAGGTCGAGCGGGAGACGTCCACCGAAGGTCTCAAGGACGACCTGCTCGCCGAGTTGGGTGGTCAGTTCGAGGGTCGTGAGAAGGAGATCGTCGGCGCGTTCCGGGCGCTGACTAAGAAGGTCGTGCGCCGCAAGACGCTCACCGAGCACGTGCGCATCGACGGTCGCGGCCTGCGCGATATCCGGACGCTGTCGGCCGAGGTCGGGGTGATCCCGCGCGTCCACGGATCGGCGCTGTTCATGCGTGGCGAGACCCAGATCATGGGCGTGAGCACACTGAACATGCTCGACATGGAGCAGAAGCTCGACACGCTGGCGCCGGAGAAGACCAAGCGCTACATGCACAACTACAACTTCCCGCCGTACTCCACCGGTGAGACCGGCCGCGTCGGTTCGCCCAAGCGCCGCGAGATCGGTCACGGCGCCCTGGCCGAGCGGGCCCTGATCCCCGTCCTGCCGACCCGCGAGGAGTTCCCCTACGCGATCCGCCAGGTCTCCGAGGCGCTGGGCAGCAACGGCTCCACCTCGATGGGGTCGGTGTGTGCGTCCACGCTGTCCCTGCTGAACGCGGGCGTCCCGCTGAAGTCGCCGGTCGCCGGCATCGCGATGGGTCTGATGAGCGACGAGGTGGACGGCAAGACCGCCTACGTCGCCCTCACCGACATCTTGGGAGCCGAGGACGCTCTCGGCGACATGGACTTCAAGGTGGCCGGCACCAAGGACTTCGTCACCGCCTTGCAGCTGGACACCAAGCTGGACGGCATTCCCGCCGACGTCCTGGGCGCCGCGCTGCTACAGGCCCGCGAGGCCCGGTACACGCTGCTGGAGGTCATGAACGAGGCGATCGATCGTCCCGACGACATGAGCCCGTATGCCCCGCGGATCATCACCGTGAAGATCCCCGTCGACAAGATCGGCGAGGTCATCGGCCCCAAGGGCAAGGTGATCAACCAGATCCAGGACGACACCGGCGCCAACATCAGCATCGAGGACGACGGCACGATCTACATCGGCGCCGACAACGGCGAGGCCGCCGAGGCCGCGCGCTCGATGATCAACGCCATCGCGAACCCGACGATGCCCGAGAAGGGCGAGCGCTACCTCGGCACGATCGTCAAGATCATGCCGTTCGGCGCGTTCGTCTCGTTGCTGCCCGGTAAGGACGGACTGCTGCACATCTCCAAGCTGCGGGCCCTGGCCGGTGGCGGCCGGGTCGAGAACGTCGAGGACGTCGTGTCCGTCGGTCAGAAGCTGACCGTCGAGATCTCCGACATCGACGACAAGGGCAAGCTGTCGCTGATCCCCGTGATCGAGGAGCAGCCCGCCTGAGGCCGATTCTCCAGCGCGACCAGGCGCGGGCGTCCGATTCGTTCGGACGCCCGCGTTCGTCTGTCGCGCCGGTGGGGGTGGCCCTGGCTACGATTCGCACCATGACGAAGGTTGCGGTGTTCGGGGCCAAGGGCCGGATGGGGCAGGCCATCTGTCGAGCGGTCGAAGGAGCCGAAGGTCTTGACCTGGTCGCGGCCATCGACGCCGGGGACGACCGAAGCCCCGCCGAGGCCGCCGACGTCGTGATCGATTTCACCCACCCCGACGCCGTGCTGGACAACCTGGCCTGGTGCGTCCAGCATGGCCGGCACGCGGTCGTCGGGACGACCGGGTTCACACCCGCCCGCCTGCTCGAGGTCGAGCGCCTGCTGGCGGGCAACCCGAGCGTCGGAATCCTGATCGCGGCGAACTTCTCCATCGGTGCAGTGCTGATGATGCGCTTCGCCGAGCAAGCCGCCCGGTTCTACGAGTCCGTCGAGATCATCGAGCTGCACCATCCGAACAAGGCCGATGCGCCGTCCGGGACGGCTCACACGACGGCGCAGCGGATCGCCGTGGCCCGCGCGGCGGCCGGGCTCGGGGACGTCCCCGACGCCACCTCGCAGGGCCTCGACGGGGCCCGCGGGGCTGTGGTCGACGGGATCCACGTCCACGGTGTTCGGCTTCGTGGCCTGATCGCCCATCAGGAGGTGCTCTTCGGTGCGCAGGGGGAGACGCTGACCATCAGGCACGACTCCCTCGACCGGGTCAGCTTCATGCCGGGCGTCATCGCGGCGGTGCGAGCGATCGGTGGACGCCCGGGCCTGACCGTGGGCATCGAGCCGGTCCTGGGGCTTTCCTGATGGCCGATGCCGCGCCTCGCCGGCGCCGGGGCGTCGTGGTGATCGTGACCGTGCTGGTGCTGGCTCTGGTGGCGGTGGGCTTGGTGATCGGCGACGGCTACGCCCGGGCCACCGCCCAGCAGCAGGTCGCCGCTTCTCTCCAAAACGATCTCGGGCTGGAGAAGCCCCCCACCGTGGAGTTGGGCGGCACGCCGTTCCTGGCCGCGCTGGCCCAGCAGACGTTCCCTACCGCGCGCGTCAAGGCCGAGGGGGTCCCACTGGCGCTGCAGGGAAAGACGATCACGGCGGACCTGGTCGAGGCGTCGCTGAAGACGGTCCATGGCAACTTCCAAGGCACCGAACTCAGGGCTGATGAGGTGGCCGCGACCGTCGTGCTCGGCTGGCCCGCCCTGGTGTCCTTGGCGGGCGTGCCGATCGAGTACGTGCCGGACGGCCGGATCGGCATCAGCTACTCGACCTCGGTGTTCGGCCAGGACGTGACGGCGCGGGTCACGGGACGTCTCGTCCTGGACGCAGCGGCCCAGACCCTCAAAATCCAGGATCCGTCCATTCGGGTGGTCGGCATCGACCTGCCCGCCGAGGTCAGCAAGACGCTCATCGACAAGCTGGTCACCCCCATACCCATGGGGCTGCCCGCCGGGCTGAAGGCGACGTCCATCGCCATCGATGCGGAGCATGCCACGCTCAGCGCGGCGGGTACGAACGTCGACCTGTTCGCGCTGCGCTGAGCACGACTTACCTCACAGGATGCGCAACTCCTTGGCCTGGGTGGTCAGTTCGTCGCGGAACTTGGGGTGCGCGATGGAGATCAGCGACTCGGCACGTTCGCGCACGGGACGCCCGCGCAGTTGCGCCGAGCCGTACTCGGTGACCACATAGTTCACGTCGTTCTTCGGGGTCGTGACGGGCGTCCCCGCCGGTAGCGTCGGCACGATGCGAGAGATGGTGTCGTTCTTCGCGGTGGCTGGCAAGACGATGATCGACTTGCCCCCCTTGGACAGATTCGCCGCTCGGACGAAGTCGTACTGACCGCCGGGACCTGAGAACGGTTTCGTCCCAAGGCTTTCCGAACCGCATTGGCCGAAGAAGTCGACCGCGAGCGTCCCGTTGATGGAATGCAGGTTGTCGTTGAGACCGGCGATCCAAGGCGAGTTCGTGACGTCGACCGGGTGCATCTCCAGTGCGGGATTGAGGTGCATGTATTCGTACAGGTGCGAAGAGCCCAGCGCGAAGGTGGCGATCATCTTGCCCTGATTGACGTTCTTGTAGCGGTTTGTGATCACCCCGGCCTCGAGCAGCGCGAGCGTCCCGTTGCCGAACATCTCGGTGTGCAGACCGAGGTCGTTCTTGGCCATCAACTGCTTGACCACCGCGTCGGGGATCCCGCCGATGCCGATCTGCAAGGTCGCCCCATCGGGGATCAGTTCGGCCACGTGCCTGGCGATCTTGGTCTGCACCGGTCCGATCTGGGAGGCGCCGAGTTCCGCGACTGGACGTTCGGACTCCACGACGGCGGCCACCTTCGAGATGTGGATGTGGCAGTTCCCGAACGTGAACGGGATACCTGGGTTGGCCTCGAGGACGATCGCGCGGGCCTTGGCCATCGCCGCCAGCGAGTAGTCGGTCGACAGGCCGAGCGCGAAGTAGCCGTGGGCGTCCATGGGCGAGACCTGCGCGAAGACGACGTCACACGGCATGGTCCCCGCCTGGATCATCCGCGGGATGTCGGAGAAGTGGGCCGGCACCCAGTCGATCCAGCCCTCTTGAGCGCCCGCCCGAGTGGCTCCGCCCAGGAACGCCGACGAGTGCCGGACGTGGTCGCGGGTCATCGGGTCGAGGTAGGCGTAGCGGCCGAGCCCGAGTAGTTGGGAGACGACGACCCCACGCAGCTCGTCGCGGCGCTCCGATAGGGCCTCCAGCAGGAGCGGGGGTTCGCCCGCTCCGATCGGTACGACGATCGTCTCGTGGTCACGGACGAGTCGGGCTGCCACAGCGGGGGTCACCAGCTTGGCGGCGTAGTCAGACTGCACTGTCATGCGCGCAGCCTACGATGGCGAAATGGTTGCCGCAGTCCGCCTGGCCCTGCCGCGTGAGGCGTCCCAGATCGCCGCGATTCAGCGGCGCTCGTGGGGTGAAGACCTGCCGCGGGAAGCCGCGGAGCAGGCGCTCGCCGAGGTCGACCTGGACGCCGCCGCGGCGTCCTGGGAGGCCGCGATCATCCGCCCTCCACTTGCCCAGCAACGGGTGCTGGCCGCTGTCGAAGACAACCGGGTCACCGGCTTCGCGGCCATCGGACCCAGCGACGATCCCGACGCCGAGGCCGGCGTGGACGCGCTGGTCGTCGAGTTTGTGGTCGATCCACCGGCCCGTCGCCGCGGGCACGGCTCCCGGCTGCTGACGGCTGTCGCGGACACGCTGCGCGCTGACGGGTTCGGCCGGGCGACCTGGTGGGTGCTGGCGTCCGACGATGCGCTGCGGAGGTTTCTCGACACGGCCGGATGGGCGCCCGATGGCAGCCACCGCGAGGTCGGGACGGAGTCCGGCGCGCGCCTGAAACTGGTGCGGATGCACACCGACATCTCGCCCACATAGGGTGTACCGGTGCTTGATGCCAAACTGCGAACCCCCCCTCGGCTACCGCGCGACACGCTGCGCTACGTCCCCCTCGGCGGCCTGGGCGACATCGGCCGGAACATGGCTTGCCTGGAGATCAACGGCCAACTGCTGCTGATCGACTGCGGCGTGCTGTTCCCTGAGGACGATCACCCCGGTGTCGACCTGATCCTGCCCGGGCTGACCCTGATCGATGATCGGCTGGACCAGGTCGTCGGCCTCGTCCTGACCCATGGCCACGAGGACCACATCGGGGCGGTGCCGTACCTGTTGCGTCGGCGCCCCGATATCCCGGTGCTGGGCTCGAAGCTGACGCTCGCGCTCGTCCAGGAGAAGGTCAAGGAGCATCGCATCCGGGGCGTCGACCTGCGCGTGGTCCAGGAGGGGGCGAAGGCCAAGCTGGGCGAGTTCGAGTGCGAGTTCCTGGCCGTGAACCACTCGATTCCCGACGCTTTGGCCGTGGCCGTACGCAGCAAGGCCGGGCTGATCCTGCACACCGGCGACTTCAAGATGGACCAGCTGCCCCTGGACGGCCGGATCACCGACCTGCGCGGATTCGCCCGCCTCGGCGCCGAGGGCGTGGACCTGTTCTGTGTCGACTCCACCAATGCCGAGGTGCCCGGCTTCACCCCGTACGAGCGCGACATCGAGCCGGCCATGGAGCGGGTGTTCTCCTCGGCTACCGGCAAGCTGATCGTCGCGTGTTTCGCCTCGCACGTGCATCGCGTGCAGCAGGTCATGGACGCCGCCGTCCGACACGGCCGTAAGGTCGTGTACGTCGGACGCTCGATGGTGCGCAACATGGGGGTGGCCCGTGATCTTGGTTACCTCAACGTCCCGGCCAAGACGCTGATTGACCTGAAGGACCTCGAGAACTACCGCGACAACGAGGTGGTGATCTTGTCCACCGGTTCCCAAGGGGAGCCATTGTCGGCGCTTTCGCGGATCGCCAACCGCGAGCATCCGGTGATCCAGGCCGGGGCGGGTGACACCGTCCTGCTCGCCAGTTCGCTGATTCCCGGCAACGAGAACGCGGTCTATCGCGTTATCAACGGCCTGTCGCGAATCGGGGTCAAGGTCGTCCACCGCGGCAACGCAATGGTCCATGTCTCGGGGCACGCCAGCGCTGGGGAACTCCTCTACTGCTACAACATCCTGCGTCCGCGCAACGTGCTGCCGGTCCATGGGGAGATCCGGCATCTGATCGCCAACGGGGAACTTGCTGTGGCCACCGGTGTCCCGCGAGAGCGCGTCCTGATCGCCGAGGACGGCGCCGTCATCGATTTGGCCAACGGCCTGGCCCGGATCGTCGGCAAGGTGGATTGCGGCTACATCTTCGTGGACGGCGCCAGCGTGGGCGACATCGGCGAGTCCGAGCTCACCGATCGCAAGATCCTGGGCGAGGAGGGATTCATCACGGTGATCTCCGTGGTCAACCTGCATGCGCGCGAGCTGGTCAGTGGACCGGAGATTCAGGCGCGGGGATTCGGCGAAGACAACGGCGCTTTCGACCGGATCCGGGACGAACTGGCCCAGCTCATCCGCGACGCACTCGCCGACGGCGCCGACGACACCTACCAACTCCAGCAGATCGTCCGCCGCCGGATCGGCCGCTGGGTGAATCAGACCTATCGCCGCAGGCCGATGATCATCCCGGTCGTGATCGCCAGCTGAAGCCAGTGCCCCATAGGTGCGAATAGTCGCAGTTGCGAGGTGCCTGAGCCCAGTGAGCGGCGATTCGCCCGGGCGCACCCGGTGGAGTATTCTGTCCGGGTTGCCGTGCGCGGGCCAGTGTCCCGGCGCGTGCTCGACCAAAGACCTGAAGGAGAACTCCAGTGGCTGCCGTGTGCGATGTCTGCGCCAAGGGACCCGGCTTCGGGCACAACGTGCCCTGGTCGAAGAAGAAGACCAAGCGGCGCTGGAACCCGAACATCCAGCGCGTCCGCATCAGCGTCAACGGCGCGAAGCTTCGCGCCTACGTGTGCACCGCCTGCCTGAAGGCGGGCAAGGTCACCCGCTGACCAACAGCGCCGGCCGGCGCGATGCCAGCCCGTCCCGAGCCCGGGGCGGGCTGTTTGTCGTCGGCCGAGGTTAGGCTCGGGCAATGGCTGAGCGGGTGTCGGTGTGGCGAACCGAGGCGCAGCGCGCGCTGAACGAGCCGCTGGCCGGCGTCCTCGGGGCGAAGTCGGCCAAGCAGTTCGAGGCGATCCGCGTCACCACGGTCGGCGACTTGCTGCGGCATGTCCCGCGCCACTACCTCAGTGGCGGCGAGTTGACCGACCTGTCGACGTTGCGCGAGGGCGAACACGTCGCCGTGGTTGCCCGCCTGCGCGATTCGTCGGTCGTCACCCGGCCCGGTGACCGGTCGCGCTCCCGTCTGGAGGCGTCCGTCACCGACGGCCGAGGACGGCTGAACCTCACCTTCTTCGGCCGCCCCCACGTCGTCAACTGGTGGGACAGCCAACTGCGCAAGGGAACGCGCGGAATCTTTGTGGGCAAGGTCGGATCGTTTCGCGATCAGCCGCAGTTGACGCATCCGGAGTTCGTGATGCTGGACGATGACGGCAGGGTCGTCGCGGGGTCGGAGCAGCGTGACTACCTGGTCGACCTCACGCAGCGGGGGCTGGTCGGCATCTACCCGGCCAGCGCGAAGCTGGTCACCTGGAAGATCGCCGAGTGCGCCCGGCTGGCGCTGCACACGCTCGGCGGCGTTGCCGACCCGTGGCCCGACTGGATCGTCGATCAAGAGGGCGTCCTCGGCCTCGCCGACGCCTTCGCCGCGGTCCACACCCCGCACGACCTCGAGGAGGCCGGCCGGGGACGCTATCGGTTGCTGTTCGACGAGGCGCTGACGACGCAGTTGGCGATGGCCTACCGGCGCGCCGACCTCGCCCTACTCGGGGCGACGCCTCGGCCGCGCCGCGGCGACGGGCTGCTGTCCGCGCTGGACGCCCAACTGCCGTTTCGGCTCACCGAGGGGCAGATCGAGGTGGGGGAGGAGATCTTCGCCGACTTGGCGGACGTCCGTCCTATGCGCCGGCTGCTCCAAGGCGAGGTGGGCTCGGGCAAGACCCTGGTCGCGCTGCGCGCCATGGCGGCCGTGGTGGACACGGGCGGTCAGGCCGCGCTGCTCGCCCCGACGGAGGTGCTAGCGGCGCAGCATTACCGCACCATTACGGCGATGCTGGGCGACCTCGGGATGGGCGGGGGACTGCTTGGTGCCGCCGAGCAGGCCACCCAGGTCGTCTTGCTGACCGGTTCGATGCCGACGGCCGCCAAGCGGGAGGCGCTGCTGCGCATCGCCACGGGGGACGCCGGCATCGTGATCGGGACGCACGCGCTGTTGGCCGATCGTGTCGAGTTCGCCGACCTCGGCCTAGCGGTCGTGGACGAACAGCACCGCTTCGGTGTGGAACAGCGCTCCAGCCTGGCCGCGAAGTCCGGCCGGACACCGCACACGCTGGTGCTGACGGCGACGCCGATTCCGCGTTCGGTCGCGATGACGATCTTCGGCGATCTGGCGATCTCGACGCTGCGCGAGCTTCCGGGCGGGCGCGCGCCGGTCAGCACCGTCGTGGTCGACCGCGGGCAGCGTCCGGCCTGGGTCGAACGAGCCTGGGAGCGAATCGCCGAGGAGGTCGCGCAGGGACGCCAGGCGTTCGTGGTCTGCCCACGGATCGGCCCCGCCCAGACCGGCACCCCAGGCCTCGGCGTGGACGAACTGGCCGAACTGCTCACCCAGCGCCTTCCTCGGGCGCGGATCGGGCGGCTGCACGGCCAGCTCTCCACGCAGGAGAAGGACGCGGCCATGAACGCCTTCGCCGCCCAGGACCTGGACGTACTGGTCGCCACCACCGTGATCGAGGTTGGCGTGGACGTCCCCAACGCCACCGTGATGGTCGTCTGGGACGCCGACCGCTTCGGCATCTCTCAACTGCACCAACTGCGCGGTCGAATCGGACGCGGAGCACACCCAGGCGTGTGCCTACTGATCACGCAGGTCGAGCCCGACTCCGAGGCTCGTCGCCGTCTGGACGCGGTGGCGCACACCCGCGACGGGTTCGTCCTGGCCGAGATCGATCTGGAGCAACGCCGCGAGGGCGACGTCCTGGGGCTCGATCAAAGCGGGGGACGCTCGTCGCTGCGGCTTTTGCGGGTGGTGGATCACGCCGACCTGATCGCGCACGCCCGCTCCATCGCCGAGCGCGCGGTGGCGATGGACCCCCGATGCAAGACGCCAGGATTCGCCGATGCCTGCACCCAAATCGATCTGATCGCGGCCGGAGAGGCGATCGACCAGGGCTGACCGACCCCAGGTCGGTCAGCCCAGCGTGTAGTCCACCTCGGGCTCGTCACCGAAGGCGAAACGCCGGCCGCTGATCTCGTTAACCGAGATCCGCACGAAATGCTGCTTGATTGTGGGCACCCAGGGTCGTAGTGGCAAGGCCTCCACCTGGGTGAGTTCATCGTCCGCCGTCACCTCGTGGGCCAGGCCCCGGGCCACGACGCTCCAGCCTCCGGTCTCGGTCCAGTTGTCGACCTCGAGGGCGACCGTGGCGTTGATCGTCACCGCGAACAGCTTGCTGCCCGCGGCTGTCCTGAACACCAGCGAGGAGCCGTCCACGACGAAGTTGATGGGCACGATGTCGGGCATCGAACCGACCGCGGTCGCCAGTCGGCCCACCTGCTGCGCGGCCAACAACTCCCAGCACTCCTGCGTCGCGATTGGGGTGACCGGATTCTCGCTGCCGAACGTCATGGCTCATTGTGGCACCGCGCCCGGGGCTCCGACCATGCGCGCGCGGGAGCCTGGGATAGCGTGCGCGCGTGAGCCGAATCGTCGCCGGGTCGCGTCGCGGCCAGCGAATCGTGACCCCCGCCCACGATCGCACCCGACCCACGTCCGACCGGGTGCGCGAGGCCGCGTTCTCGCTGATCGCGGCCTGGTTCGGTACCGCCGGCGAACCGGGGGAGCGGATGCTGGCCGGGTATTCCTTCGCCGACTTCTTCGCCGGCTCGGGCGCCATCGCCTTGGAGGCCGCAAGCAGAGGCGCGGCTCCCGTCCTGGCCGTCGAATCCGACCGGCGAACGGCTGAGATCGTCAAGGGCAATCAACGTGCCCTGCGGCTGGAACTCGGCGTCCGGGCGGCCAAGGCCGAGTCGGTGGTGGCGGGGACCCCCGCGCAGCCGTTCGACGTCTTGTGGTTCGATCCGCCCTACGCGCTCGCGTCGACCGAGCTGGACGTCCTCGTCGCGGTCGCGGTCGCCAACGCCTGGTTGGCGGCTGGGGGGCTGGTCGTCCTGGAGCGCTCGAGCCGCTCGGAACCGCCGAGCTGGCCGCCGTCCCTGACCGCCATGCCACCCCGCCGCTACGGTGAGACCACGCTCCACCTAGCCACCCTGGAGGCTTCATGAAGGCGGTCTGCCCCGGCTCGTTCGATCCGGTGACGCACGGGCACCTGGACGTTGTGGCCCGGGCGGCGGCCTGTTTCGACGAGGTCGTCGTCGGCGTGGGCCAGAACACGTCCAAGAACTACCTGTTCGCGCCGCAGGAGCGCTTGGAGATGGTCGCCGAAGCCTGCGCCGCCTGGCCGAAGGTCAGCGTGGCGCCGCTGACCGGCCTGCTGGTCGACTTCTGCGCCGAGCACGATGCCCAGGTGATCGTGAAGGGTCTGCGCTTCGCGTCCGATTTCGATTTCGAGTTGCAGCAGGCGCAGATGAACAAGGCAATGACGGGCATCGAGACGGTGTTGCTGCCCACTTCCGCGCAGTGGGGTTTTGTGTCGTCCACGCTGATCCGAGAGATCGCCCTGCTCGGCGGCCCGGTCGCCCAGTTCGTCCCCGACGACGTGGCGCGGCGGATCCAACGACGCTTGTCCGAGCGGCCGGGCCGCTCCTAGGCCGAGTTTGGTCACACGCGCCGGGCGACGGTAGAGTGTGCGGTCGGTCACGACGCTGCCCGCGTCGCAACGCCGAAGGGAACCTGCGATGTCACACCGCGCTCCCGACCCCCGATCCAGCCTCGTGTTCGATGTGCGCGAGTTGGGCCGTCGGGCCGGGTTGAGCAAGTCAGTGCATCGGGTCGCCGAGGCGCCCCAGGGGTTGGGCATCGAAGTGATCGGAGTGCCGCCCGGCTCGCCCATCGATCTCGATCTGCTGTTCGAGTCCGTGGTCGAGGGGGTGCTGGTCACCGGCGACGCCGGGGTCCACTTGCGGGGGGAGTGCTCCCGGTGCCTGGAAGACGTCGAGTTCACCGACGTGATCGAGGTGCAGGAGCTGTATTTGTACCCCGGCAAGGAGCCCGACGACACCGAGGCCGGCCGCGTCGAGGACGAGTTGATCGACCTCGAGCCCCTGCTGCGGGACGCGGTGGTGCTCGACCTGCCGTTCACGCCGTTGTGCCGGGACGACTGTGCAGGCTTGTGTGCCGATTGTGGCGCCAACCTGAACAACGACCCGGACCACACCCACGTTGACGAGACGGACCCGCGCTGGTCCGGTCTGGCCGACTGGGATCAGGAGTGATGGCACCCGGCGGGACCACCGCCGGGCCCAGAGCCTCAGCTCGATAGCAAGGAGAAGATCGTGGCCGTTCCCAAGCGGAGAATGTCCCGGAGCAACACGCGCCATCGTCGCTCGAACTGGAAGGCGGTCGCACCCACCCTGGTGGTCTGCGCGAACCCCGCCTGCCGCGAGAAGCACCTCCCGCATACGGCGTGCCCCGCCTGTGGCCAGTACGGCCCGCGCAACGCCCGCCGCCAGATCCTGGAGCCCTGATCGCGGTGCGGCGATGAGCCGCGCGGAGGACTTGCTCGCTGAGCTGGGGATCACGATGGATCCCCAGCTTTTCGAGCTTGCCCTGACGCACCGGTCGTACGCCTACGAGAATGGCGGCCTGCCCACCAACGAGCGGTTGGAGTTCCTGGGGGACGCCGTACTGGGCGTCGTCGTGACGTCCCACCTGTATCACCAGTTTCCCGAGTTGCCCGAAGGCAGGCTGGCAAAGCTGCGCGCCGCGGTGGTCAACGCTCACGCGCTGGCGGGGATCGCGCGCTACCTGGAACTCGGCCCACAGATTCGGCTGGGACGCGGCGAGCAGACCACTGGCGGGTCGGACAAGTCGTCGATCCTCGCGGACACGCTGGAAGCGTTCATCGCCGCGGTTTACCTGTCCGCGGGTCGCGAGGACGCCGACCTGCTGGTGCACAGGTTGTTCGACCCGCTGATCGAGCGGGCGGCGGCGCTCGGCGCCGGACTCGATTGGAAGACGAGCCTGCAGGAACTGATGTCGTCGCGGGGACAGTCCGCGCCCGTCTATCACGTCGATTCGGCCGGCCCCGACCACGCCAAGGTCTTCACCGCGGAGGTCGAGGTCGCCGGTCGTCGCTTCGGGCCGGGCCTTGGCCGTAGCAAGAAGCTGGCCGAACAGGGGGCCGCCGAGGCGGCATTCATCGCGCTCAGCGGCGGGTCGTCGGACGTCCGCGAAGGGCCGGCTGACCCGAAACCAGAGGCAGTTGTGACGGCCGAGAAAGTTGATACCTGAACCAAAGCTGTAACCCACTTCGTTGACCGGTGTTCGAGCGCGGTGTTAGGACCTGCTTGATTGCCGATCCGAAGGATGGTTCATGCGGCTCCTCAGATGCTTGCTGGCCCTGGTCACCGTGCTTTCCGGGGTGGCCCTGGTCCGGCCCACGCCGGCGGCGGCGGAAACCACGACGGCCACGCTGCTGACCGACACCGTCTACGAGCTTCGCAAGCCCACCAACGGCTGGCCGATGCTGACCGCAAAGGCCACCGAGGTGACGAAGTTCGCGAGCCAGGGGTACACGCAGAGGATCGCGCTCTTCAACGCCTCCATCCGGCCGCAACCCGGCCTGGTTCCGGCCTGGCGGCTGTTTCGTTCCTCGGACGGGAACTGCTTCGTCACCATCTACGCCACCGAGCGCGACAACGCCGTTCGCTATCACGGGTATGTGAGTCAGGGGATCGCCTTCTACGTCGCCGCGATCGCCAAGCCTGACTTGTTGCCGGTCTATCGATTTCACACCCCGAAGTGGCGCCTGCGCTTCGCCGCGACGCCGCAAAGGCAGGCCACCTTGCTGAACTCTGGCTATGTGAAGGAACCCTCGCCGCGCTTCTACGCGGCCGCGCCGCTGACCCCGGCGCAGGCGGTGGCGGCGATGCCCAGCTACACCCCAGAGATCCTCAACGCGATGGGCAGCCACAATGCGTTCCCCGGAGCGGTGCGCCTGGCCAACGGCTATTTGCTGGCCGCCTACCGGGTGGCCGCCAACCACTTCCCGGGAATCTCCGGCGGGCAGGTCTACTCGTCTTGGTCGCGCGACAACGGGGCCACTTGGACGGTGCCCCGGCTCGTCGAGGTCCCGACCACGATGCCGGTCGGAGTGGGCGGGCTTTCGGTGCCCAGCCGCGGGCCGCTGTCCGGGCGTCCCATTCTCACGATCGACGAACGGGACGCCAACGGGCTGCGGGCCAAGCCGCGAATCATGGTGGCCAACGACGACATGGGCTTGTCCTGGGGTCCCTACCAGAGCCTGACGTTGGACGGGCCCGGCACCCAGAGCGTGCTGGGATCCCGGGCGATCCAACTGAGCGACACGAAGTTCTTGATCGCGTCCTACAACGGCAGTGGGGACGCCCGCACGCGGCAGATCACTTGGAACGGCTCCGGGTGGACGATGGGCACGATCGCGCTCTTGGCCGACGGAGTTGGGAACCAGGCCACTCCCTCGTACGCGGAGCCGAACGTCGTTGCCTGGAAAGACGCGGCTGGCCGGACGCAGCTCATGGCCCTGCTGCGGACGAACTCGTGGGGGACGAACGCGCTGTACATCAGGCAGAGCTACTCCCACGACCTCGGCGTCACCTGGACCAAGCCGACCAACGCGTTCCCCGGTGAGGGCAATCCCCACATGACGATGCTCGCCGACGGTCGCATCATGGTCGTCTACCGGCACTTCGTTGGGGCCACCAGGACGGCGGGAGAGCTTTGGCCGGCCTACGTGATCTCCGGCGACAAGGGCGCAACGTGGTCGGCCGAGGTCAAGATCGGGGACGCCCGCAGCATGATGGCCTACGGAGATCCCGTCGAGTACGCCCCGGGGAACGTCACGGTCGTCTGGGCCCAGGAGGACAGCGTGGCCACGTCGAACATCCGAATCTATGTGACCAACCTCTTGGACGTCTGAGTGGGGGAGCGGGGCGTCTAGGCTGCGGGCGTGCCTGAACTTCCCGAGGTCGAGGTCGTCCGTCGTGGACTTGCGGGGGTGGTGCCGGGACGCCGGATCGCCCAGGTCACGGTGCTGCATCCGCGTCCGGTCCGGCGGCATGAGGCCGGCCCGGAAGCCTTCGCCGGCGAGCTGGTGGGCCGCACCTTCGCCGAGCCCCGCCGTCGGGGGAAGTTCTTGTGGCTGCCCTTCGCCGACGGGGACGCCCTGCTCGCGCACCTGGGCATGAGCGGGCAGTTCAGGGTGGACGATGCCGCGGCGCCCCTGGCGCGCAACACCCGCGTCCTGTTCGACTTCGAAGACAACGGAGCGCAACTGCGCTTCGTCGACCAGCGAATGTTCGGTGGTCTCTCGATCGCGCTCGGCGGCGCCGAGTTGCCGGACGCGGTGGCCGGGATCGCGCTCGACCCCTTCGATCCAGGCTTCGATGCCGCTGCGGTGGCCAGGCGCATCCGCGCCAGCCGCTCGGGGATCAAGCGGGTGCTGCTCAACCAACGGATCGTCTCGGGAATCGGCAACATCTACGCCGACGAGACGCTGTGGCGCGCTCGGCTGCACTACGAGCGTCCGGCCGACAGGCTCACCCAGCGCGCCGCCGTCGCCTTGCTCGGCCACGCCCGCGAAGTCATGACCGAAGCGCTGGCCCAGGGCGGGACGTCCTTCGACGCCCTCTACGTGAACGTGAACGGCAGCTCGGGCTACTTCGCGAGAAAGCTACGTTCATATGGTCGCGAGGGCCTGCCGTGTGACCGCTGCGGGACGCCGATCCGGCGGGAGCACTTCATGAACCGGTCGAGCTTCTTGTGTCCGCGGTGCCAGCCAGCGCCGCGGGTGAGCAGGGCCTAACGAGCCGGTCACACTCAGAGGTCAGGTAAGTGACCTCGGGCAGGTCGACCTGGATCTCGGCCGGCACCTTGGGGCCAAAGTCCTTGCCTGCTCCCGCCCAGCCGACGACCCGAGCGTTGAGCAGGCCGCGACCGGCGAGCAGTGCCTTGATCTCGGTGGCCCGCAACGTGATCCGGTCGAGCGGCGTCAGGTTGACCACACGCTCATCCTGCCCGGACGGAGTGTCAGGGCTCGCAGATAGTGTCGACACCAGTCCAGATCGTTCGAACGGAACCTCTATGGCCGACACACTGCTCAGATCCCTGTTCACTCAGGTCCTCGATGAGTCGCAGGCACTTCCCGGCCTGCTGCGCAAGTGCCTGGCGCTCGGTGCCGAGACGGGTTCTGAGTCGTTGCGATCATGGGCCCGCAACGAGCTCAACGGCTACCACGATCAGGAAGCGGTCCCACGGCTGGTCCGGGCCATCACAGGTTCGACGCCGGATGTGCAACTCGCTTGGTTCCTTAAGTGTGCGGACATGCCAGCCACGGGCTACGCCCACTTGGCACTGAGTGGATGGCTCGCCCTCGTCGAGCACACAGC
>JBDHZK010000028.1:0-23322 GCA_039811865.1 Propionicicella sp. | reverse complement strand
CCGACCGACGACGTGTCCTCGGTGATCAACCAGGACGACTGGAGCAAGCGTCCCTGGCTGCTCAGCCCGGACGGATACGGCCCTGCGCTGATCGGTCAAAGGCTGGACGCCGCCGAGAAGGCCAAGGCCGCGCACTGGGACCCGGACGTATGCGAGGGCCGCTGGGTGCTGCTCGACAAGTCCGGCGGCACGGTGGCCTATCCGCTCACCGACGACTTCGACAAGGACACCCCGGTGACGGCCATCCACGTGGGCAACTCCCGCGTGCTGACGCCCGAGGGGTTGCATGTCGGCTCCACCCGCGAAGAACTGATCGCCGCCTGGGGTGCCGATTCCCGCCGCAAGGACAAGGAACACGTCGGCCAAACCGAGCTCTACGTGAAGTCGAACGGCAAGGCGAACCTGATCGCGGAAATCGACCTGTATTCCTCGCCGGACACGATCGGCAAGATCGTCCAGTTCACGCTGGTTCGCGCCAGCGAGGGGGTCAGCCCCTACTTCGGCGAGACGCTCGGAGCTTGCCAGCGCTGAGGCCGTCCCGAACGGGTCAGATCAAGGGTTCGACCGGCGGGACGATGCCGTCCTCGATCGCACGCCGGAACAACTCGAGCTTGCTGGCCGCTGGGCGGTTCACGACGGTGTACTTCACCCGAATACGCTTGAGGTACTCCTTGACGCTGTTCTCGGTGATGTAGAGGCGCTTGGCCACCTCGGGAATCTCCAGGCCCGCGGCGTATAACGACAGCACTTGGCGTTCCCGCGGGCCGAGGTTGGCCGCGACATAATCGCCGTCGCCCTCGATCGCTGCCAAAATCTCCATCGAGATCACGGTCTGGCCGTCCGCCACCGCCAACACGGCGGCGACGGTCTGCGACAGCGGTTCGGCCTTGCGGCACACGCCGTGGGCGCCCCCGGCCAGCGCCCGGCGAACCAGCCGCGGATTGTCGGCGATCGAATAGATCAGCACTTTGTAGCCCGCATCGATCAGGGCTTCGGTGTTCTCAAGGGGATCGGAGCCGTCGGGCAACTGCAGGTCGAGCAGGACGACCTCGGCCGGGCTGCGCAGCTTGAGAAAGGACGGCACCGAGTCGCTGCCCGGCGTGATCTCTACGTGATGGTGGTCCTCGACGCGCGCCAACGCCGCCTCGATGCCCAATCTAATGGCTTCGTGGTCGTCGATGACGGCGATCCGGATCCGGCGATCCGCTGCCTGCGTGCTCACTTGTTTCCTCGCTGTGCGCCCGAATGGAACGAGCGATCCGATTTCGTTCCCCCCGGCATGCGGAAATTCGCTCGCGATCACGCTACCCCGCTCGCGGTCGGCAGTTAGTCACTTGTCTCGACGGTGCCGTCGCTGAGCACCTTGGTGAGCCGCGTCAGGCCACCGGCACCGACACTCAGGATCGTCACCACCTCGCGATAACCGATCGGTGCCGTCCGCGCGACGATGCGTCCATTCGGGTGCGAACGGATGGTCTCCTCGAGTTGCTTCAGCGCCGTCCGGCGCAGCTCCTCGGGCAGGTCGGCGTCCCGGTTGTCGATCATGGTCACGTTGACGCCACGAACGCGGGCGTCCTGGGTCGCCTCGGCCACGGCCAGCGAGTGGAGATTGCGAGCGCCGATCTGGTCGCGCAGCCGGGCCTCGAGCAGCAGGCAGCGGGCACGTTCGTCGTCGGTCAGCGGCGCCGGGTCATTCACGATGCGCAGCAGCAGCGAACGCACCAGGGCCGACACCTGCGTCACCCAGACCTCGCGGCGCACCAGCGCCGAGAAGGACGACGCCGCCGCTATCGCCGCCGCCCACGAGGCGGTCAGGGCGACGGCGTACTGCCGCGACAGGCGCACCAGCGCCCGCAGGGTCAGCCGTCCGAGCACCATCCACAGCAGCGGCCCGAAGATCACGCGGACGGCTCCGTCATAACCGATGCCCGCGGCCCGGGCCCAGATGACGCTGAGCACCGCGTAGGCCGCCAGCGTGATCCAGGCCAGCACGTCGTGGCCCCGGACGACGAGCACGGTGAGCAGGATCATGCTGTAGGACGCGAACCAGGTGGCGTAGCCGGGCCAGCCGGGCGGCAGGACGCTGGTCACCAGCGATGTGACCGTCACTACGCTCAGCGCGGCCAGCAGCGCGGCCGGGACCGCCAGGCGGCGCGCGTCCGGACGCCACAGCACCGCCGCCGTCCCACCCAGGCTGGCGGCGAAGGCGAGCCAGACCGGGCCCGCCGAGGTGTACTCCTCCAGGCTGGCCAGGCCGATCGCGAGCTGCAAACCGATCAGGCCGGCGGTGAGCCAGACCAGCGGTCGCGAGGCGATCACCTCGAGCAGGGACGCCTCGGCGCGCCGCTGCGCGGGTGCGCTCACCTCGGCCGCGCCGGCCGTCCCGCTCCAGGCGAGCTGAACTGACGTCCCCTCGCCGGGAGCCGACCAGACGCGCGCCTGCCCGGCGACGACCTCCATGCGCTCGATCAGCGAGACGCGGATGCCCAAGCGCCGCGGATCGACGGCGGATCGGTCGAAGCCGATGCCGTCATCGGAGATCTCAACCTCGACCCGGGCGCCGCCGGCGTCGTCGAGCGGTGCGATCCGCAGGTGTACGCCGATGTGTTCGGCGCGGGCGTGACGCTCAGCGTTGGCCACGGCCTCCCGCGTGGCCTGCGCCATCGCTCGGCTCACCCCCTGCGGCACCCGCAGCCGGGGGTCGGGGATCTCGGCATCGAAGCTGGCATTGGGGCCCACGCTGGCGACGACGTCGGCCAGCAGTTGCCGCAGGCTGGGCGCGATCACCGGTGCTTGCGCCTCCTCCGGCTGGGCGCCGATGCGGTCCAGAGCCGACAATGCCTGGCCGGCGAGGGCGGATACGTCGGAGCGCCGCTCGTCGGCGCCGTGCGCGGCCGCCACCAGGCAGGTCATCACCTGATCGTGGATGACGCCGTCCAGCACCCGCCGCTCGTCCAACAGGGCTGCCTCCATGGCCGCGTTGGCCTCGGCCGCCTGCGTGCGGCCGACCGAACCGTCCAACTCGCGGCAAGCCCGCTGCAAGAAGTCCAGACCGATCAGGATGCCGGCCGCCTGGCTGACCAGCGTGAGCGCGTCCTGCATGGCCCCGGCGAAGCTCACCTGGCCCCCGGACGGCAGCATCCGCAGCATCGCGAACGCGACCGCCAGGCCCAAGCAATACCAAAGGGCGGGCCGGATGCCGAATCCGGCTGAGGCCCAAACCGACGCCAACCCGAGGAACATCCACAGCCAGGGCTGGGTGTCTGGGGGCACGGAGCTGGTCCAACTGAGCGGCCAGGTGAGGACGCCGACCGCGATCACCAGCGCAAACGCCCGGGCGGCCCAGTGACCGCGACCAAACCAGCTCAGCACCAGGCCGGCCAGCACAACGACCAGCAGAGCGCCCCCGACGGCCAGCAGGTAGGCGGGCCGCTGGGAGGGGACTTGGTTGGCGGCCAGTAGCCAGGCGGGCCACACCGCGGCGAGCGCGAAGAACGAGGAGGCGCGGTTGGTCCACCGATCGAACCCACGGCTGGCCAGGCCCGCGTCCCCTCGCATCGGCGGCTAGTTCTGATTCAACTGGGCCGCGGGCTCGTCGTCACCGCCGGCATACTTCGCCACGAGCTTGCCGAAGTCGACACCGGTGGTGTTCTTGAGCATCTCCAGCACCTGGACGACGTTGCTGGTCACCTGCTTGGGCACCTCGCCCGCGCCGTCGGTGCTGATCACGGTGAGCTTGTCGATCGCCGACATCGGTGCGGCGACCTCGCGGGCCACCTGGGGCAGGACGTTGACCAGCATCTCCAGCACGGCCGCCTCGTTGTACCGGGCGTAGGCGTCCGCGCGCTTGTTCATCGCCTCGGCCTCGGCCTGGCCCGTGGCCAGGATCGACGCGGCCTTGGCGTCTCCCTCGGCACGGACGGCGTCGGCCTCGGCGATGCGGCGAGCCTTTTCGGCCTCACCACGACGGGCCCCTTCGATGGCTTCCGCCTCGGCGAGCGCTGACCTGCGGGACTTGTCGCCGACGCCGATCAGTCGCGCCTTCTCCGCGTCGGCCTCGGCCTCGGCGATCAACGCCGCCTTGCGCGCCTCGGCCTGGAGGATCGCCGAGTTGCGGCTGGCCTGCGCCTGCTGCTCCACGCGATACCGCTCGGCATCGGCGGGCTTGCGCACCTCCGTGTCCAACTGGCGGTCCTTCAGCGCCGCCTGCCGGGTGGCCACCTTCTCCTGCTCGGCGAGGATCGCCTGGTCCCGGTCGGCTTGGGCGAGCGGCCCCGCGGCGGCGGCCTGGGCGGCCGCGGCGTCGGTTTCCGCGCGGATCTCGGCGTTCTTCAGGACGAGCTCGCGGTTGGCGATCGCGATCTGCTGCTCGGCCGCGAGCCGGGACTGCTCGGCAGCCTGGCGCGCCGCCGCCTCCGCGACAGCCGCGATCTGGCCCACGCGCGCCGCCTCGGGACGGCCCAGGTCGGTGAGGTAGGTGCCGTCGTCGGTGATGTCTTGAATCTGGAAGGTGTCGAGCACGAGGCCCTGGCCGGTCAACGACGCCTCGGACTCGTCGGCGACCCGCTGCGCGAACGCCGCCCGGTCGCGGATGATCTGCTCCACCGACAGCGATCCGACGATGGAGCGCAGGGCACCCGCCAGCGTCTCCTGGGTGAAGGTCTCGATCTCTTCCTGCTGGGTCAAGAAGCGCTGGGCGGCGGCGCGGATCGAGTCCTCGTGGCCGCCCACCTTGACGATGGCGACGCCGTCGAGGTTGAGCTTTACGCCCTGTCCCGAAACCGCGCCGCGGATCTGCACCATGATCCGTCGGCTCGACAGGTCGAGCACGTGGAGGCGCTGCACGAACGGCAGCACAAAGACCCCGCCGCCCATCACGACCTTTTGCCCGGACAGATCGGTCGAGACGGCGCCGGTGGCGGCGTCCGTGACTTCCTTGCCGCGGCGTCCGGTGATGATGTAGGCCTCGTTGGGACCGGCCACCTTGTACCGGGTGACGATCATGATCCCGATCAGGGCCAGCAGCACGACGAGGCCGACGACTCCGATGACGATGACGTAGAACTGGGGCATGTCCGCCTTTCAGCGATAGGTCGGCCGCACTTTGACGGCCGTCGGAGACAGGACGTCGGTGATGGTGACTTCGGTTCCACTGCGGACAGGGTCGGCGGCGCGGGCGTTCAACTTGGTCAGCTGACCGCCGGCCACGACGCTGACCTCGCCCAGTCCGCCGGGAGGAATGTCACTGACCACGGTGCCGATCAGACCGACCAGTCCGGCCGAGCGCAACTCGGCGCCGCCGTGGTCCTGCTGCCGCAGGCGCATCGTCAACCAGCTGACGCCCACCCCGATCAGCACCCCCGACACCACCCCGGCGAGCACGGCCCAAACGAGGCTGCCCGAGGCCGAGAGCGTGATCGCACCGATGAACCCGAAGGCGCCCAGAAAGGCGGCCAGACCGGCGCCGGTGAACCACTCCCCACCCCCGAGGGCGTCGAAGACGCCATGCAGGTGGTCGCTGACGAAGATCATCAGCAGCAACAACACGATGCCGAGACCACCGACGACGAGAAAGACGGTGAGGTCCATCTATTTCAGCCCTCGTGCGTCCAGTCGGTCAGCTGGTCGCCCTCATGGCTGCCGCCGGACCAGACCGCCCGGACGATGCCGGCCGCAGCCAGCGCCTTTCGGCAGCCCGGGCAGGGCGGATCGGTGATGTAGGCGGTGGCGCCCTTGGTGTCGCGGGTGGCGAACAACAGCGCGTTCACCTCCGCATGGATCGCGATGCAAAATCCGGGCGTTCCCGGCCGGTCGTAGTCGCCGAGGCCCGGAACGGCGTCGTACGACAACTGTCCGCGCGGACAGGCACCCTCGAGACAATCCGGCTTGCCCGGCGCGGCCCCGTTGTAGCCGGTGGCGATGATCCGGCGGTCCAGCACGAGGACAGCGCCGACCCGGCGCCGGGTGCACTTCGCGCGTGCGGCCACCGCCGTCGCGATCTGAAGGAAATAGTCGTCCCAGCCGGGCACCTGCGTCGCCACGCCGCGATCACATCACATCGGGGGTTTCCCCGCCCGCTGCGTCCGAAACCTCGCGGGGGAAGCCCGCCTCACCACGTCGCGTCGGCCCTGGCGCACGGGGCCGACGCGCAGCTCTCCGCGCGACGAAAAGGCGCCACCGAAGTGGCGCCTGAGGGCTTGGGGTTCACGCCCGGTTGCCGGGCACGGGTACGGCGTCTCGCCGCGCGATCAGATCTCGGGGATCAGGTCCGCGACGGAGTCCAGCATCTGGCTGGGCCGGAAGGGGTAACGCTCGACGTCGGCCGGCGTGGTCAGACCGGTCAGGACGAGGACCGTGTGCAGGCCCGCCTCCATGCCGGCCACGATGTCGGTATCCATCCGGTCGCCGATCATCGCGGTGGTCTCGGAGTGTGCCTCGATGCGGTTCATCGCGGAGCGGAACATCATCGGATTCGGCTTGCCGACCACGTACGGCTTCCGGTTGGTCGCCGAGGTGATCATCGCGGCCACGGCACCGGTGGCCGGGAGCAGTCCCTCAGGCGAGGGGCCGGAGGTGTCCGGGTTGGTGGTGATGAACCGGGCGCCGTCGGTGATCAGGCGGATCGCCTTCGTGATCGCCTCGAACGAGTACGTGCGGGTTTCGCCCAGCACCACGTAGTCGGGGTCCTGGTCGGTCAGGACGAAGCCGGCCTCGTGCAGCGCCGTCGTCAGCCCGGCCTCGCCGATGACGTAGGCGGTCTTGTTGCCCGGCTGGTTGGCCAGGAAGGCCCCGGTCGCCATAGCGGACGTCCAGATGTTCTCCTCGGGCACCCGCAGCCCGGACTTGTGCAGCCGAGCGGCGAGGTCGCGCGGGGTGAAGATGGAGTTGTTGGTCAGCACCAGGAAGCGCCGGGAGGTGTCCACCCAGCGGTTGATCAGTTCGTTCGCGCCAGGGATGGCTTGGTTCTCGTGCACCAGCACACCGTCCATGTCGGTGAGCCAGCATTCAATGTCGCGAGGTTTTCGCATGTCACTATCATCGCATTTTTTGTGACGAGCACCAAAACCCCTTGTGAGCATGGCCGCGGGCCGGCGACCCGGCTCAATCGAGGCTGTAAACGGTTACCTCACCCTGCCGATAGACCGGCCGGGCCAGCTTCGCCAGAGCCGGCGAAACGGCACTGGCGGCCGGATCGGCGTAGAGCCAACGGACGCCCCGCGCGCGCAACGCAGCGAGGACGTCCGGGGTGGGGGCGCCGAAGGCCGCCTGGTTCAACGCGAACAGCGCCTGATCGGGGAACGGCTGCTGGGCGTAGCGCAGGCCGTTGACGCCGTGCGCCAGGTGCGCGGCCTCGGTGTAGGCCCAGCCCTCGACCAGGACGCGCCGTTGAGTCAGCGCGCTCACCCAGAACGCGCGGGCATCGCAGTTGTTGACGGTGCGCTTGGCGAGGCAGTGGACGTTGGTGGCCACGATGTCGTCCAGGCCGGCCCGAGACGCCAGGAAGCGCGCGGCGCCCACCTCGTCCACCGAGATCGTCTCCTTCACCGGTGGCGCCGGGACGACCCGGGGTGGCGTCCCGAGCACCAGGCCGAATCCGATCACCACGACGAGTGCGAACGCGCTCATCCCGGTGAGGATGTCCCCCGACTTCGACCACCAGTGCCGCGCCGGGAGCAGTACCACGGCCGCCAGCAGCGCGGCCACGGCCAAACCCAAAGCGCTGGCCTGGACGGCGGTGGGCGGGCTCACCAGCGCGGGCACGAAGCGCATGGCGGTCGGCATCGACGCGGCTGAGATCAGTGCGGTCGCCATCGCCACGCTCAACGCGGCCGCGGCCCTCGCCCGCTCCAGCATGGCCAACGCGACCAACGCGCCGGCGCCCAACATGGCGACGACCGCGAACACCAGGACGGACCCGGAGATCGCCGTGACGTACGTTGCCGGGTCGGCGCCCGTCCCACCGACCCACTGGGCGGCGGCGGCTAGACAGATGCCGAGCGGGGCCCCGATCAACGCGGCCGATGCCGACACCCGGACTCCCATCATCGCCACGGCCCGCTCCCACGAACGGGAGAATCCCCAGGCGGCCAACAGGGCCCAACCGATCACGGCCCCCGACATGAAGTAGATCTGCGACATCCCGTCGTGATTGACCAGCATCATGGCCCACCAGCCGCCAACGCCCATGCCGAGCAGCAACCAGCTCATCGGGTTACGCCCGAGCGCCGGGAAGCCGACCGCCAGCCAGGCGAACTGGACGAAGTAGGCCACGAGCAGAATCACCAGCAACTGAACCCCACCCGGGCGGTCCAGCCCGGGTAGCAGCGGAGCCGTGCTGACCGTGACGGGTTTGAGGTCGGCGAAGACGATCCAGGCATTCGTCGCGCGGACGCTGGAGAACCATTGCATTCCCACCCCGGCGCTGCCGCCAGCCACCAACGGCTTGGTGGCCAGCACCGCCAAAGCTGCCACCGCACCACAGATCACGATGACGATGCGCCGGGCGCGGACGACCAGGGCGGCGATGCCCGCCGCCAGCAGGCCGGCGAGCGTCACCGGCAGCAGGGACGACTTCGCGCCGGTAGCTGTCAGGGCGACAGCGGCCAAGATGCCCCAATCGGGCAGCCTGGTGCGCCAATCACCCTGGCCCAGGACGCACGCGCCGAGCGCGTCGATCAGCATGACCAGGACGGGGAACGCGTAGAGCTGCGAAGGGCTGTCCATCACCAGCACGCCTGATCCCGGCAGGCTGAACCACGACGAGAACGGAATCGCCGGGCTGACCGCCACCAACCACGCGGCCACCGCCCCGGGCCAGGCACGTCCGGTGAGCCGGATGGCGGCCGCCAAGCACAGGGCAACCCCGACACCCAACACCGGTGGCGCCCAAAGCCGGACGGCCACACTCGGCAGGTCGATACCGGTTGCCGAGGCCATCGAGGCCATGTGGGCGTCGGCGAACCAGTGGTAGTTGAAGGGCACCCCGGCGACCTGCGGCACCTCGGGCGGCAAGCTCCGCATCAGTTCCGCGGCCGCCGCCAGATGCCAGAAGTTGTCCTGATACCAGTTCATCGGCCCGGGCGGCAGCGCCGAGGTCGCCATCACCCGCCACGCGTAGGCCGTCAGGGCCAACGCGAAGGCCGCCAGGGCGAGCCAGCCGGCGGCCGGATGCAGGACGCGTGGGTAGCGCGGGCACGCGAACGATTCTCGAAGTCGCGGCACCAGCAAGAACACGACCACCACGACCGCCGGCCAGGCCAGCGTCCAGCGCTGCAAGTGGGTCAGGGTGAGCAGTGCCCAGGCCGCCAGTTGCAGCACCAGTCCGACGCCGGCGCCGAGGGCGAGGTCGGCGATCAACTGCTTCGGACGTCCCCGCAACGCACGGTGGACGAGGACGCCGGGCACCACGACCGTCCAGGCGAAGGCGGCGAGGTAGAGCAGGCCCTGGCCGACCGGCACCCCGGTCAAGGACCAGGCCGTCAGCATTGCCCCCAGGGCGCCCAGTCCCGGCAGGAGCCGCCAGACCCGCGGAAAGCGCATCTCAGCTCGGCTTGTGCATCATTTTGCGCAAAGCCGCGAACCGCAGCACGGTCGCGACCGCGTTGGCCAGGACCAACACGAGCACCTCCACCCCGCGCGGTGGGTTGGGCGCGAGCGCGTGCAGGATCCACAGCGAGCCGCTGGTGATCAGCAAGCCGACGGCGAAGACCACCAGACCGCCCAAGTGGTGCCTGCCGAGGTTGTCGCCGCCCTGCACGCGGAACGTGAGCCGGCGGTTCAGCGCGGTATTGGCAACGGCGGTGATCAGCAGCGCGAACAGGTTCGACCATTGCGGCCCGACGACGAGCCGAAACAGCACGAAGAGCCCGGCGTGCGCCAAGGTCGAAGCCACGCCGATCAGCCCGAACCGCCAGAGCTGGCCGAACATGCCGCCGCGAGCCACGGGCCCGTCGGGGACGCCGTAGTCGTCGACGAACTTTCGATGCAGGTCCAGCACGGGAACCCGGGCCGAACTCATCGACTTCCCGATGCGCCGGATGCCCCGCAGATCCTCCATCGCCGTCGCGACGATGTCGACGCGGCTGTCGGGGTCGTCCACCCAGCGCACGGCCACCTCGTGGATCCGCAGCCCGGAACGCTCGGCGAGCACGAGCAGCTCGGTGTCGAAGAACCAGTTGTTGTCCTCGACCAACGGCAGCAACTCGCGTCCGATGTCCGTGCGGATGCCTTTGAAGCCGCATTGGGCATCGGAGAACGTGACCCCGAGCGCGCCCTTGAGGATCAGGTTGTAGGAACGCGAGATGAACTCCCGCTTCAGTCCCCGGACAACGTCCGAATCGGGGCTCAGCCGCGAGCCGATCGCGACATCGGCCTCGCTGGCAAGCAGCGGAGCGACCATGGGTTCGAACGCCGCCAGGTCGGTGGACAGGTCGACGTCCATGTAGGTCACCACCCGCGCCGGCGAGGCCAGCCAGGTCTGCTTCAACGCCCTGCCGCGGCCCTTTGCCTCCAGATGGACGGCGCCCACGCGCGGCAGGGACGCCTGCAGTCGTTGAGCGATCGCCCAGGTCTGATCGGTGCTGGCGTTGTCGGCGATCGTGATCCTGGACGTCCACGGCAGCGTCGCGCAGTACTCGTCGAGCCGGCGAATCGTGGGTTCCAGGTCGGCCTGCTCGTTGTACACCGGAATTACGATCTCGACCTCGGGCGAGCCGGGGGCAGGGGTGGGCATTGACACTCCGCTGGTTGAGTCGGTTGACCGGCCCCAAGTCTAAGCCGCACCCCGACCAGACGAATCCGCGCCCCGATGGCGCGGTCCCTGCGCAACGCGTCGCCAAGCCAGGGGACGACTCGCGCGCCGGTCAACCGCCGGCGGGCCTCCGGGTCCGGCATGCTGAGGGCGGCGAGAGAGGAGACGCGGTGAGAAGACCGATCTTGGGCTGGCTGCTGCTGGTGTCGCTGGTGATGTTCACGGCGTGCGCCAGGACGCCGATCAACCAGCCGAGCGCCTCGACGAACGCGAGCCCCGGCCCAACCTCGTCCTCGGCCGAGCCCGGGCCGACCGACCGGCCGCCCACGCCGACCGGGTTCCCACCGGAGTCCACGGCGTCCGCATCGACGGCGGCGAGCCGGACGTCCGTTCCCTCACCGACGACGAGGCGGCCCACCGGTGCCCTGCACGACATCACGATCACGCTGCTGCGCCACGCCGAACCGAGCGACGCGGCGGCGGGGCTGATCTCGACGAAGGTCCCGGGATCGGGCCTGGGCAGCAAGGGAAATCAGCAGGCCCGCGCGGCCGCCAAGGCGCTGGATTACGCCGAGTTCGACTCGCTGTTCTGCTCGCCGTTGGCCCGCGCCAAGCAGACCGCCGCCGTTTTCGCCGACGAGAGCGGACTGAGCGCGCAGCAACTGGACGGGCTGGCCGAGATCACCGCCGGGGATTACGAGGGCAGGCGGGCCGATCAATATGCGGCCGCCATGCTGGAAACCCCGACGAAGTGGCTGCGGGGCGACCTGACGGCCCGGATCCCCGGCGGGGAGGACGGCGCGACATTCTTCGGCCGGGTCGACCAGGCCTTGGCCGACGTCTACGGCTACGGCGTCCGCAATTCTTTGCTGGTCTCTCACAGCGGCACGATCTTCTACTGGGTCAATGCACGCGTCTCGATCGGCGATCAAACCCCCCCGGATCCGCTTGGGTACACCGGCTATGTCACGATCACGGGCAATCCGTGGGACGGCTGGAAACTCGTCGAATGGAAGTCGTCCGCCATCTGATTCACCCGGCCGCAAGATCAGCGCCTTGGCCTCCAGCACTCCTGGATACACTGCGAACGGCTAGGTCGGAAGGTGTCAGATGTGCCCAAGTTGCGGCTTTCCATTGGGCCCGGAGGATTACCTTTGCCCGCAGTGTGGAACCACCTTCGCGCTGACCCGGCGCTCCCCGGCCGGTGAGATAACGACCCGGCTGGCGAGCGTTCCCTCGGCGAGGGCTTCCACCCGCGTCGACCCCGTGCCAACCCCGCCGCGCAGCCCGTGGACGGGTGGCCTCGTCATCATGATCTGCGCAGTGTCCGCGCTGTTGCTCACCTTCAACGCCGTCCTCGGATTCCCTCGGTTGATCAACGCCCCCACACAGGTGATTCGCGTTTCACCCCCATCGGCGGATTCGGCTGGTTTCCTACCAAAGGGCCTTGTTCCCCAGATGGCGGCGGCCCCGACGCAAGCCTGGTCGGCCTCATTCGGCGAACTTTTCGGGGCCACGGATTTCAACACGACTCGAGTCCTGGTTCCCGGGAATTTCGACTCACGGTGGGCCGACACAATCGTCTTGTACGCGGCAAAACCTGCCGCTGCCAGCGGTCCCGCCGGAACCATCGTGGCGATCGATGCTCGCACCGGGACTCAGGTCTGGCGGCGGCCGGCGGGCACCGACCGGTTGGCGTGTGCCCCGCGCGCTGTCCGGGGATCGCTCGCCTGCCTGACCGGGGACGGCCTGACTTTCTACGACCTGAGCACCGGCGCGGCAGCCCGACAAGTCGGCGTCGACCGGGACGCGCAGGCGATCAGCGTCACGGCCGATGCGATCTACGTCCTGTCTTGGCGACCACCGCCCGCCGCGGATCTGGGCCGACCTACCGTCGCGCACGCCACTCTGCGCCGCCTGAACACGACGGGTGCTCAGGCGTGGCAGGTCGCCAGGGACGTCCCGCTGCAGGCGGGCCGGGACGTCCGTCAACTCACCATCCAGGCCGAAGAGGTGCCCATCGGGGTGACCTGGCCGGGGGCGGTCGAGCTGAACGCGGCCCCATGGGTCGTCCGCCCCGACACCGGCGCCATGGTTCCGAATCTCGGGCTGGGCGAGGGACGCCCCCGCCCCGGCGGGGTGATCCCGGTCACATCCACCGCCGGCCAGGGGCTCCAGACCAGAGTGCTCGACCCCGACGGGCGGCTCCTCGCCCAGGCGTCCGGCGGGTTCGACCACATCTCGACCTACGACCACACGCCCGCGCAACTCCCGGTCTTGTTCGTCGGCACCCTCCCGCGTGAACTCATCGCCTACGATCGCTCCGGGACGCTGCTGTGGCACAACCCGGACTTCGACGACGCCAACTCCTACTGCCTTGGCGCCCTGATCGCCAGGAACCCCCGGACCGGGCTCTTCGGAGCGGTGGACCCCGCCACCGGAAGAACCCTTTGGTCTGCCCGTTACACCGCGGACCCCAGCCTGCAGACGAACGTCCGCTGTGACGGAAAGCACGCCATCTTGCACGACGCCACCGGCGGCTCCAGCCTGGCCGGGTATGACATCGCCACCGGCACCCTGGCCTGGCGAACCCCCGTGGCGCCGAGCCAGGTCAATGCGGTGATGGGCTCTCCGGCCGGACTGATCCTCCATCAGCAGGATCGGGTCTCGCTGCTGCGCTGAGCACTCGCCCGGCGGCGCACCCGGCTCCCGGACCCAACCTCACGGGGCCCGTAACTCCGGCGCCGATCCCCCGGCCGGCCACCGCCCTACCCAGATGACCTACGCCCGTCGATAAACTCCGGCCAACCTTCGGAAGGCGTCCAATGTGCCAACGCTGCGGAACTCCGCTGGGGCCGGAGGATGCCTTCTGCCCGCAGTGCGGCCAGCCCGCGCAGACGGTGCAACGCAGCCCCACCTCCGCACGCTCGATCGTGTCCCAAGGCGGCCCGTCGGTGCTCACGCAGGCGCTGCCTGGAGGAGCCGCAGCTCCGGTGACATCGCCACCGGCGGTCCGCGCTCGCCCGCTGTGGCGCGATCCCGTGATCCTGATCTTCAGCGCCGTGGCGGCCCTGTTGTTGGCTTTCGACGCGACGGTCGCCGTCCCGCGGCTGGCCGATCCGCCCCGGCAGGTCGTCCGCTTGACGTCGCCGCCAGCCGATCCGCCGGGGTTTCGGAGCCGGGGCATGGTTCCCCCGATGGAGACCACGCCCAGCCAGGCGTGGTCGGTTTCCTTCGGGGATCTGTTCGGTCCTACCGATTTCAATACCGCCCGCGTGGTCATTCCGGGAAACTTCGACCCCAAGCTCGCCGGAGTCGTCATCTTGTTCGCGTCGAAGCCTGCCGGAGCGGACGGCCCCGCCGGGACGATGGCGGCCTTCGACGCCAAGTCGGGGACCCGGATCTGGACGACCCAGGCAGGCACCGACCGCTTCACCTGCGCGGGTCGAGCGGCCGGAGCCAACCTGGTGTGCTTGACCGGCGACGGCCTCACCTACTACGACATCGCCTCCGGCAAGGCGGTCAAGACCGTAGCGGCCGACCCAAACGCTCGCGGGATCAACGTCAGCGGTGACTCCGTCTACACGATCGCGTGGCCGGCCGTGGCCGCGCAGGACCTGAATCGCCCCGTCAAGGTCGCAGTCACGCTCGAGCGCCGCGATCTGCTCGGCAGATCGCTTTGGAAGGTCACCCGACCGGTCCCGGTCAAGTCCGGCCGGGACGTCCGGGAGCTCACGATCCAAACCGAGGACGGCCCGGTGGCGGTCACTTGGCCCAACGCGATCGAACTGGGCGCCCAGCCGTTCGTCCTGCGCACCGACACCGGCCAGCCGTTTCCCAACCTTGGCGTAGGGGACGGCCGGCCCCGTGCAGGCGGGGTGGTGCCGGTGACCACCACCGGCGGGCAAGGGCTGCAGACCCGCGTCCTGAATCAGAACGGCTCGGTGCTGGCCAGCGGGCCGGGCGCCTTCGACTACATCTCGACCTTCGACCATTCACCCGACCAACTTCCGATCATGCTGGCCACCAGTGCCCCGCAGCACCAGATCGTGGCCTACGACCGGTCTGGGCAGGAGCTTTGGCGCAACGCCGACTTCGACGACGCAAACGCCTTCTGCCAAGGCGCTCTGATCGCTCGAAACGCCCGGACGGGCCGGTTCGGCGCCCTGGACCCAGGCACCGGGCGCACGCTTTGGGCGGTCCCCTTCACCGCCGACCCGAGCCTGCAGACCAACGTCCGGTGCGATGGCACCCATGCGATCCTGCAGGACGCCACGGGCGGCTCCAACCTGAGTGCTTACGCCGTCGCAACCGGCGTCCTCGCGTGGCGCACCCCCATCCAGCCCAGCCTGGTGAACGCCCTGCTGGAGAGCCCGGCCGGGCTGATCGTCCGGCAACAAGACCAAGTGATCATGCTGCGCTGAGCGGCCCACAACTCAGCAGGGGGCCGGCCTCCGCGCGCCACCGCGGAGCCGACCACCTCGGGTCAGGAAACGTAGGCCGTGCTCATCGCCTTGGTCGGATCGACCTGCGTCGCGACCAGGCCCTTCGCCTTCATGAAGGTGGCCATGGCGGCCCACTGCGCGGCGTCCAGCTTGAGGTCGACCGCGCCGTCCGGCTTGGTCATCAGTTTGATGGTGGCGGTCAGGGTCGCCTTGGCCGCGGCCTTGGCAGCATCGGTGTTCAGGGTCGGAACCTGCTTTGCCGAAATGGTGATGGCTTCGTCAGGGTTCTTCGCGACCGCCTCGATCCCGGCCTTCAACCCGGACACGACCTTCTTGGCCACGTCCGGGTGCGAGTCGAGGTATGCGCGCGTGGAGATCAGCGAGATGGAGACCAGCGGCGGCGCGCCGGCGGGGTCGATTCCGATCCCGCGGACGGGAATCCCCGCCAGGGCGAACTGCACCGCCTCGTTGTTGGCGTACCCGACCACGGCGTCCACCTTGTCGGTCGCCAAGGCCGCCTGCTGGGTGTAGCCGATCTCGACGATCTGGACGTCGGACTCGCTGAGGTTCGCGTTCGCGAGCGCGACCTTGAGCCCGAACCAGCTCTCGCCGTACTTGCCGGGCAGGCCGATCTTCTTGCCCTTCAGGTCGGCCAGCGACTTGATCGCCGACGAGTCCTTGACGATCAGTTCCACGGGGTAGGTCCGGTAGTAGCTGGCGATCGCCACCAGGTCCATGCCCGCCGCGCGGGCCTGCATGAGCTCGTCACCGCCGGCGATGATGAAGTTCTCCTGACCCGCCACGAGGGCGTTGAACAAGCCCTCGGACTGACCGTGGTGGCGCAGCGTGACGGCAACCGACGGGTCGATCAGCCCCTTGTCGGTGGCCACGTACCAGGGGCTGAACTGGATGTTCGGGATGTAGGTGAGGCCGACGGTCACCTTGGTCGCGGCGGCCTCGGGGGTGGCGGACGGAGTGCTGGGCTGCTGGCACCCGACGAGCAGGAGGGCGGCCAGCGCCACCAGGGCGGCGAGCGCGCTTCTCGGTGGACGCATTTCAGGGTTCCTTTCAGTTACCGATAACGGAGTCGACGATTCGGGAGCGGCGTTCCCAGGCCAGGATCAGGCCATAGGCCGCGGACGCGATCAGGCACAAGATGGCGATGGAGGCGAACATTCCGGCGGTGTCCACGGAATCGCGCTGAACGGTCAGGACGGTGCCGACGCCCTGCCCGCCCATGACCATCTCGCCGACGACCGCGCCGGTCACCGAGAGCGTGAACCCATTGCGCAGCCCAGCAAGGACGGCGGGCAGCGCGAGCGGCGCCTCGATCTCGAAGAGCAGGTCGAACGATCCGGCACCGTCGATGCGCGCCGCGGCGATCAGGTCGCGGTCGACCTGCCGCAGGCCGAGCACCGAGGAGATCAGGATCGGAAAGAACACCATCAGCGCGCACAGCGTGACGATCGGCGCCAGCCCGTAGCCGACCCAGAGCACCAGCAGCGGCGCCAGTGCGATCGCCGGAATCGCCTGAGTCGCTCCCAAGAAGGGCTGCACCGCCGCGGACGTCCACCTGGATCGGTGGATGAGAACAGCCAGCGGCAGCGCCACCGCGGTGCCGGCGAGAGCGCCGAGGACGGCCTCAGCGACCGTCGTCCAGATGTAGGGCCAAAGCTGACCACCGGCGAGGTCGGTGACGAAGCGGGAAGCGACCGTGAGCGGGCTCGGCAGCAGGAAAGCGGGCACTTTCGACCATGCCGAGACGGCCCACCAGCCGGCGAACAGCAGCAGGCCGAACGCCCAGGGCGCGATCAACTCGCGGGGTGTTCTGGCACGTCTGGTCATCTGGTCCTCCGGTCGCGCGCGCACCGGGGAAATGACGGAATGCCGTCGTCGGCCCGCGCCGAACGTACGACCGGGCCGCGTGCTGCCTCCCATCCGGACTTTGACCGTCGGTCCCGGAATTCCACCGGGTCAACCGATCCCCGAAGGGAGCGGGTCGCGGACTATAACCGCCGGTTCGGAGTTTCACCGACCCCGGAGCACGACGGGGCCAGTGTAGTGCCCCGGACCCGATCCGCGTCCGAGCGCTCAGACGCGGCTGACGCCGAGGTCGTCGAACGCCGTCGTGATCGGCGCGTTGGTGGCCGACGACGATAGGTAGGCATTGATCCCGATCCCGCCCGCGCTCCCGAACCCGGCGGTCGAGTCGGAGGCAGTCAGTTGCCAGGCGGACGGCTCGGTCGCGGTTGCCGGCCAAACCTTCGCCCGAATGGTCGAGGGGGTGGTTCCGGTAACCAGGACTCGCACGAGAATCCGCGTGCCGGCGGTCACGCTCACCCCCGGAACCGCAATCGCGGGCGCGATCACGGTCTCCGCTCCGGCGGCGGTCACCCGAGACAAGGACGCCGTCACACTGTTCTTCAGCACCAATCTGAGCCGGTAGCTGCCGGCGGCATTTCGTCTGCCCGCAACCCAAACGTATAGCCCAGAACCGGTCGGGACCTTATCGGGGCTGATCGCCAAGCGGGTATCGGCTCCCGGCAGCGCCAGCGCACCCAGCGCCGCAGCGGCCGAGGCTCCGGCCCCGAGCCGCATCCGGCCGGCCCCGGAACTGACGCTGGTGGCGCCGGCGGTCGTCCAGGGCCCGCCGACGGGCGCCGTCCCCCAGCCGGAGGTCAGCGTCCGGCTGAAGTCGTCGCGCGCGACGACCGATTTGCTGATCGTGTAGGTGTCTGCGAGGGTGCCGCCGGACGTTCGCACGAACTTCGCGGTCAGGGTGTCGTTGGTGATCACGAGGTCCAGGAATCCCCAGGTCGGATTCTTGTTTGCCCCCGACGATGCGACGAAGTAGGCGCCCTCCGGGTCGGTGCCGTTGATGTTGTATTCCTCGGCGCCGCCGGTGGCGACGAGATTGAATACAGTGCCAGATCCCTTGGGGAAGGACGATCCCGCACTCGCCACGCACGACGCGCTGTACGTACCCGGGACGACCTTCGGGCAACTCGCCGAGATGGCGAGCTGCTTGGACCGCTGGTAGCCGTGGTCGTGGCCGGTCAGCACCAGGTCGACCTTTTTGGAGATGAGGAGGTTCATGGCGTCGGCGCCCATCGCGCAGGCGTACTTGCCGACCGTGAGGCATGGGTAGTGGGCACCAACCACCACCCACTGGATGCCGTTGGCCCGCGCGCCGTCGATGGCGGCGGCCGTCCAGTTGTAGCGCGCCGAACCGGGCGGGTACTGCCACGTTCCGTCGGGATAGGTCAGCCCTGGCGAGATCATGACGAAGCGGGCGATCGGGTTGGTGGCCGGGACGTCCAGGTAGTACTGCTGGGCGTACTGCCCCACGATTCCCGGCATTACGTTCGGCAGACAGGCTGCAAAGGCGCCGATGTTGCCGTTCATCCCGTTGCTCTCGTGGTTGCCCGCGAGCAGTTCGAACGGAGTCGTCCCCATTCGGGCCTTCACGAAGTCGCACCAGGCCCGCTCTTGACCGGTCGTCCCATAGGAAAGGTCGCCCAACGCCAACGCCATGTCCGGCAGGGCCGCGCGCATCCCGTTGAGCATCGCCGAGGAGTTGGCGTTCGCGCCGATGTCACCGACCGCGGTGACGTGTACCCGGCCGGGGGTAGCGGATCGGGGCACCGAGTTGCTTGGATTTGCCCATACGGTCGAGCAGGCGGTCAGCAGCAGCGCCAACAGCACGGCTAGGCGTTTCATTGGCGAATCGTAAACCGAGTTACCGTCAGGGCGAAGGGACGAGATGGGCGCGCAGGAGTTGAGCAGGGTGGCTCGACGGATTGGCGATCACCCGATCGTGGAGGCCGGCGCGCGAATCGGGTACGCGGTCAACGGCCTGCTGCATTTGATGATTGCCTGGCTGGCGGTCGCGCTGGCCCTGCACGTGAAGGCGGGCTCGGCCGACCAGTCCGGCGCGCTGGGCGCGTACGCCGCCACCGGCCTGGGCAAGGTCCTGCTCTGGGGGTTCGTCGCCGGATTCGGGCTGCTGGCCGTTTGGCAGTTGGCCGAGGTCTTTCTGGCGTCCGAGGGAAGCGCCAGGACGAAGGCCGCAGCCAAGGCCATCGTGTACCTGGCGGTGGCGGGCTCGGCGGCCGCCTTCGCGGTTGGTCGCCGCTCCCGCGGGGAGCAGCAGGCGGACGACTTCACCGCGGCCCTCATGGGGGCGCCGGGCGGCCCGATCCTCGTCATCGGTGTCGGCCTGCTCATCCTGGGCGTGGGCGGCTACCACGTGTTCAAAGGGGCGACGAAGCGCTTCCTCCGCGATCTGCGCGAGCAGCCGGCGCAGGCCATCGTAGTCGCCGGGCAGACGGGGTACGTGGCCAAGGGAATCGCATTGCTGGCCGTCGGTGGCCTCTTCTGCGTGGCTGGCTTCACCCATCAGGCGGCCAAGGCCGGCGGACTGGACTCGGGCCTGCGCAGCCTCCTGACTTTCCCCTTCGGCCCCGTGATCGTCTTCGCGGTCGGCATCGGCTTCGCCTGCTACGCCGTGTATTCCTTTGCTCGCGCCTGGTACGCCAAGGTCTAGCCGGCCGTCGGCTCCGTCTTGGCCGGGGCCAGGTACCCCCAGGCGAGGACGAGGCAGACGAGGCCGTGAAGAACGCCGACCACGACATCGCTCAGATGATGCATCCCCGTGTGCAGCCGCGACCACACCACGAATACCGGCACCAGCAAGAACACGACCGTCAGCGCCCGGCGCAGCCAGGTGATGGGAATGAACTGCGCCAGCAGCGCGAACGTGAAATAGAGGGCGACGCTGGCCGCCGAGTGCCCGCTGGGAAAACTGCCGGTGGGCTGATTGCCGTCGATTCGCGGGACGTCCGGCCGCGGCCGATCGACGAAGATGCTGACCCAGAAATGGATGAACGACTCCACGAACAGGGCGATCGCCGGGATGATCGCAACCCACCAGCGCCGCAGCGCGATCCAGGTGACCGCAACCCCGAGCAGACCGGCAACGATCGTGGGATTGGTGCTGCCCAGCCAAGACCACCACTTGGCCACGGCGTCGATCGTCGGCGCGCGCCAGGCCACGAAGGCGCGGTTCACCGCCAACTCCGCGGGCAAGGCGTGTAGCGGCACCATGATTATCCAGCCCAAGCCCCACAGGACGAAGAACCACACCGCGGCAGGCGCGAACGTCCTGATCAGAAGGTCGCGGGCGGCCTGGACGACCCGCGGCGCCGCCCGGTCGTCGTAGCGGTGGAAGAATGACATCGCACTCCTTGGAGTCCTCGGCGCAGCCCTGCCCGGCGCGTTCGGTGAGGAGCGGCCAGGGCAATCCGGCCTCGTCACCGAGAACCCTCGCGATCCCGTGCGCCCACGGGGGCTCGAACCCCGGACCCAGGGATTAAAAGTCCCTTGCTCTGCCAGCTGAGCTATAGGCGCGGCAATAGCTTAGCCGCGGGCGTCCAGCGGCGCTCCCGGCCGTACCCGTCTGCGTGGTGCGCGCACGAGGATCGCGGCCGCCGCAGAGCAGGCATGGCACGCTGGGAGCATGGAGCTGTGGCAGTGGGGCATTGTCGCGGTCCTCGTCCTGGGCGCCGCGATCGTTGCCTTAGGAGCGTTGGCCGACAGGCGCTCTGCCCGCCGTCGCGCCGAGGCGATGACCCTGCCGCCCGATCGGCACATCCCGCAGTTCAAGCCGGAGGCTCCCCGACCCGAGTACCTTCAGGAACTGCAGGCTCGCCTTGAGCCGGACGGGGCCACTTCCTACGCCCTTGACCCGGAGCAGAGGACGGCTCTGAAGGCCAAGCTGCGCGGACCGGGCGTCCTCAAGCTGGACGGCGGGTTTCCGTTGGCCGACTTCGTCACCGATCCCGCCGAGGGCTGGGCCGTAGCCGAGAAGCCGATCGTCGTGATCTGCGTTGGCGAAGTCGCCAGCATCCGCGAGGTCCTAGGCCTGCTGCAGCAGTCCCAGAAACGCCAGCGATCCCTCGTGCTGATCGCCCCGCGCATCGACGACACCGTGTTGACCACCCTGCTGGCCAACCATCGCCAACGAAAGGTCCGCATCCTCCCAGTACTCAGTGCGGACGCCACTGGGCTGGCCGCGCTTGCCACGCTCGCCCATGCGCAGCCGCTTGATGAAGCCGACCTCAAGTCCGGATTCTTGCCGGAATCCGCTTTGGGCTCGGTCAATACCTGGGTGAGCGACGAAGGCTCTTCCTGGGCCATCGCGTGAGGGCTTACCACGGCCTAAACCATCCGTAGAGGTTCAGGTTGCTCACAGGTTCCAGCCGCCCACCCGGCTGCGGATCGTCCATTCTTCACGCAACGCGAGCGTTTCGCCTAGCCACGCCGTGTAGAAACGGTCTCTCGGCCGGTGTCGCGACCGCGAATAACAAGCTTGTGATTATCTCCCCAATGGCGGCGTGTCGGCTTGCTATGGGAAGAAAAAGGTCTCTTGAGGTTGTCGGGACAATCGAGCACTCCATACAGTCCGGAGCTACCTGATGCAGGAGTGACAGGCGTGGTGCGAGACCGGGGACGCCATCGTCACAAGCCCAAGAAACCGAACGCGGCGGGGAAGGCCGCGGGAAGGAATCTGCCGTGAGTAATGCCGTCCGCGCGTTCAAAACGACCCTTGTCACCGCAACCGCGGCGGCACTGCTCACCGGCATCGCCGCTAGCTGCGCGCCATTCGCATTGGCCGACAGCGCGATGCAGACCGCAACCACCGCGGTCAACATCCGCAGCGGCGCCTCGACGTCGGCCAGGATCCTGGCCGTCTTGCGCAGCGGCCAGCGGATCGAGGCAACCGGGCCAAGTGTCAACGGGTGGACGCCCGTCAAGTACAACGGAGCCGCCGCCTACGTCTTCTCCCGGTATCTGCGCGGGCCGGCGGCCAGCGCCCCGGCCCCGAAGCCGACGGCGACGCCGACGATCACCCCGAGCAAGGCCCCCACGACTGCGCCGCCACCAGCGGCAGGCCCGGACAAGTCGATGATCACCACCGATGAGCTCAACGTCCGGTCGGGGCCGAGCACCGGGTACGGCATTGTCGGCGTGCTGCCCAAGGGCGCGGCGGTCACCATCACCGGTAAGTCGTACGGCAACTGGGCGGAGGTCTCCTTCAACGGCCAACTGCGCTGGGTTTCCACTGGCTACCTGGCCCTGCCCGGCACACCCAACGTGCAGATCACCGGCAAGGGCGTGACCACCTGCACCGCCTATATCCGCCTCACCTCGGCCAGCAGCTTCGTCTGGCTGGGCATCATGCCGATCGGCACGCAGGTCGACCTGACCGCGAACAAGGAAAACGGCGTGACCCAGATCGTGTATTTGGAGCAGGTCCGCTGGATCAACTCCTCGTGCGTCGCTCCCGTCGCGCCCGCCCCGGGTCCAGCACCCCTGCCCACCCCGGGAAGCACCGGGGTTGCCTACGCCGCTTCCACCACCGTGGCACGGTCCACCCCCGAAGCCGACGGCACGGTGGTCGGCACCATCTACAAGGGCGCCACGGTCCCGACCACCGGTGTGGCCCAGGGGAGTTGGACGCAGGTCATCTGGGACGGTGCCAAGCGTTGGGTGTGGACCGCCTCACTGACCACCAGCAAGCCGGCCGTGGACTACGGCGACTCCTCCGGCTTGACGAACCTGAAGCCGGCCGCCAAGGGCGTGGTCGCGGTCGTCCGGGCCCGCTTCCCCCAGATTCACACGATCTACGGCACTCGATCGGACCCCCTTCCGGACCATCCCACCGGCCACGCCGTCGACCTGATGATCCCGAGCTACCGAACCAACACTGCGCTCGGCTACGAGATGGCGGCCTACTTCAAGGCACACGCGGTCGAGTTGAAGATCCAATACATCATCTACCGCCAGCACATCTGGAACATCGCCCGAGATGCCGAGGGCTGGCGCCTGATGGGTGATCGTGGCGGCGACACCGCGAACCATATGGACCACCTCCACATCACGGTTCACGACTAGCTCCAGACTCCCCCCGATACCGGCGCGCGCCGTCTCAGTTGGGACGGCGCGCGCTCGGCTTGTACGCTGAGCGCAGGTCCCCATCGTCTAGCGGCCTAGGACACTGCCCTTTCAAGGCAGCAGCGCGGGTTCGAATCCCGTTGGGGATGCCATTCGACCCGCACAGCCAAG
>JBDHZK010000027.1:0-23391 GCA_039811865.1 Propionicicella sp. | reverse complement strand
AAGCACCGAGGACTCCTCTTGAACGGAGGCCCTCGCCACCTAACGCAGGCCCTCGCTGAGGGCCGTGCGGCAGCGTGCGGAGACGCGGCCCCGCTTCAACTGCTCATCGCGGTGCGAAGCACGGCGGCGTGGGCGTGCATCACCAACTGCATGACCTCGGCCGAGACTTCCTGCGCGGACCCGCTCCGCCTCAGGTACGGCGAAATCGCCTGTTCGATCAGCCCGGCCTCCCGCTCGGCCGCCTGCTTCACGACCCGCAGATGGCGCGCGTCCATGCCATAGGCGCTCAGTTTGCGGGTGACCACGGCGATGGTCAGCGCGTCGCGTCCGTAGTAGGCGGTGCCGCGACGCGGGGTGATCAGGAGTTGGCGTTCGAGTTCCAACAAGGTGGCTTCGCTGAGCCCGCTCAGGTCCAGCAGTTCGCGGCGCGTCAATCGGATGGGACGCCGATGCGGCTTGGGCTGTTGCATCAACTGCGGGACGGGAGTCGGCGCCAGCGACGCCGGTTCCGGGGGCGCCGGCCGGGGCGCCTCGACGACAGGCGGCGGCTGACCGGCATCCATGGCCTCCAGGTGCTCCCGGATCACCTTTAGCGGCAGGTAGTGGTTCTTCTGGACGTCCAGGATGTAGCGCAGCCGCTCCACGTCGGAATCGGCATAGCGCCGATAACCGGATGGCGCCCGCTCCGGCGAGACGAGCCCTTCGCTCTCCAGGAAACGGATCTTGGAGATGGAGATATCGGGGAAATCCACCTTCAAGGCGGCCAGAACCTGCCCGATACTGCGAAGGCGAACCGGCATCACGCCGTCCCGTGGACGAAGAACACCATCCGATACTTGCCGATCTGGACCTCATCCCCCAACCGCAGCCCCGATTCGCCGTCCAGCAGTCTGCGATTCACATACGTTCCGTTGAGGCTGCCCAGGTCGCGCACGAAGAACTGGCCGGAGCGCCGCGAGAACTTCGCATGGTGCCGCGACACCGTCACGTCGTTGAGGAAAATCTCCGACTGCGGATGGCGCCCCGCCGTCGCCTCGTCGGAATCGAGCAAGTAGCGCGCGCCCGTATCGGGACCGCGCTGGACGATCAGCAAGGCCGAGCCCTCAGGCAGTGCATCCACCGCGGCGACATCGTCGGAGCTGAGTTCGTTGAGGAGCGTGTTGTCCTCCACCGCTCCGAAGACGCGTGTGGTTTCCCCCGATGGACGGTGCAACGGCTCGCCGCACTGGGCGCAGAAGTTACTGCCTTCGGCGTTCTGATGACCGCACTTCGGACAAACAGGCATGACGAATCAACTCTCTTCGTCGCAGGCTGCGGCAGAGCGCCGCGGTTGGCGTCAGTGTAGGTTACCCCAACGCCGCCGGTGTTATTCCTCCGTGAGGTCGGCGTAAGCGTCGGAGTCCAGCAGATCTTCCAGGTCTTCGGGGTCGCCGACCTCGATCTCGAACATCCAGCCATCGCCGAACGCATCGGCGTTGATGCTCTCCGGTTGGTTGACCAACAGGTCGTTGACGCTGGTCACGACGCCCGAGACCGGGGCGAAAACGTCGGAAACGCTCTTGGTGGATTCGACTTCGGCGCACGCGTCGTCGCGGGCGACCTCCTCCCCCACCTGGGGCAGCGAGACGTAGACGATGTCGCCGAGCGCCTCGGCGGCGAACTCGGTGATGCCGACCCGGACGGTCTGGCCGTTGCCCTCGCGGACCCACTCGTGCTTGCTGGTGTACCTGAGGTCCTCAGGAATCCGCGCCACTTGTCGCTCCCCTACGTCGATCGCAGGACACGTTCGCGTCCCGTGCCCAATCGTATCGGGCGCGAAGGCCCGGTGGCGGGTCTGCGGAATCGCCTCAAGGGCTGGACGGCCTCGGCCGCCCGGACGCATCGTGCCGCGGCCTAAGCGGGCTGGGCGTGTACCGGGTGGGGAGCCGGGACGACCGAGTCGATCACGACGGTCGGCGGACGTGTGATGCTGACGGTTCCCCCGACCCGATCGCTGGTGACCGAACTGACCAGCCCGCCCCGGAAGCGGGCGCCCTCCTCCAGGGCGTGCGGGTCCCCGATCGCTTCGATCACGATCGGCCGGCCCAGCACGGTGCCGTCGGCGACGAGGGCGCCGGCCTGTGTTGCGAACCAGGTGGACGCCACCACCCGGACGCGATCATCGATCTCGATCACCTCTGCCCCGGCGTCCCGGAGCTCTTGGACGGCTTCGATCAGGAGATCGGCGCTCAGTTTGCCGGCGGGGTCGGTGATCACGAGCCGAATCCCCGGCCCCTCCACCGGCACCGTTCCGGCCAGGATGCGCAGCGCGTCGAGCCGCTTCTCCGCCTCCGCGCGCGCGGCCGCGGTGGAGCCGGCGCCGGTTTCCAGTTGCCGCTTGGTTGCCGACAGGGACGACACCTCGGTCTCGAGCCGGCGCGATTCGGACGTCAGCCCATCCAAGAGGGTGACGAGGTCGGCGCGGCGCAGTCCTGAGTAGGCCTGATCCGCAGCGTGCGAGCGGACCTGCAGCACCCCGCCGAGGCCGAACACGAAGAGGAGACAGGCGATCAGGATCTGCGTGCGGGAAGGGCGCCAGAAGTCTCGTCCCAGGCGCCGCCAAGCCGCACGTGAGTCGGGGACGCCGACGTCCGCGGTGGCAACCTCAGCGGCGGCCGTCCGTGACTGGAGCCGACGCCGTGCCTTGATCCGTGACAGCGCCCTCTTGGCCCGCGGATTGGCCCCCATACGGCGCCCCCGGTTACGCATGCAGCAGCGCCCGTCGGATGGCGGCGGCGTTGGTGAAGATCCGGATGCCGAGGACGACAACCACGCCGGTCGAGAGCTGCGACCCGACGCCGATCTGGTCGCCCACCCAGACGATCAGCGCTGCGATGGTGACGTTCGACAAGAACGAGACCGCGAACACCCGATCGGAGAACTTCTTCTCCAGGTAGGCGCGAAAACCGCCGAACAAGGCGTCCAGTGCGGCGACGATAGCGATCGGCAGGTAGGGCTGCACCTCCCGCGGCAGGGCAGGAGCCCAGAAGATCCCAGCCAGGATGCCGGCGATCAGGCCGAGGATGGCGTACACGGTTTCGTCCTTTCTCAGCGCGTACGGGTCCGGGCCACCCGCACGCCCAATCCCGGGTCGGCCGGCAAACTCAGCGAGTCGTTGGTGATCACTTCGTAGGCGATCCCATAGTTCTGCTTCAAGTAGGTGAGCCAGGACGCCCCCGCCGAGCCCGCGAACCGGGCGGCGAGCCTGGCCGGATCACCGACCGCCTCGACCCGATACGGGGGGGTGAGCGAACGGTAGTCGACGGTGATGGCGTCCCCGGCCTCGCGAATCGCGGTTCGAGAGCTCAACCGGTGCCCGTTGATCGCGACCGCCTCCGCGCCGGCGAACCAGAGCCCGTTGGCGGCCTGCCGAAGGTCGACGTCGATGAGCCTGGACTTGGCGTCGCCACCCGGACCGTCGTCCAGGGTGATCCGGACGCCGGGCCCCCTTACGGGGCCCGCCCCGGTGACCAGTTCGGCACGCCCAAGCTCGCGAGCGATCGCCGTTGCGGCGGCGTCCGAGCCAAGCGCTCCCTCGCGCAATCGCCGGACGTCGGCGCCCAGCCATTGCACTTGTGCGGCGAGCCCGTCCGCCCGGGTCTGCTCGGCGGTGACCAGGCCGATCAGGCGCTGCCGCTCCTGCGCGGCGGCCGGCTCACCCTGCACGGTTTGCGTGGCGGAACCGGCGATCAAAAAGCCGATGCAGGCCAGGGTCAACGCGATCGCCAGTGGAGCGCGGCGACGACCAGGTCGGTAGTCGGGGTCGAGAGTGGACTCGAAGACCTGGTTCAGCAACTGCATGCTGGCGTCCGGCCGGGCCTGGTCGGGGCGACGGATCCGGCTCACCGCTTGGCCCCTTCAATCTCCGCCGGGGACTGTTTGCGCAACAACTGGGCGGTTTGGCCCACGTACAACAGCCCTGCGTACCAGTACAGCGCGCTGCCCCAGATCGCGAACGCCCAGCCGGCCACCTTCGCCACGACCGCCCACTCGCCCGGATCGGCCCCGAGCAGCACCAGCGGAAAGGCGTACAGCAGACTGAACGTGGCCGCCTTGCCCAGGAAATGAACCGGCAGGCTGGTGTAGCCGCGGCTCTTCAAGGCCGGGACGAGGCAGCCCAGCATGACGTCCCGGGCGACCAGCAGGGCCACCAGCCACCAGGGGATGATCGCCCGGAACGCCAGCCCCAGCAGTGTCGCGAGGATGTACAGCCGGTCCGCGATCGGGTCGAGCAACTGCCCCAGCCGCGATGTCTGATGCCACTTGCGCGCGAGGTGACCGTCGAGCCAGTCGGTGAAGCCCCCGAAGGCGAGCACGGCTACGGCGATGAGGTCGGCCCGCGGACCCAGCACGAGCCACAAGAACACCGGCACACCAAGCAGCCGAAGCATGCTGAGCAGGTTCGGGATCGTGAACACGCGGTCGGTGTCGTAGGTCTGTTCGACCACGCGCGACAGCCTACGTCAGTGGCGACCCCGGCCCCTGCGGGTGCCTCGGGCCACGCCGGACGGCCGCGGGCCGATCGCTTGCGCCTCGCGGTAGAGGTCGAGCCAGCGCGGCCCGAGGTGCGCCCAGTCGAACTCGGCCGCGAACGCGCGGCCCTGCTGCGTCCGCCGCCGATCGAGCGTGCTCGTGGCCAGGGTCAGCGCCCTGGCCAGGGCGTCGTCGTCCCCGACCGCGAAGTAGTGGGCCACCTCGCCCAATAGCTCGGTGAAGACCGGTAGGTCGGACGCGACGACGCTGGCCCCGGCCGCCAGCGCTTCGAGCAACACGATGCCGAAGCTCTCGCCACCCAGCTGCGGGGCAACGAAGACGTCCGTTTCGGCCAAGAGCCGGTTGCGGTCGGAGTCGTCCAGCCGGCCCAGCATGCGCGCGCCCGGCACCGCTGGAACGTTCGGATCGCCCGCCACCACTACCTCGGCGAAGTGGGGGGGCAGCTTGGCCAAGGCGCTGCGGAACACCGGCAGCCCCTTGCGTGGCTCGCTCCCCCGACCCAGGAACGTCACCCGCGGCCGGGCGCCCCCACGCCAGGTGGCGGACGCCTCGGAGGCGAAATCGGCTACTTCGATGGCGTTCGGGACGATCTTCGGGTCGAGTCCCAACCGCCGGGCCGTAGCCGCCGCACCCGGGGAGACCGCGGTGGAGACGGCCAGCCGGCCCAGCCAGCGGCCAAGGGCCAGGCGCGCCAGCCGTTGCGGCCAGTGCGCCTCACCGAACGCATGGAAGGTCCCGACCACCGGCAGCCGCGTCGCCAGCAGCGCGTGCAGCCCGACGCTCGGTGCCTCCGGCTCGTGGAGGTGCAGGACGTCCGGCGCGACCTCGGCGAGCCAGGCCCGGGTCCGGCAGGCGACGCCCGGGCCGAAGGCGATGCGGGCGACCGACCCGTTGAAGCGCACCGGCCGGGCCGCTCCGGCGCTGGTGAACCAGTCGTGCGCCAGCCCCGCGGCCGACAGTCGTGCCGCCGGGACCGGGCCCGGCGCGAGGACCCGTGCCTGGTGCCCGGTTCCGACCAGCCAGGACGCCAACCCCAGCACCTGGTTCTGGACGCCCCCGGGAGCCTCGAACGAGTACGGGCAGACCAGGCCGATGCGCACGTCAGCGTTCGGGAAAGAAAGGCTGCATGACGTGCCAGTCGGCCGGATGGGTGGCCACGGCGGCGGCGAAGAAGTCCGCGCAGTCCTGCACCATCGCCACCAGGCCGGCGCGGCCGTCCCGGTGCTCGATGGGCGCGGACAGCTCGATCCGCATGCCGATCGGCGTGTAGTGACAGGCGCCGGCCAGTAAGACGGCGCCGGTACGGCGGGCAACCACGGCCGGGCCGGCCGGCAGCCTGGCGGGACGTCCGCCACCCGAGTTCGGCCAGGTGACGTCCACTCCCGTGCCCAGCAGATCCCGGTCGGCGATCAGGCAGACCACCCGCCCCTCGCGGACGTCGGCCACCAAGTGCTCGATCAGGCGGGGCTGCAGATTGGACCGGATCCGCATCCCGAGCCCCTCGCGGAACGCCAGGAACGCCCGGAACTCGGGGTCCCCCAACTGCTCGGCGACGCTGCTCACCGGCAGCCCGGTGGCGCAGGCCCAGGCGCCGGCCAGGTCCCAGTTCGCCAGGTGCGGCAGGGCGACGACGACCCCGGGTCCGGCGGCGGCGTCCCGCAGGATGCGCTCGGCCGCCGGGTCCAGGCAGACCGTGCGGATCGTCCGCTCGGCGCTCCACCCGGGCAGGGCCAACACCTCCAAGAAGGTGCGCAGATACGAGCGCATGCCGGCCGAGCTCAACCGGGCATCTGGAGCGATGCCCGTAGCCAGCTCGATGTTGTGGCGCCATTGGTCGACGTGCCTGCCGCCCCGCCGAGCGGCGATGGCTCCCCCGGCCGCCGCGAGGACGTCCCTGGTCCGGCGGCCCAGGTGCGGCCCGATCCTCCAGCCGATCCGGTACAGGGCCCGGTTCAGCGCGTCCCGATCCCACCCGGACGCCGGCAGGAGCCACCGGCGGGCGCGGGTTCGGCTCAGGTCGGCCATGCCTGCGCGAGCAGCAGCCGGGTGTCGCCCAGCAATTGCGGAACGGCTTTGGTCTGCGCGACCACGGGCAGGAAGTTCATGTCGCCCTGCCAGCGGGGGACGACGTGCTGGTGCAGGTGCGCGGCGATCCCGGCGCCGGCCACCGCGCCGAGGTTCAGCCCGCAGTTGAAACCCGCCGGCCCCGAGACACCCGAGATCACCTCGATCGTCGTGGCGGTGAGGTCGGCGATCTCGTGCCGCTCCTCGACGCTCAGGTCCGGGTAGGCCGACACGTGGCGGTAGGGGCAGATCAGCACGTGCCCGGGAGAGTAGGGGTAGAGGTTCATCACCACATACGCCCGCTCGCCGCGGTGCACGATCAGGCCCTGCGCGTCGTCGGAGCGCGGCGCGCGGCAAAACGGGCAGGACGGCTCGGAACCTTCGGTGGGATGGTTCTCCCCGCCGATATAGACCATTCGGTGGGGCGTCCACAAGCGCTGAAAGCCGTCCGGCACGCCGACCTGGTCGGCGGCGAACTCAACCCGAACCTCGTCCGATCCGGGCACCGTCATGCCCGAGCCCGCGTCTGGATGGCCCGGACGACCTCGGCGACCGCCTCGTCGATCCCGACACCGTTGTTTTGGGTGCCGTCCCGGTAGCGGAACGAGACCGCACCCTTGGCCGCATCCTCGCCTCCGGCGATCAGCATGAAGGGCACCTTGGCGGTCTGGGCGTTGCGGATCTTCTTGCCGAAGCGGTCGTCCGAAGAGTCCACCTCGACGCGGACACCGGCGGCGCGCAGCTTGTCGGCGACGCCGTTCAGGTAGCCCACGAACTCGTCGGCGACCGGGATGCAGATCACCTGGACGGGCGCCAGCCAAGCCGGGAACGCCCCCCCGTAGTGCTCGGTCAGGACGCCGATGAACCGCTCCACCGAACCGAACAGGGCCCGGTGGATCATCACCGGACGCTGTCTGCTGCCATCCGGTGCGGTGTACTCCAGCTCGAAGCGCTCCGGCTCGAAGAAGTCCAGTTGGATCGTCGACATCTGCCAGGTCCGCCCGATGGCATCGCGCGCCTGCACCGAGATCTTCGGCCCGTAGAACGCCGCCCCGCCAGGGTCGGGCACCAGTTCAAGGCCGGACGCCTCCCCCACCTGCCGCAACGTTTCGGTGGCGATCTCCCAGGTCTGTTCGTCGCCGATGAACTTCTCGGGGTTCTTGGTCGACAACTCCAGGTAGAAGTCGTCCAGGCCGTAGTCCTTCAGCAGATCGAGGACGAACGTCAACAGACTGGTCAGCTCGTCGGCCAACTGCTCCTTGGTCGCGAAGATATGCGCGTCGTCCTGGGTGAGTCCGCGGACGCGGGTCAGCCCGTGAATCACGCCGGACTTCTCGTACCGGTACACCGTCCCGAACTCGAACAGCCGCAGCGGCAACTCCCGATAGGAGCGGCCCCGCGACCGGAAGATCAGGCAGTGGAACGGGCAGTTCATCGGCTTGAGGTAATAGTCCTGGCCCGGCTTGCGGACGGAGCCGTCGGCGTTCAACTCCGCGTCGATGTGCATGGGCGGGAACATGCCGTCGGCGTACCAGTCGAGGTGTCCGGACGTCTCGAACAGCTGCCCCTTGGTGATGTGCGGCGAGTTCACGAACGAATAACCCGCCTCGACGTGCTTGCGTCGGGAGTACTCCTCCATCTCCATCCGCAAAATACCGCCCTTGGGATGGAAGACCGCCAGCCCAGAACCGATCTCGTCGGGGAAGCTGAACAGGTCCAACTCGACGCCGAGCTTGCGATGGTCGCGCTTGGCCGCCTCGACCAGCCGGTTCTGGTAGGCCTTCAGATCATCCCGGGAGGGCCACGCCGTCCCGTACAGCCGCTGCAGTTGCTGGTTCTTCTGGTCGCCGCGCCAATACGCCGCCGACGAGCGCGTCAGCGCGAACGCGTTCAGGTAGCCGGTGTGCGGCACGTGCGGACCGCGGCACAGGTCCTTCCACGCCGTGGTGCCGTCGCGGCGCACATTGTCGTAGATGGTGAGTTCGCCGGCGCCAACCTCGACCGACGCGCCGTCGGTATCGGTGGCGTTCCCCTTGAGCCCGATCAGCTCCAGCTTGAACGGCTCACCGGCCAGTTCGGCGCGGGCCTGGTCGTCGGTGACCACGCGGCGCACGAACTTCTGCCGTTCGCGAACGATCTGCGACATGCCGCGCTCCAGGGAGCGCAGATCCTCCGGCGTGAACGGGGCCGGCACTTCGAAGTCGTAGTAGAAGCCGTCGGTGATGGGCGGGCCGATGCCCAGCTTGGCCTCGGGCACCAGGTTTTGGACGGCTTGGGCGGCCACGTGGGCGGCGGAGTGCCGGATGATCGCCAGGCCCTCGGGGGACGACATCTCGACTGGCTCCACCTCGTCGCCGTCGGCCAGTTCGGTGGCCAGGTCGGCGACCGCACCGTTCACGCGCATCGCGACGATGCTCCGGTCGGCGCCGAACAGGTCCAGGCCCGTGGTCGTGGTCTCGAACGCCTGCTGCTCTTTCGAGGCCGAGCGGGTGATCGAGAGCGTGATGGACACGGGGTTTCCTTTCCTGGACGCCCGCCGCCACGGCGGGTGCGAAGCGCTGCTCATTGTGCCCGATGGCGCGCGGACGCCGCGAACGGGTTCGCAGTGGGGCCAGGAGAGGAAAGCCGACAGAGTCGACGGTGCGGGGTGGGCGATACTGGGTTCGAACCAGTGACCTCTTCGGTGTGAACGAAGCGCGCTACCACTGCGCCAATCGCCCGTGCGGTAGCCAACCTTAGCCCAAGCTGGCCGCCTCGTCATTTCCGCGGCCCAACACCGCCTGGAAGCGCAGGCGCCAGGTTCAGACGCCCTTCGGGCGGGGCGCATCGGTTCCCCACCCGACCGCTACCGTGCGCACATGGCTTTGGCAGACGAGAAGTACATCCTCCTGACGACCTACCGGCGAAGCGGCGAAGGGGTCGCCACTCCGGTTTGGGTCGTCCCCATCTCCGACGGTCGGGTCGGCTTTTGGACGGCCGACGGCAGCGGCAAGACCAAGCGGATGCGGCATACCCCCACGGTGAGCGTGCAGCCGTGCAACGCGTCGGGGAAGGTGCTCCCGGGTAGCGCGCCGATCGAGGGAACCGCCGAGATGGTCAAGTCCGGCCCCGCGTTCGACGAGGTGCAGCGCAAGGTCAGGGCCAAGTACGGGCTGATGGTCCCGATCAGCCGCTTCTTCGGGAAGATCGGCGGGATGCGCAAGCGCGGGCAGACCTACGCCGACACCGTGGTTGCCGTTCGGTTGGCGTCCAGCTAGTCGGTTTGCCGCGCCCGCATGGGTCCGGCTAAGGTTGCTGGCGCACCTGAGGAAGTGAACAGGTTTGCGGACGTGGCTCAGTTGGTAGAGCATCACCTTGCCAAGGTGAGGGTCGCGGGTTCGAATCCCGTCGTCCGCTCGGAGGGTTCTCGCCCAGTCCACAAGGTGAGTGCTCACCTGGTGGAGTGGCCGAGAGGCGAGGCAACGGACTGCAAATCCGTGTACACGGGTTCAAATCCCGTCTCCACCTCGGGCGGCTGGCGCAGCGGTAGCGCGCTTCCCTGACACGGAAGAGGTCACTGGTTCGATCCCAGTGTCGCCCACCGAAACACCCTCGGATCATCCGAGGGTGTTTGGCGTTTCTCGGGCTGTCGACAACCCTGGTGATGATCCGCTCATTCCTTCCCGGCCCGGCCGTCCGGCGGGCGGCGGACCCGATGGGAGGATGGGACGCGAGCCGGCCCGTGCCGGACGTGACTTTGGGGACGCGATGCCAAACCTCCAGCTGTGGCGCCGGCGCCTCGCGCGTGCGCCGGGGGCGTCCTGGCAGGTCATCAAGACCATGTTCACCTCGTGCTTCCAGTACCGCGTCACGGGCCTGGCCGCCGAGACCGCGTTCTTCGCGATGCTCTCCATCCCGCCGTTGATCTTCGGCCTGTCAGGTGCGATCGGCTTCATCGCCGGAAGCTTCGACCCACACGCGGTCGACGGTTTCCAAGAGGCGGTGCTCACGATCGCGGCCCGCTTCCTGACGCCCGAGAGCATCTCGGGGGTGGTCGCACCGATGCTCGACTCGGTGCTCTCCGCGGGCCGCATCGACGTGATCTCGATCGGCTTCCTGATCGCGCTGTGGTCGGGCAGCCGCACGATGGCCGTCCTGGTGGACACGGTCTCGATCATGTACGGCCGGCTCGGCAACCGTGGTCTGGTGCGTTCCACGGCGCTGTCGTTCCTGATGTACGTCGTGGGTGTGGTCACGGGTGCCATCTTGTTGCCGTTGGTGTTGGCCGGACCGCGTTGGATCGACGAGTGGGTGCCGCATCCGCTGGTTCGCGCCCTGTATTGGCCAGGTGTCTTGGCGCTCACCACGGCGATGCTGGCGACGCTGTTCGATCTTTGCGTCGGCATCCGCAAACGACACTGGCGCTCGGACCTTCCCGGGGCCGTCGTCACGTTGCTGATCTGGCTCGGCGGCAGCGCCGCCTTGAAGTCGGTGCTCGTCAACACCTTCAACGCGCAGTCGTTCTACGGCCCGCTCAGCGCCCCGATTGCGGTGCTGCTATGGCTCTACGTGATGGCGCTGGCGGTCCTGATCGGTGCCTCGCTGAATGCCGCGATCCAACAACGCTGGCCGCAGTTCTCCGGCATCGACCCTAGTCAAGCAGCACAAATGCTGCCCCCCAACCCTCGCATCGCCTTCGCGTTTCGGGCCCGCAGGCCACGAGCGCGCAAGCCCCATCGGCGCCCGGATGGCGAACAAGCTCCTGATGGCCGTCCAAATAATGAGACGTGATCTCATTATGCGAGACCAGATTTGCGATTTGGACCAATAACCAGAAAGTCTTTAGCCCAACACCCGGCAATGGTGCCATCCTTCGGCAATAGGAAGGCAGGCTCATGACCGCTCCGGCAGTAGTGATCGTGGCTCGCGGCAGTACAGATCCCGATGTCGCGCAGGTTACCCACACAATGCGGCAAGGGATTTCGGCGCTGCGACCCGAACTCGTCGTCCGAGCTGCCTTCCTTGACCACTGCTCGCCGACGGGCCCGCAGGTCGTGGCCCAACTGGTGAAGCAGAAGGTCAACGAGATCGTCTTGGTACCGCTGCAACTGACCCACGCGATCGAATCCGATCCCGAAGTCGAGCAGTTGCTGTTGCGGCTGCGCACCGCGCACCCCTTCACGCGCTTCACCGTGTCGCGCCCGGTCGGCCCGGAGGTTTCGCTGCTGACCATTCTGGACGAGCGCCTGCGCAGCGCGCTGCGGCTGGCCCGCGCCCTCGAACTCGACGGGCTCGTGCTCTCCAGCGAATGCACCGGCGACGTCCGCGGCAATGCCTTGCTGGCCCGCCGGGCCCGGCAGTGGTCGGCTCACCACAAACTCCCCTGCCTCACCGCCGTCGCGGACGGCTCGGGCCCGTCCACCGCGCAGGCGATCCAGGGTCTTCGGGCCCAGGGTCGGCGTCACATCGCGGTCGGCTCGTTCTTCCTGACCGCCGACGAGTGCTACCACGCCCAAGCGGAGCTGTCCTACCGCTTCGGCGCGGTCGCGGTGAGTGAACCGCTGGGCGCCCACCGCGAGGTGATCGACCTCGTCCTGGCCCGCTATGCGTTCGCCGCCATGGACCTGCTCGACTTCGGTGCCGCCGAGGACGCCGGGCCTGCCGCCCGCCACCTCAGCGTCGTCGCCGGCTGAGCCGGCCTGGCACCAAGGTCAGGAGTTCTCCACCCGGTACTGCTCGGCCGCCACGTCGAAATCGGCCGATGGCCACTGCGGGTCGAGGGCGACGAGGTGCTCGCGGAGTAGTTCGGCGACCGCCCAGTTTCGATACCACTTCTTGTCCGCGGGCACGTGGTACCAGGGGGCGACGTCGGTGTTGCAGCGCTCCAGCAGCACGCTGTATGCCTCGGCGTAGCGCGGCCACTTCACCCGGACGTCCACGTCGCCGGGGTTGTACTTCCAGTACTTCTCGGGGCTGGCCAAGCGCTCCAGCAGGCGGGCCTTCTGCTCGGCCTTGGAGACGTTGAGGAAACACTTGATCAGCGTGACCCCCTGCTGGGATAGCTCCGCCTCGAAGGCATTGATCAGGTCATAACGCTTGCCCCATTCCTCTGGCGGAACCAGATTCTCCACGCGCACGATCAGGACGTCCTCGTACTGAGAGCGGTCGAACACCCCGATCATTCCGGGAGCTGGGACCGCGTTGCGAATGCGCCAAAGGAAATCGTGCGCGCGTTCCTCGGCGGTCGGCGCCTTGAATGCTTTCAACGCCACGCCTTGGGGATCGACCATCCCGATCGCATGCCGGATCACGCCGCCCTTGCCGGACGTGTCCATGCCCTGCAGGAGCACCAGGATCCGTTTGGTGTAACTCTCGTCGGCGCGGGCGTTGGCGAACAGGCGCTCCTGCAGATCGGAAAGCTCCGGTGCCATCGATTCGGTGATGCGGAGCGCATCGTCCTTGCCCCGCCCGGGGTAGCCGGGGGCCGATCCGGGGTCGAGGCGGGCCAGGTCGACCGGACCTTGGGGGATGCGGAGCAGCGAACTGAGGGGTGTGGCCGGACGATGGTCTGCGGACTTCTTGGGCATGAGGCATCCTTACCCACCCGGACAAGCCGCGATGGCAAGATGGCGAAATGAATCGCGGGGGTCGTTGACGTGTTGCCGATCCGGGCACCCGTGACGCCGATGCTGGCCCAGCCGGTGGCGGCCATCCCCGCGGGCATGGCCTACGAGCCGAAATGGGACGGTTTTCGCTGCCTGGTCTTTCGCGACGGTGACGCCGTGGAGTTGTGGAGCCGGGGCGGCAAGGCCATGGGCGCACACTTCCCCGAACTCGTGGCCGGGGTGCTGGCAGGCACCCCCGACCAATGTGTGCTCGACGGCGAGATGGTCATCATCGTCGGCGACCGGATCGAGTTCGGCCGCCTCGGCGAGCGCGCGAACTCCTCCGCGGCCCGGGCCAAGGAGCAGGCCCGAACGCTGCCGGCGTCCCTGATGCTGTGGGACATCCTCGCGCTCGGCGATCGGGACCTCACCAGCGAGCCGTTCGCCCGCCGCCGCGTCCTGCTGGAGGACGCCCTGGCCGCTGCCGTCCCGCCCGTGTTCTGCAGCCCGCTGACGCTTGACCTTGAGGTCGCCGAACACTGGTTCGCCCAGTTCGAGGGGGCTGGCCTGGACGGCGTGATCGCCAAGCCGCTCGACGGCCGCTACCTGCCGGGCCAGCGGGCCATGTACAAGGTCAAGCATCTGCGCGAGGCCGACGTCGTGGTCGGCGCCTACCGCGAGCACAAGTCGTCTTCGGCGGCCCGCCCGCTACTGGGGGGCCTGCACCTGGGCCTTTACGACGGGGCCGGTGAACTCCACTGGGTGGGCGCGGTCTCAGGCTTCCCGGACGCGATGCGAGCGGCGCTGATCGACATGCTCGCCGAGCTCGTGGTGGTCCCCGGGACGCCGGAATGGGCCGGCCATCCCTGGCACGACCAGCAGCGCCCCGGTGGACCGCGCCGGCCGGGCGGGGCCGTGAGGTGGGGCAGCCCCGAGGATCGCGTTTACCACTTGATCGATCCGCTGCTGGTGGCCACGGTCAACTACGACTTCATGGAAGGCAACCGCTTCCGCAGCGCCGCACGCTTCGTCCGGTGGCGTCCCGACCGCGACCCGCGCTCGTGCACCTTCGACCAACTGGAGGCACCGGTCTCCTACAACCTGGCGCAGATCCTGGCCCAAAGCTGACGTCGGGAGCGGGCTGCCCTCATCAGGTGGGCCTACTCCGGCTTTCGGGCCCGGCTCGGCTGGACGCGCATCGGTTCGCCGGGCATCTTCGGGTACTCGGGCGGATAGGGCATTTCACCCTCTCCGGCGGCGGCGTCGCGGGCGTACCAGTCCAGCGCCAGGTCGATGCTCCCGGGCTCGGCGGCGTACAGCGGCGCCCAAACGTCGCCGAGTTCGGCGAACCGCTGGGGCATCGTCTGCACGGTGAAGTCGCCGGGCGCGACGGCGTCCAGTTCCTCCCAGCGCAGCGGCGCCGAGACCAGCGCTGCCGGGGTCGGCCGGATCGAGTAGGCGCTGGTCATCAGGCGGTCGCGGCCCATCTGATTGAAGTCGAGGAAGATGCGTTCGCCGCGCTCCTCCTTCCACCAGTTGATCGTCACCTGGTCCGGCAGCCGCCGGGCCAGCTCACGACCGATCGCGATGGTCGCGTGCCGGGCCTCGATGAAATCGACCGGCTCGATCGAGACGAAGACGTGGACGCCGCGTCCGCCGCTGGTCTTGCAAAAGCCTTGCAGTCCGGCCTGCTCAAGCACCTCGCGCAGGCAGTGCGCAGCGGTGACGGCGTCGGCGAAGCCGGTTCCCGGCTGCGGGTCCAGGTCGAGACGCAACTGGTCGACGGCGTCCAGGTCGGGCAGCCGGACGGGCCAGGGGTGGAACCGCAGAGTGCCAAGATTCACCATCCACAGCACGGTCGCCAGGTCACCCGGGCACACCTGCTCGGCAGTGCGCCCGGAGGGGAACGTGATGGTGCCGCGCTGGACCCAGTCGGGCGTGGAGGTCGGCAGCCGTTTTTGATAGAACGCGTCGCCCTTCCGGTCGGAGCGGGTCGCGAGCTTGGTGTCCGGGGTGACGCCGCCCGGCCAGCGTTCCATGGTCGTCGGACGATCGCGCAGCGCGGCCACGATGCCGTCCCCGACGCTGCGGAAGTACTCTGCTACGTCGAGCTTGGTCAGCCCGAGTTCGGGGAAATAGGGCTTGTCGGGGCTGGTTAGGCGGATCGCGCGAGTCCCCGCGTCCAAATCGATCGCTGAGGTCGGCACGAGCCCCAGCCTATGCTGGCGGGCATGACCACTTCACCGCCGCTCCGGGTGATCAAGACCCCGCAACAGTGGCGCGAGCAACTGAGTGCGCAGGAGTTCCACGTCCTGCGCGAGGCCGGCACCGAGCGTCCCTTCACGGGCGAGTACACCGACACCACCACGCAGGGTGTCTACGCCTGCCGGGCCTGCGGCAACGAGCTGTTCCGCAGCAGCGAGAAGTTCCCTTCCCACTGCGGTTGGCCCTCCTTCTTCGCCCCCCTGGCCGGCGATCGAGTTCGGTACGTGGAGGATCGGACCCTGTTCCAGCGGCGCGTCGAAGTGCGCTGCGCCGCCTGCGATTCGCATTTGGGGCACGTGTTCGACGGCGAGGGATACGACACCCCGACCGATCGTCGCTTCTGCATCAACTCCATCAGCCTCACCCTGCGCCCCACCGACCCGGCGTCCTGAACCGCGCTTCGGCGCGTCAGCCGGGACGCGGGGCGCCCGCTGGCTACCCTCGGGTCCGTGGCCGCTCGAAGCAGAACCCCCGGAACACCCCGGGCTTTCGAGCGCGCGGTCGCCGACCTGGTCGCCCTTCGCTGGCGCCAGGAAATGGTGATCGAGGAGATCCCGGCGCCGCAGCGCATCGCCCCCTATGCCGTCGCCATTGCCGCGGATGTGGTGTCCGCGGGCCACGAGTTGGGCAGCGGACGACTGATTCTGCTGCACGACCCGGTGGGCAACAGCTCATGGGAGGGCGATTTCCGCTTCGTCACCTACGCGCGCTCCGAGGTCGACGCCGAGATGGCGGTCGACCCGCTGCTCGCCGACGTCGGCTGGTCATGGCTGATCGAAGCGTTGGAACGCCACGAGGCCGGCTTTCTCGCGCCGTCCGGCACCGTCACCTCGGTCTCCAGCACCTCGTTCGGCTCGATGTCCGATGAGCCGCAGCGCGCCGAGGTCGAGATCCGAGCGTCCTGGACACCGTTGCTGAGCGCCGGTGATGGAGTCGTCCCGCACCTGGTGGCGTGGTCCGACCTGCTGTGCACGACGGCGGGTCTGCCGCCGCTGCCCGCAGGGGTCGTATCGCTGCCGCCGCGCCGGCCCATCTCGCGGTTGAAGTGAGCGAGCCGACGCCCGACGATCCGCCGGTGCTCGCCGCTCCCGCCGATGGCACACCGCCGATCATCGCCACAGTGCCGGCTTTGGCCCGCGCGATCGACGAGTTGGCCCACGCCCGCGGCCCCCTTGGCGTCGACACCGAACGGGCGCAGAGTTATCGCTACTCGGCCAAGGCATACCTGTTGCAGCTTCGCCGAGCCGGAGCAGGCACATCGTTGATCGACCCCGTCGCCTTCGAGCAAGGCGGGGCAACGGCCGACCTGTCCAGCCAGGCCGCCGCCTTGCAGGATGCGGAGTGGATCATTCACGCCGCTTCGCAGGACCTCCCCTGCCTGGCCGAGATCGGCTTCCTGCCCCGGCGGCTGTTCGACACCGAGTTGGCCGGCCGCCTGCTCGGGCTGCCACGCGTGGCGCTCGGGACGATGATCGAGACGGCGTTCGGCGTCCGGCTGCTGAAGGAGCACTCGGCGGCCGACTGGTCGCGCCGGCCGATCCCGGACGAGTGGCTGGACTATGCCGCCCTCGACGTTGAACTGCTCGCCGAGTTGCGCGACTGGCTGGCCGAGCGCCTGGTCGACGCCGGAAAGCTCGACTGGGCGATGCAGGAGTTCGACCATCTGGCCCGGACGGCCGGTCAAACACCCGTGCCGCGAGCCGATCCGTGGCGGCGCACCAATGGCATTCACCACGTTCGCTCCCAGCGCGGCATGGCGGTCGTGCGGGAGGTGTGGCTCGCCCGGGACAAGATCGCCCGCGAAAGCGACCGCGCCCCCGGGCGCATCCTCGCCGACCGCTCGATCTGCGAACTCGCGGCCCTCGCCGACGAATCCCGGTCGGCGCCCCGGCGGCGTCTGCTCGGCCGGGCCGATCTGCGCCAGATCGAGGGGTTCCGCCGTCGGCACTCCGCCCGCTACGAGAACACCTGGCTGCAGGCGCTCCAACGAGCCCAGGAACTTTCCCGGCCCGACCTTCCGCCCAGGACGCTGCCCGTGGACGGCCCTCCGCCGGTGCGGTCTTGGGAGTCGCGCGCACCCGAGGCCTACGCTCGCTGGTCGCGGCTGCGGGCGGCCAGCCTGAAGATCGCCGCCGAGAACACCGTTCCGGTCGAGAACCTGATCGCGCCCGACCTCGTCCGACGCCTCGCGTGGGAACCTCCGGACGCTACGCCGCTGGCCGACCGGCTGGCCGAACTGGGCGCCCGGCCGTGGCAGATCGGGCTACTGGGCGGCGATTTCGAAGCCGCCGTCGCGGGCTGACAACCTGGCGGACGGGCCAACCGCTTCTTGTTGGTGAGGGGAGCATGCCGTGGTCGAGTCAGTGCCGCCGGTGGACGGGTTCACCGCGTTCGTGGCCCAGCGTGCCCAGGCGCTGTGGCGATCGGCGTGGCTGCTGGCCGGGGACGCCCAACGAGCCGAGGACCTCGTCCAAACCGCGCTGGCCAAGACCTACCCGCATTTCGATCGGGTGAGCGCGAGCGGTTCGTTCGAGGCCTACGTCCGCAAAACCATGTACCGGGCGTACCTGGCGTGGTGGCGACGCCGCTGGAGAGATGAGGTCCCCGCCGACGTCGGCGATCCGCCCGTCGGCTCTGGCACCACCGCGGCCGAGCAGCGGCTCGACCTGGCCAACGCCTTGGCCGCTCTACCGCGCGCACAGAAGGCGGTGGTCGTCCTGCGTTTCTACGAGGACCGCAGCGTCGAGGAAACCGCGCAGTTGCTCGGCATCTCCACCGGAACGGTCAAGAGCCACACCAGCCGAGCGCTTGCCGCGCTGCGCCGCTCCCCCGCGCTGGCCGAACTCGAAGGGGTCCACGATGAACGACGATGACGGCGACCTGACCAGGTCACTGACACAACGGCTGCACGACGCGGTCCCCCCGGCGCCGGAGGTGTCCGGCTGGGCCGGGCGAGCCGCGGCCAGCGCGCGTCGCGCCGGGGCCGCCCGATCGGCGCTGCTGGCCGGGGCCGTGGCGCTGGCGGTGGTGGCCGGAGTGGTGACCTGGACGCTGCGTCCCTCGGTGGGCGGCGTCCTGGCCAGCCCGGCCCCGCCCACCCAACTGAGCGTGGACCCGGCTGATCCGGAGAAGCCGACATCCCCGCCCACACCTTCGCTGCCCACCGAGCCCAAACACCCGACCCAGCCGCCGAGCACCGCCGGCTGCCCGGACAACCTCGAGCCCGACCTGCCCGCCCAGGGCGTTCCCGCCGGTGCGATCGCCCTGCGGATCTGCCCCGCCGGCGCGCCAGAGCTCATGCTGATCCCCCCGAACGACGAGTTGACCACTGGCTTGGACGAGGTGATCGCCAAGATCAATGCCCTCCCGGCGGGAGGCCCGGATCAGGTCTGCACCTCGGAGATGGGCCCGGCCTATCGCTTGGTCTTCACCTACCGCGGCCGTACCCCGGTCGTTGTGGACGGCCAGCTCTACGGGTGCCGGATCCTCGGCTCACCCCAGCGGTTCCGGAACGGGGCCGACAAGATCCTCACCGAACTCGTCGACCGTTGGACCAAACAGCGAGCCGCCCAGGGCGAATCCGCCCCCCCGCCCCGGCCCAACCCCTGGTGCCTGGGCGGACCCTACGTCGGCTCGGTGATGCCGGTGGCGGTCACGAACGCCGTCGCGGCCCACGCCTGCGTCTATGACCAGACCACGTCGGTCACGGCCCGCGTCGAGCGGACGTTGTCCGCGGCTCAGTTCGGGGTGGTCCGCGCCGACCTCAACGCCCGGGTCCGCAGCGTCAGCCAAACCTGCGACCTGGCCCCCAAGAGCATCGTTGTGGCCAACCTGTACGGCGACCTGCTGAGCCTGCGCGGCAGTACTTGCGGTCGCTGGTACTTCACGTCGGAGAACGACACGCGGGAGTGGGATCCGGGGCCGGCTGCCCAAGCGATCCTCGAGCGCCTTACCACGAAGTAGCACCACTCCATAAGCTGTGGCGATGCAACCCACCTGGCCGCCAGGCGCTCCCGGCCCGTCCGGTCAGCAGGGTGCTGCGCCGCAGCAGGGCTGGGGCCCGCCAGCCGGATCGCCGTGGAATCCCCCCGGCGGCGCTCCCGGCAACCATGGCCAGCAGCCCGGCTGGGGTGCTGGCGTCCCTGGGGCGCCGGTGTGGCAGCCGCCCGCGTCCGGCTGGGGCCAACCCGGGCCGGCAAGCCCGCAGCCGGGGTGGCCCGCCCCCGGTGCGCCGAGCTTTCCACCGCCGCCTCCCGGATCCCAGGGGTTCGCGCCCCCATTGGCTCCAGGCGCGCCACTGGCGACGGCAGGTGCCGCGCCGCCGCGGCGGCGTCGAGGCCCGATCCCGACCATCGTGGTGGTGCTGGCCGCGGCCCTGGTCGTCGGAGTCACCCTCTTTGCCGGACGTCCCGTGGACGGCGCGCCCCGAAACGCGGCGACCGCGCTGGTCGGCACCGACGGCCATCACGAACTCATGTCCCTCACCGGCGCCGCGCGCGAGGTGCGCACGCTCGAGTGGGCGCATGTGCCGTACGCGCAAGCCTTCGGCGCCGGGCCGCTGGAGTTCAGCCAGGTGGCCCCGATCGACAACGTGCTGCGCCGCTACTGGGTCCGGCTCACCACCACCGTCTTGGCCGACGGGGCGAAACCTCGGCCCGGCTTCGAGGAGTTGCGCGAGCTTTCCGCCGACGGACTGCGGACCTGGGTGATCAAAGACCCGCAAGGCTCGATTCAGTTCAGCCCTGGGCGGCTGGACCTGCCCGCGGACGTCCACGCCGGGTCGTCCTGGAACGAACAAGGCAGCATCCGTCAGACCCGGGGCACACGCACCACGACCGGCCAGTACCAATTGGCGTCCAGGGCGAGCGCCGCCGGGGCCGGCTACGCGGACGGCTGCCTTCGAGTCGACCAGACCCTGACGGGGAGCGCCGGACCACAGACGTCCAGCAACGTGTGGTGCCCAGGCCGCGGCATCGTCTCGCAAACCGGGGACGCCCAGACCTGGTCCCCGATCGGCGAGTTTCCCCAATGGGCCGATCCGCGGGCTACGGTGCAAGTGGCGGCCACCCCGGCCTGGACGAGCCCGGCCGCCTGGCAGTTCCGGGCGCAAGCCGAGGCGTTGCCGGCTCCGCTCGCCCTGACCCAACGCACCGATCCGCAGTTGGTTGCCCCGGATTTGTACACGATCGGGATGCGCGTCGGCGGGACCCTGATGGGCGTGGGGATGGCGTCCGGGCGGTACTTCCAGTCCTGGCGGGCCCGGCCTGGCGGTGACATCACCCTGACTGGCGGATTCGGCCAGGTCACGATCGTCGCCACCTCGGCTCGCCGTCTCGCTGCCTACACCGAGACGGGCCAGTGGCTGTGGACCGGCGAGATCCCGGATGTCGCGCAGGCGGCCATGGTGCGCCTGGACGCCGAGAGGTTCCTCGTCGCCACCCTGGACGGGACCGTCAGCGCGCGCTCCATCCGGACCGGCGTGCAACTGTGGTCGAGATCCACCTCGACCGAGCTACGCATCCCGCCCGTGGTTTCCGACGGCCACGTGGTGGTTGCCGATCAGTCCGGCAGCCTGAGCGCCTACACGCTGGAAGGCCAACCGGAGTGGCAGGCACAACTGGCGAATCGGCCGTCGTTTCTGGCCGCCGCCGGTGGCGTGGTACTGGCGACGTCCAACTCCTCCAGCGTCAGCGAGGCCTTCCGCTTGACTGACGGCGCGCTGTGGGTAACCGCCTACAGCCTCGAGGAGGAACGCCAGATCGTCCCGGTGGGCCCCCTGATCTGGGTTCGCACCGATGATGCGGTGGTGGCTTTGGATCCCAACACCGGCCGGTGGAGGTGGCGTAGTGAGGTGGCGCTGGCCACGCTGGTCTCCGACGGCACCACCGCGCTCGGGCTGGCCGCCGACCATGCCTACCTGTTCGGGCCCGGTGGCGAGACCGTGAAGCGTTGGGACGTCCAACTCGCCGATGGTGCGCCGAACGGACTGGGCGCATCCTGGTCGGCGCAGCGCATCATCATCACCGATCGTGGCAAGCGGGTCACCCTGGGGACAACGCCATGAAGCCCGGCGGCGCGTTGAAGGCGGTCTGGCTGACGATCACCGAGTCGTTCCGGCTCGTCTTTGTCGAACCCATTCGTGAGGGTTGGCCAAAATGGCGCGAATGGCCGCGCGGCATGCCCGCGATCGCACTGATCACCCTGATCGCGTACGTCCTCACCGGCGTCGCCGTGATCTTCGCCGGGCAACTGCGGAGCGTGGACGTGCTCGTGGCCGCCGACGACCTGCAGATCATTCCGCGGGCGGCGACCCCATTTCTGACGGTGGGCATGGTCTGGTGCTTCGCCCTGGTGCAAACGGCGGCCATGCACGCCCACTGGGCGCTGAAGCTGGTCGGGCTCGTGCTGACCGCCGTGCTCGTGGCCATGTTCGGCTACTTCGGGGCGGTCGGATCGCCGATGGGCCTGTGGCTCTCCGGGAGCAGCATGCTGGGCTTGGTGGTCCTCACCATCGTCCGGTGGCGCAAGGACTTCGCCGCGTGGGAGTTCGCCGTGGTCTGCCTGCTCCTGCTCCTCGGCACCCAGGCGACCCTGCTGCTCGCCGGCGATGGACTGCGGATGGGCTTCGACTTTCGGCCCACGTTGTTGCTGGCGCTGGTGACGACCTTGGCGATCCTGGCCATGCCGGCCCTGATGGTCGCCGGCGCGGCGCTTTCCCAGATCGCGGTCACCGCGGCCGAGTCCATCTCGACCGTCATGCGCGAGCAGGCCCCGCGCTGGCTGTGGACCGGGTTCGTCGCCGTCGCCGTCGCCGTGCCACTCGCCGATTTCGCCTGGCAGGCCTGGCACGGTCAGGCGCCGACCGGCCGCAGCCTGTGGATCGGGACCATGATCTATTTGGCGCTCCTGGTTGGACTGAGCGCCTTGTACTGGCGGCTGGCGCGCGCCACGCCGAAGGGAATTCTCGCCGGCGAGCTCTCCGAATCCTGGGCGCGCTACCTATATCCGCTGGCTGCGGGGATGTTCTGGATTCTGGTCATCGTCGTCCCGGGCGTGATCATCGGCACGGTGGCCGATTTCTGGGGAATCGGGTTCATGAAGCCGGCCGCGAACTACCTCGGCGGGCTGATGAAATCGGCCGGCAACGCCGCCGTCCTGCGAGCGGTGATCGGCGTCGTCGCGCTGGTCGTGGCCTGGCGCCGGGCCAGGGTCGGGGACGTCCTCGGCCCGACCCTGTGCAGCGCCTACGCCATCGGGGTGCTGATGGATCTGGCCAACGGCCTTTCCGGCGGAACGGCACCGTTGTCTTGGGGCGCCCAACCGATCAGTTGGCTCTTCGCGGCCGCGGCGGTGGTTTCGCTCGGTTGGCTCGCGGCACGGCGCAAGCTCTCCAGGGTCCGCGTCGGGGCGCTGGCGGTCGTCCTGGTGCTGGCCAGCCTCTACCCGCATCGCGCCATCCTGGACGAGCCGACCAGCGCGCTGCTCGGCTACTCAGGCGTGGCGGCCGTGCTGTTCGGCCTGATTTGGCGCCTGCTCACCGACGGCGAGTTCACCCAGAAGGCCAGCAAGGCATTGCCGATGGCGACCCGCGTCCTGCTGTTCTGCGCCAACTCGCTGTTCGCGGTGATCGCTCTCGCCTACGTCGCGTTGACCCGCGCCACCGGCACGCAGATCGACATTCAGCCGATCGGCGACCTCGGGGACTCCCTGCTGGGGACGCCCCTGTTGGCGGCGGCGATGCTGACGGCCATGGTGGTGGCGCTGCGGCCCGACCCGCGCGCCGAGCCCGTACCCCCGACCGACTATCTGGCAGACCTGGAACAGGCCTGGGACGCCAGCCGCACCGTCTTGCGTCCGCCTCCGGCCAGTCCCTTGCCGGTTGCGGGCCCAGCTGGAACTCCTGGCCAGCCGTGGCAGCCGCCCCAGCAGACCTGGCAGCCGCCGC